>JAPOQZ010000124.1 GCA_026710435.1 bacterium | reverse complement strand
CCCACCGAACCCCGAGAACGCGAAAACCACCGGAAGGTGCCTCTTTCCTTGGGTTTCCCACCCCCGCCGCCACCTCCGAGGGTCACGGACGCGACCTTCTATCCCCTGTGCGCGCCGGTTCCGGACAGTATGAACCCTGCCACGGTCCGCTCGACGTCGGAAACGAACCGCCGGTGTATACGGCTATCTACCATTGTACAACGAGCCTATGACAGATACAGCCCGCTCGTGGCGTTGGTCGGTTCCGGTTCGGCTCATCAAGCCCGGAACGCAAGCGAAACAGAGATACAGGACACTAGGAGGGTGTTGAGCAATCCACCAGCGGCCTGCCAACCGCCGGCAAAATGCCTGGGCTGGCGGGCGGCAGGCCCGAGCAATCGTCATTGTTCGGCTCGTCATTGTTCGGCACCCTCCTAGACGCCGGAGGCGCATGGTCCGGCGCCGTGTGGAGGACCGGGCGGGGGGAGCTCAGCCTCGACTGCATGTCACCTCACCCGACACCCGGTCGGCAGCGGTATCCATAGTTCTGATCCATAGTCCTGCGGGCGGCGTAGGCTGTCCCCGTCTATGCACGAGCCTCCAAACACCCGAACTGCCGGGGTAATCCGGTCCTTGGTGTTCGTATCGGTGCTATTTCTAGTGGCGGTCTCCGCCGCCTCGTGCGGCGACGAAGCGAGCGACAGCACCGCCGCCACCCCCGTGCCCGAGTCCAGTCCGGCAACTGACGCAGGCCCGGCGGATACGGTGGCCACTCCGTCCGAGACGCTTCCACCCGGCACGCAGGTTGCTACATCCACCGTTCCCACCCCGGAAGCCGAGGCGGTTGCCACGTCCACCACCGGGACGATCGATACGAGCAGCGGTACGACCCCGGCCGGTATTGATCCCACCGACCAACTGGACCCCCTGGTGAGGCAGGTAACGGCTTCCTGGCCCACCGACTGGGGAACCAGTTCGATTGATCTTCGGGAACTCCTGCTGGGCATCCAGATGATCGATCCGCGCGATGCCATTCCCCCGATCGACAATCCGGTCTTCGAGTCTGTCAGCGCGGCATCCGAATGGCTGGACGACCGGGTTCCGGGCGTTCTCGTGCTGCTCGGCGGGGAGACCCGCTTCTATCCGCTGGGCATCCTGCACCGCCACGAGATCGTGAACGACGAGATCGGTGGCGTTCCTGTGGCGGTCACGTACTGCCCGCTGTGCAACACCGCGCTCACCTTTGATCGGCGGGTCGACGGTGAGGTGATCCGGCTCGGAGTCTCGGGTCTGCTGCGCCTCTCCGACCTCGTCATGTGGGACGACCGGACCGTATCGCTGTGGCAGCAGGTCACCGGCGAAGCCATCGTCGGCGCCGCCACGGGCGCGGTGCTGGCCCCGTTACCCACAGCGATCGTCTCCTTCGGCGACTTCGCAGCCTCCTACCCCGATGGGGTCTCGCTCGCCCGCGAGAGCGGTGCCGGGATTCCCTACGTCTCCAACCCCTACGTCGGCTACTCCAGCCGGCAGGTCCCCTATCCCTTCTACACCGGGGAGATCGACCCGCGGTACCGGGCTCTGGATCGGGTGGTGGGGGTGACAGAGGGAGGCGCCGCCACCGCCTATCCGTTCCCCCTCATTTCCGCGTTGGGTGCTGTCAACGACACTGTCGGGGGCGTGCCGGTGGCGGTCTTCTGGGGCGGTGACACCGCCGACGCGCTCGACACCCGGCAGGTAAGCGAGGGGAGGGTCGTAGGCACCGGCATCGCGTACCTGCGCACCGTCGACAGCCGGGAGCTTTCCTTCACCAAGGAAGGGGACCTGTTCAGAGACCGGGAGACCTCCTCGGAATGGACCCTGCTGGGCGAGGCGATCAGCGGACCCCTGGTAGGCAGCCGGCTCCAGGTAGCGGTTCACCGCAACGAGTTCTGGTTCGTGTGGGGTGCTTTCTTCCCCGACGGCCACGTGTGGGAAGGTTAACCCCGATTCTCCATGCGGTGGTTTGCACTGGGCGCGGGGGCGTGGGAGACAGGCGGTGGGAGATGTTCAGATACTCCCGGTAGGTTCAGATAAGGTCCTGCTCGCGGATCCCGAATGAGGGATGGCGCAGCCGGCACAGGGCGAGCTTCTCGAGCTGGCGTATGCGCTCCCGGGTGAGGTTGAACTCTTCTCCGATCTCCTCGAGAGTGCGCGGCACACCGTCGAGGAAACCGTAGCGAAGGGCCAGAATACGCCCTTCGCGCAGCGGAAGGCGAGCGATCGACCGGCGGAGGCACTCTGAAACGTCGATGTCCTCGGTGATGCGCACCGGGTCGGCGGCATCCTGGTCCTCGATGAAGTCCCCCAGCTGCGCTCCGTCCTCTCCGACCGGTTTCTCCAGGGACGCGGTGTCGGAAACGCTCAGGGCCAGTTCCACCTTGTCCAGGTTGACACCAGCCTCCTCGGCTATCTCGGCCGGTTTCGGGTCTCTTCCCAATTCTGCCTTGAGGCTCGCCTGAGCGGCGCGAACTGCGGCGAGGGTGTCGTGAAGGTGGACCGGAATGCGGACCGTACGGGACTTGTCGGCGATGGCTCGCGTGATGGCCTGGCGGATCCACCAGGTTGCGTAGGTGGAGAACTTGAAACCCTTACGCCAGTCGAACTTCTCCACGGCCCGGATGAGTCCCAGGTTTCCTTCCTGAATGAGGTCGAGGAAGTCGATGCCGTTGGTGTTGGCGTACTTCCTGGCATTGGCAACGACGAGGCGCAGGTTGGCGGTGAGGAAGGTGTCTTTGGCTTCCCTGCCCTTGTTCATCTTGCGTTCCAGAGTGAACTGCTCTTTGAGACTCTCGAAACCGCCGTCTTCCAGGCGTGCCGCTGCCTCCTGCCCGGACTCGATCATCTGGGCCAGCTCCACCTCCTGCTCGGCGGTGAGGAGTTCGTACTCTCCTATCGCGGCCAGGTACTGGCTCACCAGATCGGTGGTGAGCCGGCCCCTCTCGTCGGTCAGTTTGTTACGGTTGCGGTCGCGCGCCCGCTTGGTGCGCGCGTCCACGGTTTTGAGAGGCTTCTGCCTAGTCCGGTTGGCAACAACCATTGGGATCCTTCCACGTTTCCCGAGCCGATTCTTGCTGACCACCTCTGTGGCGGTCCTACCGGCCGCACCGCCTTCGAGGCGGATTCCTGCGTAGCTGCCGGTTGCACCTCAGAGGCCGGACCGGCGGAGAGGGATTGGCGGCTCCGCCAGACCTCCGTCCGTTCCGGATGCTGTCCTGAGCGCACCCGGCCCGCCCTGCGACAAATCCGGCAGGGCGTGCCGTTAATGATAGACCGGCAGCAACACTACAAATTACGCGAGAACTCACTCCTTCAACGCCCTATCTGGAGATTTTCTTCCCTTTTTCTTGCTGGAGCCTGCTTTCTCGCTATCGGTCCGGGTCCGGGTGGCAGAGACGGTTCGTAAACGTATCATGTTGTCATCGATCCAGAGGTGCCGATCCACTACCCGAGATTCAAACCGTGACCTTGCTGAGAGACCTCGACCTCGCAGGCCTGTCGCCCTACCTGATCCAGCACCGGGACAATCCGGTGGACTGGTATCCGTGGGGCGAGGAGGCCTTCGCTGTCGCACGCCGGACCGAAAGGCCGATTCTCCTGTCGGTGGGCTATTCGACCTGCCACTGGTGCCACGTCATGGAGCGGGAATCCTTTCACGATGAGGCAACGGCCGGCTTCATGAACAGGAACTTCGTCTCGGTGAAGGTCGACCGCGAGGAGCGGCCCGATGTCGACTCGATCTACATGGACGCCGTCCACGCCATGACCGGTCGGGGCGGGTGGCCCATGACGGTTTTTCTCACCCCAGCGGGAGAGCCGTTCTTCGCGGGAACCTACTTTCCCGATGTCGATCGGCACGGCATGCCGAGTTTCCGGCGGGTACTGGAAGCGATCTGCCATGCATGGGCGCACCGCCGCGCGGACGTGCAGAAACAGGCAACCGAACTGACCCGGAGGATCGGCCAGTTGCTTCCGCCCGCAGACCGCCTTCCGGGGCGGGGACGCGTGGTCGCTGCCTACCGCGCCTTAGCCCAGCACTTCGACCCGGAGTACGGAGGTCTCGGCGGTGCTCCGAAGTTCCCCCAGGCCCCGACCCTTGAGTTCCTAACCCGCATCGCAGGACTGGATTGGGCTCCGGAGGCGCCGACCATGCTCGCAACGACCCTGAGGCGAATGGCCTTGGGAGGGATCAGGGATCATCTGGGGGGCGGGTTCGCTCGCTATGCGGTCGATCGCGTCTGGTTGGTTCCCCATTTCGAGAAGATGCTCTACGACAATGCCGACCTGGCCCGCCTCTACCTTCGGGCGGCGCAGGTGACGGGCGAGACGCTGTTCCGGCAGGTGGCGGTCGAGACCATCGAATACATGCTCAGGGATCTGGCCCATCCGGGGGGTGGCTTCTTCGCTGCCGAGGATGCCGACTCGGAGGGAGTGGAGGGCAAGTTCTACGTGTTCGGTCACGACGAGTTCCACGAGGTCGTGGGTCGCGACGACGGCCCGCCGGCCGCCGCCTACTTCGGGGTGACTGCTGAGGGCAACTTCGAGGGGCTTAACGTTCTGCATGAGGCTGCTCCGGCCGCGGCGGTCGCTGAGCGCTTCGGGCTGGCCGGCCACGAGATGGAGGCGACCCTGGCCCGGGCCAAGACCCGGCTGCTGGCGCGGCGGGACACGAGGATCCGGCCGGGCCTCGACCACAAGATCATCACGGCCTGGAACGGGCTGGCGCTGCGAACGCTGGCCGTCGCCGGTGCGGTGCTGGGCGAGCGCCGTTACCTGGACGCGGCACGCGCCAACGCCAGGTTCGTGCTGGATGTGATGCGCCGCTCCGACGGGCTTCTCGCCCGGACCTGGAGCAACGGATTGTCGACGGTGGCGGGATTCCTCGATGACCACGCTGCCTACACGCTCGGCCTGCTCGAGCTGTACCAGGCCACCGGGGAGGCGGAGTGGTTCCAGGCGGCAGCAGATATCGTCGACCTCTTGGAACGCCACTTCGGGGGTCCGGGAGGTGTCGTACTAGCGAGTGCCTCCGGCGCCTCCGACCTGGTCGTGCGTCCGCCCGACCAACAGGACAATCCGAGCGCTTCGGGGGCTTCCCTGGCCGCGGAGTGTTACCTGATGATGGGCCACCTCACCGGGGACTTCGACTACCACGACCGCTTCGAGCAGATTCTCCGGTCCGGGGACCGTCTCCTCGAAGCAGCCCCCAGCGCGATGGGTCACCTCCTCGCCGTTCTCGCCACTTCGCAGTTGGGCTACCGAGAGGTGGCCGTGAGTGGTCCTGACGCTCTCCGATGGGCGGGGACGCTAGCCAACGGATACCGCCCGAACGTCCTGGTGGCGCCGGCGACCGGTCTCGAGGAGACCGTGCCGGTCCTGCGAGGCCGCTACCGGGAGGGCGAGACGCTCGCATACGTCTGCGAGCGTGGAGTCTGTCAGGCGCCCGTCGCCTCCGTCGAGGAGATGCTGGCCCTTCTGTAGGGTGCCCGGCGTCGCGCCGTCTCCGCTACGATCCGCCCTCGTGATACACGAGAGCGCCATCGACGCGGTGGGAGGCACCCCGCTGGTTCGCTTGTCACGATTGCACAGGCCGGGCAATCTCGTCGCCAAGGTCGATTACATGAACCCGGCCGGTTCCGTCAAGGAGCGGATAGCGGTGAACATGGTCGACCGCGCCGAGCAGATGGGTCTGCTGCGTAGCGGCGGCACGATCATCGAGCCCACTTCGGGCAACACCGGCGCCGGTTTGGCCATGGTGGGAGCGGTGCGCGGGTACCGGGTGATCTGTACCGTACCCGACAAGGTTGCTCCCGAGAAGATCGACCTCCTGCGTGCCTACGGTGCAGAGGTGATCGTGACCCCGACCGACCTCCTGCCCGAAGACCCGGACTCCTATTACGGGGTGGCCCGGCGCCTGACCGCAGAGATAGAAGGTGCATACAGTCCCGACCAGTATTCCAACCGTTTCAATCCGGAGGCCCACTACCTGACCACGGGACCGGAGATCTGGGAGCAGACGGACGGCGCCGTGGATGTGTTCGTGGCGGGAGTCGGGACCGGCGGAACGATCAGTGGGGTGGGCCGGTACCTGCGGGAGCGGAAGCCCGGAGTGGAACTGGTGGGCGCGGATCCAGAAGGCTCCATCTATACGGCGCCCTCCGAGGAGGACATACATCAGTACCGGGTCGAAGGAGTGGGCGAGGACTTCTGGCCCGAAACCCTCGACCGGGACCTGGTGGACCGCTACATAATGGTCGACGATCACCGGTCCTTCGAGACGACCCGCCGCTTGGCGGAGACGGAGGGGCTGCTAGTGGGAGGTTCGGGGGGGATGGCGGTTCATGCAGCCCTTGAGGTCGCCGCCGAGGACTCCTCGAGACTTGTTGTCGTTCTGATCCCGGACTCCGGCCGAGGTTACCTGTCGAAGATCTGGAACGACGGGTGGCTCGCCGACCACGGATTCGAGATCTGACCCCGGGAAGTCGTCTTCGGGTAGCCGGAAGCCCGGTGCGCGGACCCTTCCGTGGTCACTTGGTGTCCCGAGTCGGAAGTTCCTCAGAAAAGCGGGCTATCTCCCCCACCGGTGAGCCCCGAGAACGCGAAAACCGCCCGAAGGCGTCGTTCCCCTTGGGCTCCCACCCCCGCCGCCACCTCCAAGGGTCACGGACGCGACCTTCTATCCCCTGTGTGGGCCGGTTCCGGACAATATGAACCCTCGCCGCGGTCCGCTCGACACCGGAAACGAACCGCTGGTGTATACGGCTATCTACCATTGTGCAACGAGCATGTGACAGATACAGGCCTCTCGTAACCGCGGCCGGTTCGGGTTCGCCTCATCAAGCCCCGAACGCAAGCGAAACAGAGATACGGTGACGCGAGTCGGGGACCCTCGAAGGGGTCCCCGACACGGGTAGACACTGTTATCGCCTCTCCGCACTTCATCGGTGGGCGTTTTCGTCCCATCGTCGATGCCGCATGAGGACCAGCATGCGGGCGGATAGACTCGGTGGTCCGAGGTGAAGTCGCCACCTATCCGGGTAACCATTCATGAGAGCAGTTCCCGGAAGCGACCTCGGGGCCGCTAGCGCTCGGCCACCTCCAGAGTCCTATACGAACTGTCTAACAAGCCGGACCACCTCCTTTCTCTGGTAGGGGCAACTCTAGCCGCCGAGTAGGAACTTTGAAACCTAGGACGCACTCATAGAGCGCCGGTCAGAGCACCCCAGAGATCGGCGATGGCCGAACCGAGGCCGGTGAGGGACCAGCGAAGTACCAGCGTGAGCGCGGTCACGCCGGCGACCGTGAAGACCATTCGCAGCCGGTAGCTGACGAGTTGCCGGCGGTCCTCCATGTAGGAGGGCTGGTCAACGGGCGCTCGGGCGATCCGGCGCCTTCTCCCCATGGACTGCCGCAGGTCGGCGAACATGTTCCCCAAAGTGTCCAGGGCGACGCCGAGCGCCGCAAGTGCCTTGTTGGCTGAGGTGGGGGACGAGGCTTCGGGCGCCAGGTCAGCAGGTGGTGTCTCATCGACCACCGGTTCGTCGGTCGGGAACGTCCCGGATTCGATAGGCAGATCGATAGCCGGGATGCCCTGCCGGTACTCGCTTACCCTCCGGACCGCCTCCTTCAGGAGGGGTTTGGGAAGCCGCAGGGTCTCGGCGACCTGCGGGATCTCAGCCGTATCGGGAACCGCCCCGCCCCGTTCCCAGGCCACCACCACCTCGATCGGGCGACCGGTGCGGACCGCTATGTCGACTACGGACAGGTCAAGTTCAATCCGCCTTTGCGAGAAGAGGCGGGCGAAGGCCGTCCCCTCGTTCTGCGCCATCAGTGGGTAAGAACCTCCGGGAGGCTGTCCGGTTCCGGTCCGTCCGTGACCTTCAGTCGACCCAAGCCTTTAACGTTCCAGCAGAGGGTCATACCGCCGGGGACCTGGAGCCGGATCGGTGCCTTCGCGTCCCTCGCTTCCAGATGCAGCTCTCCCTTCGAAAGCGCTTCGGGCAACGGTATTGATGCGGTGTAGGCGCCATCCGCGCTGGCCGCTGTGACATGCGTGGCGGCGCGAGATGGCCGGGCTCGCTCGATCACGGGCCGCAGGGGGACGACCACGCGATCGGAGCCGTCCTCCCGCCATCCCAGGACACGAAGTTGTTCCAGGCCGTAACGTTCTGGTTGGTCCACGAGACCGCTCAACACGAGATGGGAAGGATCGTCCGTGTAGATGTCTGCCATGCCCCCCACGGTAGCCGGTCCTGGTGAGCAGTCATCGTCGGGCCTTCGACGGCGTAGCAGACCCCGGAGGTGCGACCCGAAGTTGATGGGTCCACGAGGAAGCTCCCAATGTCCTAATTCTCAGATTCACTGATTGAGACACTCACCCCTGCCGGACCACTAGCCCGGGGTCCCGAGAACGCGAAAACCACCGGACCTGTTGCCTCCGGCGGGAACCCACCCCCGGCCGCCGCCTCCTCGGCGCCGAAACGCGTCCCGCCATACCCCTGCCCGGGGGTCGTACGGTCGGCTTGATCCCAGCCCGGCCCGGTCGGTACCCAAACACGGACCGCTTGGTGCTTTGCGGTTACCCACCAGTATGCGATTGGCCTGTGACAGAACCTCCCTCTTGTTACGACACCGCTATTCCAAACGTAACCGAAATAGATACTCGGGGACACCAGGAGAGTGCTGAACAATGACGATTGCTCGGGCCTGCCGCCCGCCGGCCCAGGCATTTTACCGGCGGTTGGCAGGCCGCTGGTGGATTGCTCAGCACCCTCCTAGGCTGGGCAACGTGAGCGAGCCGGACAGCACAAGCAGTACCGAGGGCCGGCAGGAGGGGGTGATCCTCCTCGGGGCGCTGCGTGAGGCAATGAACGCACCTCCTACCGTGTATGAGGCGGTGGGGGGCCGGAGGTTCTTCGACGATCTGGTCGACCGCTTCTACGACGCGGTGGAGGGCGATCCCCTGTTACGACCGATGTACCCGAAGGACCTGCGCCAGTCCCGGGAGCGCCTGGCCGGGTTCCTCGTCCAGTACTGGGGCGGCCCGCCGCGCTACAGCGAGACGCGTGGCCACCCCCGCCTCCGGATGCGCCACCTGCCCTTCTCCATCGGCCGGGCAGAACGGGACGCGTGGATGGCACACATGACAGCCTCGCTCGATGCGGCCACCCTCGCCGACGGCACCGCCAGCCCGCTCCCGCCACATATCCGGGCCGCCCTGTTCGATCACTTCGACAACGCCGCCACCCACCTGGTCAACCGCCCCGAGTAGCCGCTCGACCGCTCGCATGCCGAGGCGAACGCTCGAGGTGTGTCCTACCGGCCTGCTCAAGTCCCCGGTCACCAGCCGTAGTATCGGCTGGCATGGGCCGTATCACACAGCCACAGTTCCGCAGATCGGGACGTCAGGTCGTACGTTTCGCGGAGCAGTTCTACCTTGAGTGGTCGAGGGCTCGGGTGGGTGGGCTGTCGGCTGAGATCGCCTTCTTCGCGCTTCTGGGGCTGTTCCCGGCTGTGGTGGTGTTCGCCGCCGCGCTCGGCTCGCTGGACGTGGTGATCGGCGAAGGCGCGGCTGGCGACACCGAGCAATGGCTACTCGACCAGGTACATGAGATCTTCGGTTCCGACAACACGCTGCGCTCGACCATTGCGGAGCTCTTCGACCGCTCGAATGCAGGACTGATCACGGTTGGAGTCGTCTTGACGATGTACGCCTCGTCGCGGGGGTTCGTCGGTGTGGTCCGCGCTCTGGACGTGGCATATGACCACGACGAGCCCAGAAGCTGGTTGTCCACTCGCGTTCTGGGTGTCGGCCTGACGGCTTCCACGATCCTGGTGGCTGCGCTGGTTGCCACGATGGTCGTGGTCGGTCCCTTGCTGGGCGGCGGCGAGGAGGTAGCCGACCGTCTGGGGGCCGGCTCGGTGTTTACCACGGCTTGGGGGTGGTTGCGCTGGCCTGTGGTGTTCACAGTTGTGGTCTTGTGGGCCACCTCCGTCTACCACGTCGGCGCCCGCAGGCTGGCGCCGTGGTGGCGGGAGTTGCCGGGTGCGGTGGTGGGAACCGGCTGGTGGTTGGTCGTGTCGGCAGGTTTCGGTGCCTACCTCGAGTTGGCCTCCAGCGGCGTGAACGCGGTGTTCGGTTTGTTGGGCGGCGCTCTGAGCCTGCTGCTGTGGCTGTATCTCCTGGCGATGGGCCTGCTCGCCGGCGCTGGGTTGAACATGGTGCTGTCCCGCCGCCGGCAGTGACCGGGCAGAGCACCACCCTCATGGCTGCACCCTCCGAATCGTGCAGAACCAGGTGGCGGCCTGGTCGAGGCCAAGCCGACCGTCCGATCTCAATCCTTCCGCCCTCATCTGCAACGATTCCCGAGCATCGACGGTCGAACGCACCACGGCGCGCTGTCGACAATCTTGGGGGAGGGGTCGACGGTACCGCATCTCTGACTCGCATATGAACCGGATGTCCATGTTGGCTGACGGCGAGCGGATCGTGGGTCCTCATGGATGCCACGCTGTCGGCTCGGTCCATGACACGGCATGCCCGAGAGACCCGAGAGACATGTCTCGATCACCGTTACGGGCGGGATCAGTCCCTTGGTCCGGCTCCCGCCCACACTGCCTGGTAAACGGCCTGGGCGATTCGCGACCCCCACCCTGACCGCGGACCGGCGAACCGCTCCGTCGGGGCCCCGGTGGGCCACACGATCGTGATCGCGTCGGTGGCGGTCCCGGTCCCGTTCACCCCGCGAGCTGTCAATGCCTGGGTCTTGGCTTCTGTGGCTGTCATCACCGCGTTCACTGCCGCCCCCGGGTCGAGTCCAATCGGCAGTTGGACCACGAGATTGATCGTGCCCCCGCCGCCGGCGTCCCCGTCGCAGGCGTTTCGGCGGCCCAAGTAGGATGGCTGATCCCTACGGTGGCATCGACCGTCAACCCATCGGAAGAGCGGCGTTGCCGGCGGGTCAGGTCCACCGCGGTGAACATCGCCACTCCCGTCCCACGAAGATCCAACTCAGCCGTCACCTCCCGGGCGTGGTCGGAGAGGTCGGTGCGGTCATAGTCCGATCCGACCCCGATATTCAGGACCCACTCCACCATGCCCAGTCCACCGCCAACCGGCGCCGACGACAGTACAGACATGGGAGTTCCCAGCCGCCAAACCAGAACACCTCGATTCCCGGCGCTCGCCGGGACCAGGGAGGGATCGACCGGGTAGCTCAACGCGCGGAGTCCCAGCTGTTCAATCCGGGCAAATCAGGACCGTCGCGTGCCGGCGGTCCAGGGGCCCGGCCTGCGTGCGACCCCGGAAGGTCTCCGTATCCGCATGGCCTGGGACGAGCGCCAAGCGTGCGCCCACCGGCGGGAGGATCGATTCTCTGCTGGACATGCACGGTCCCCTTCCTCACCTGCCACACCGGTCTACCACGTCGCACGGTTCGGGCCAACCGGGTTGCGGCTCCTCTTGGTCACTCGCCTACTTCCCAAGCTGCGAAGTAGAGAGTCTCGCCGTCCGGAAGCCATGTGAGCCCGACTCCGTAGGGGTCGATCGCGTCGGCGAGCCGGCGGGGAGTCCCATCTTCAACATCTACAACAAAGGAGCCCGGCCGGTGTCCGTCGAGTTCCTAAGTACTCGCCGCCCACAACATAGGCCAGTTGGCGGTCGTCGTCTGCCCAGTCCAAGGTCTGGTAGCGCAAATGGCTCAAAAGCCTGCGGTTCGTGCCCTCGGGGGAGGCTGTGTCTGGTCGCCGAGCCAGAGTGCTTGCTCGAGGGCGTCGAGAGCCAGGTCGGTTCGTAGACTGCTCGACACTCGCCAGCCGACGATGAACCGCGAATAGGCGTCGACAACGAACGCTGTATACGCTAAGCCCGACCAGGTCGGAACATAGGTGTAGGGGTCGGACCGGGGCGCCCTTCCTGCCTTGCGGCTGGTGGGTTTCCCCGGCCCGCCCTCCGAACCGGACGTGCAACTTCCACTGCATCCGGCTCTCCATGTGCTCATGCCACTACTTGTGGTTCAGCCTGTGTCTG
>JAPOQZ010000205.1 GCA_026710435.1 bacterium | reverse complement strand
TGGTTCAACCACCGTCGGCTCCTAGAGCCCATCGGGGACATACCACCAGCAGAAAGGGAGGCCAACTACCATCTCGAACACACCCCAGCCCAGGTAGCTGGTGTCAAGTAAAACACTCTCCGGCAAACCCGGGGCGGTTCACGAAGTGTTGCGACCACCAATTGAATCCGCCCTGCCTCCACCACCACCTCGACACGATCGGCACTATCAAACACAGCGATCTCGGCCACGTCGAAGGATGGATCGGCGCGTTACTCACCGAATCCCAACCACCGCCGGCGTCGCTGTTCGACAGCTTCGCCACCGCCCACAACGGCCAGCCCTTCCGCTTCCCACCCGTCCTCGGCTGAAACAGCGGCCGTCGGAGGGCCCGGGGGCCGCTCCAGACGACACGGCCGACGACACACCGCCAGCCCCTTTCCCGTTTCCGACGGAAACGGCCCTGCAGCCCCAGAAACGGGAGGCGGAACGTTACCCAACGTAACCGAAAGGGCTAGGAGGCGTTGTGAGGGCCGGGAGAGCGTGGCCATGCACTCGGATGCCCGCCCGAACCGGATCGAGCGGAGACCGCCGGGCTGGACTCACCCAAGCCGAAGCAGCCCAACGAGCCGGCACCAACGCAGCAGAATGGTCACGGTGGGAATCCGGCCTGGCCATCCCCAACCGCCACCAGGCCGCTGTCCTCGAAGCCCTCAACTCCGCTACAAGCCGGCCGGGTTAGAAACCGAGGGACAACCCCCGGTCGTCGCGGTCGGAGCCCCGGTCGTCGGGGGTTTCGATCTCGTAGTGAAGACAGTGCGCCCCCAGCGTCTGGCAGGCGCATACCCGGTCGTCGGGGCGGGTCGTGTGTCTGATCCGTCCGGTGCGTTGCGGGTCACCGGCGAGTGCGGACAGCGCCCCCACGAAGTCCAAGGCACCGTCCGCTGACCGGTAGGCCGGATAAGGGCGGGACGTGGCCACCACATAGCCGGTGGACCGGTGGGCCTCCAACCGCCAGTCGTCCGGGACCGAAGGTGGGGGGACCACGACCCGGACTGTCACCGCGGCGTCCTCGACGGATGGTGGCACATAGCCGGGGGCGTCCTGCCACTCCCAAGGGTTCCACCCCTCGAACCGGATCGGGTACTCGCCGTTGACGACACGGAGAGCGAAGTCACGTGCGTCTACAGCGTCGGCCTCGGAGGGATAAGGGTCCGAAACCTGCAGCGGTGAGCCGTCATCGCCACGAACGACGAGTTCCCATCCCTGCGGAGACTCCCGATGCGGGCGGACCCCGACCGTGACCGGGTTGGCTGGTGGAGCGGAACGCTTCCCGTAGTGGTGACACGACCGGCCCCGGCTGCGACATCCGCAGCCGGGGACAGCCCACTGCCGGAGCGCCGCCCGCCGCTTGGGGTCGGCCGTCGCTGCGCTGACTCTCTGCAGGAAGCGCTGAGCGCTGTGAGCATCCTGGTGAGTCGGGTATAGGGGCGACCGTGCCACGGTCTGGCCATCGGGTCGGTAGGCCCGAAGAAGCCAGCCGTCTACCTGGGGCACCGGCCGCAGTACTACGCGATTGTCGCCCGGCACGGAACTTTCGTACTCCCATCCCTGCGCCCACTCCTCGAAACGTATCGAGTGGTGGTTCGTGACGATCTCAAGGATGAAACCGCCTCCCGCCTGGCCGTCGGCCTGTGTCGGGTACGTCGCCCCCCCTGTGATCGGCACGCGACCTGGTTGGCGCAGCTCAAGCCCCCACCCCCATGAAGCGCCGGGAGTGGGGCAGACCGCCAAGTGCGGGTGGGAAGCGTGTTCCTCCCAAGCGCCGGCGAGGATGTACTGGGCAGCTACCGGGATCTGGCGGTGGGAGTGCGCTCTGGTCAACCACTCTAGGGCCTCGTCGTAGCCCTCGAACTCGGCCGCTGCCAGAAGGGGCGGTAGGTCGTCCAAGTCCTGCTGTCGTCCAGCGACGAGTTTCATCGCCAGGACATAGCGGGCGCTGGCTCCGTGGATCCGAAGGTTCCGACCGCTGTAGAGGAGTGTCGGGTTGGCGGTCACCTGCCTGGAGAGTGCTCCGATCTTGGCGGCGTCGTTAAGCCAATCCGGCTGCACGCCCCACCCCTCAGCTACCCGCTCTGCTGCCTTCCACAGACTCTCGGGTAGACCCTCTGACACCACGTCGACGTCCTTGGTGAGACGACCCGGGTGCCACTGCAACGCAACCGCGGCCCCGCCGACCACCAGCAGCTCGAACGCCTCGGGCAACACACCGCACGTCCAGACCAGCTCCCGGTCCAGAGCACCGAACAAGGCCAGGAGCTGGTCCGGGGTCAGCTGTTCATCTGATGAGGCCCCGTCGGGGGTCAGTCCCAGGGCAGCCACCAGTCGGTAGTGCCTTTGTCCAACAACCTGGGGTGGATATGCACCCGGTGGTACGCCGACAACGGGTGTGACCGCTCTATAAGCCACTGCCGGTACGCCCGGTAATGGTCGGGGACGAACAGGACCACCTCATGGGGAGCCCGGTGGGCGTACACCCACTCGGGGATGGGCACACCGGCACGCTCAGCCAGAGCATGGACGATCACGGCGATGGAGGGCAGCAACAAGGGATCGTCACCGTCATAGGTGGGGACATCCGCTATCAGCGCTGCCTGGTCCGGGGCCCGGTTCCAGTCGGCTATGAACTGCAACAGCGGGTAGCGGTAGGAGCCGCGGGGATCCGGGACCACCATCAGCGGTGGCAGATCGGCCGCGGTCAGGTACCTGTAGCCGGGGTTCACGGGTAGACCCCTAACGGTGGTAACGCTGGTGTCTGACATTGTGAGCGGAGCCATTGCGGTAACTCTCGGTGGGTACCCCCATTCTAGCCAAGGAACCGGGAACATGGGCACCCGCCGGCACGGCTAGGCGACTGCAAAAGTGGGCTTGTGCTACAAGACCAGCGGGCAACATGCGCCGTCTACGCAGTAGTCGGCCATCCCCGGAGTCTGGCAGCGTACAGCAACACGGATGGGACGCCTGCCTGAAGGTAGCGCACCGCCGCGGGGTAGCCTCCCTGGAGGTATGGCAGGCCCCCCATCGACTTTCGGAAGGCACGGGTACCGGAATGTCGTAAGTGTCCTCGGCTTGACGGTGCCCGTCGCACTAGCCGCCTACGTGTTCGTCGACGGGCGGCCTGTGGGGCCAACGCGGGATGCGCTCGTCGCCGCTCTAGTCCCTGTCGGACTAATCATAGTGTTCAGGTTCGGGTATGCAGCCGACCTTCCGAGGCGAGTCGCCCTGTTCGGACCCGACCGGGAGGAACGGCCATTCCGACTCGTTGGGTTGTTCTTTCTGGTGGCACTAGCAACGGTGTCTCTTACCCTCGCCTACCTAACCCTCGGAGAGGGCGAGGTCGTTTGTCTCGTCCGCTGCGATTTCGACGGGATCCTAGGGGTAGGCAAGTGGCCGAACCCGTTCCGTCTGGGCTACACGACCTCTCCTCGGTATCTAGCTGCCGGTGTCGGGGCGGTGCTCGCCGGGTCGGTTCAAATGCTCTATGCCTTGGTCCTGCCCCAGCCGCTCGACCCGGAAGCACCGGTCCGGGATGTTTACCGTCGCGTTCTGTGGCGGGTCGCGGGAGTAGCGGTCTTCTGGGGGGGCGGGTTGCTGTTGGCCATCCCTGCTGGGGTAGCGCTGACGAACAGCGGCCTGTCGTTGGTAGCGGCGCTGCGTGTCGTCTCCTCCCTTTTCTTCGTGGGTGGCCTCGCCTTTGAGTTTTGGCACCCTGGCGGACGGGTCGTGTCGGCTCCCAAAGGCGGGTCTGCCCTGCTCTGGAGGGTGGGGTTGCGGGCACTTGTGATGTCCTTCGTGTTTACCCCGTGGGTCGACCTCGCCGTGTTGTCCTGGACGTTTACCGCTTCCTACGTTTCGGCGGTGACGGTCGCACAGGGATGCGTCGGGCTCGCCGCATCCGGAGCGCTGGTCCATTCTCAAGGCCAGGGCATCCCCGATGTGCTCCTCAAGACCTACGTACAGGGGAACCAGAAGACAGACACCCATGTGGCCGATACCCCACTCAAAGGGGACCGCCGTGTTCGGCCTCCACCGTTCGACGCCGACGACGCGGACCCGTTCGCCAAGGATCTGTTGGGCCGCGAAACCCAGGTCAGGGGACTGTCAGACAGGATCGTGACTATGGCTGGGCCGGCCACCGTGATGGTCGATGGGCCCTGGGGGTCTGGCAAGACAGTCTTCCTGCGGATGTGCGCGGCCGACCTGCGGAACCGGGGCGAGACCGTGGTCGAGTTCGACGCTTGGGCGGCGCAGCACACGCAGCGGCCAGCCCTCGACCTTCTTGGTGCTCTCTCGCTAGGCCTCACCGACCCCGCCGCCGGTCGCCTCGCGGATGCGAGAGTCCGTCTGGCCACCGCGCTCCAGGCCGCGGTGCCGGACCCCCGTTACGACTCGTGGAAAGAACAGCGTCGGGCGGCCGACTCGATCCGCGAGTCTTTGGAGTCAGCGGCGGCTGAACGCAGACGGCTGGTCATGGTCATCGACGAACTCGACCGGTGCCCCCCCAGCTACGTACTGGACGCGTTGTCGGATATCCACCATCTGTTTGCCGTCGAGGGGGTTGTGGTGATCGTCGGTGTCAACCGCAGGGAACTGTGTGAGGTGGTGCGGTCTGTTTACGGTCCACGGTTCAACGCCGACGGGTATCTGCGCCGCTTGGCGGATGTTCACATCGCCCTCCCCGCCATAACCCAGACCGACACCGCCGATTTCTTCGCCAACGCCCTCCAAGAGGCGGGACTTACCCAGGCGGCGGATCCGCGCAGCCTCGAAATCTTGCGTCTCGTAATTGACGTCGATACCTGCGCTCTGCGGGATCTGCAACAAGCCGTCCACGTCTACGCCACGGCGGTGGCGGCACCCGCACCGCCCGAACTCCCTTCCGCCGTGTGGGAGATGTCACTGGCGGCGATGACCGTGCTGCGCTTCGCCGACAAGGACGCCTTCCGGTCCTTCGCTGCTCGCACCATCGACAGCTTCGAAGCCTTGGCCAAAGCGTACGCCGCTTTCGGACCCGAACCCACCCTGATCGCCGAAAGGACGGTGCCATTCTACGGACTCCGGGTCGACATGTTCTCTGCAGCCCTGCTGAACATGACCCACGCCAGCCCCGACTGGTGCACCAAACCCGCGGGGTTCCACGAGCGATACATCCCGATACACCGGCCCCGCCCCCCACACGGCCATGCAGAAGACGCCTCGACGGCAGCGGACCGTGTACTCACCTTCCTCTGCCACACGATGCGTGGACAGCACGACCCGGTCTCGCCCCCGACCCCGGAGGCCGCTGAGGTGGCCGCAGTCCTCGACCTCGTCTACTACCCCTCCCCCGAGGCCTGACCCCAGGGTTTCCGTCAGTTACAGCAGATCATCTGTGGGTGTGGGGCGAAGTGGTTGGGATGGGCTGTGACGGCGGCGGCCACGAATTGGGCGGCGCACACGACCCGCCCACTCGAAGCGCAGGTCGCTATGGAGTATCTGGCGTCGGTCAGTGTCCTCGCCCGGTGGGTCGAGGCCGCAACTGTCCTGATGGCAGCAGCCGCAGAAAGTGGGTGACGCCTAGCTCAGCGCCTGTCGAACTGGTTGTCGGTGAGGTGGGCGACGGCTTCGGGACCGGGCCGAGTGTAGACACCGAGGGTGCGTAGATCCCGGTGGCGGCTCTTGGCCTGGAGCATCACAGCCGATGCTCCACCCTCAGCCAGATGCGTCAGCGACGAGTGGCGCAACTGGTGCAGAGTCCACCCTTCGGAGTGTCGGCCGAACAGGGCGGCGGCGGTGCGGTAACTGAGCCGGGCTTGGCCGGTCGGGCCGTGGAGGTCACGCCGGGGGGTGGGCTGGCGGGAGCGGGCGGTGGTGAGGAACAGCGGCCCGCTGCTGCGGCCTGCGAGGTAGCGGCCGAGTAACCGTGCCGTGGCCGCCGCCCAGTAGATCATGTCGGTGTTGCCGCCTTTGGAAACAACCCTTGCCCGCCGCTGGGGCCGGTCCAGGTCCTCCACGCCGAGGGCCAGCACCTCCGACGCCCGCGCCGCGGTCTCGTACAGCATCCTCCACAGCGTCTTCTCCCGAAGCGGCACACTGCGCCGGCGTAACAACTCGTCGAGGTCCCCATACGGGATTGCTCGGGTGGTGTCGGAGGGTTGGTGGCGTGGGCCGACACCGGCGAGCGGGTCCGCACCGAGGGGCCAGCGGGTCTCGCACCAGGACACGAACGCCCGCACCGCCGACCGGCGTGTGTTCCACGTCGCCGGGGCAGCATTACCCCACCGTCCGGTGAACACCGCAGCCACGGCGCCGGGCGTGAGCGCCGCCAACGGCTAGTCGGCACCGACAGCCCCAACCAGCGGCTCGAGCGCGGCCCGGTAGGCGCGGCGGCTGTTCGGGGCCAGGTCCCGATGGACGAAGAAGGCTTCTACCGCCGCCCCGACCGGCGGGACATGTGCGGTGGGGTGGCCGTCGGGCGCCTGGGGGAAGTGGACGAGGGTCATACCCCTCCGGAGGATCTCACGGTGCGCCCCCAGGGCCTGGCAATAGGCGCGTTAGACCGCCGACTGCAGATAATCCGCCCGCTTCGTGCATCCCGAGCCGTCGGGGGCACCCCCGTTTTGCAGGCTGTTTAGCGGCCCGGGATCGGGTTGACGGCAGATAATGCCCTATTACCTGCCGTCAGCCCCTGTGCGGGGTACGGGGGAGCGGGGCTACACTCCGGGCCGGCGGAGGCCTCACGGGGAAAGGATGTGGCCCCTCATGGACCATGAGACCACTCAGACCAGCCATCCAGCAGCGACCGCCCTCGGGACCGACACGAAGGTGCTGATGGCGCTAATGGCCTACACCCTCGCGCTGGTCGCGACGGGTGTTGGCGGTGGTGGCCCCTGGTGGCTGGCCGCTCACCTGTCGGTTACCGGGCTGTTCGCCGGGATTGCCATGGTCCGCCTTCTGGCGCTGCGAGTTGGCTAGCCCCCGTCGCGGCCAGGTTAGGTTACGTGTACCACAGACGACCCCGGCCAGCGCAAAGGGCTGGGGGCTGCGCCCGACGGACGTACTGGCGGGGCAACTGCCGTTAGAGGCAGGTGTCCAGTGCCGCTACTGTCACGCCGGTGAGCCAGGGCGGTGTTGTCATCGAAGCGGACCTCACGACGGTGCTCGCCGTCGGTGGGTTGATCCTGGCCGCGGTGGTGCTCTCGGCTGTAATCCGCCGGTGGCAGTGGACGCGGCTGACCCGGCGAGTGGAACGGCTCGTCTTCAAGGCAGTCGCCGGGGCTTTCGATGAGCGACTAAGCGGCTGGGCGACACCCCCGCCTGAGTCTTCGGGCCGGGGGTCTGGCCATGATTCCGGGGCGACGCCCGCTGGGCGGGCTCAGCCTCGGCGCAGTGCGACAGATCTGGCGTGTAACTGGCTGGTTGCCCTGTGTGTGCTGGCAGTAGTAATCGGCCTCGTCGGGGGCAGCCAGCACCTGACTTGGGCAGGGGCGCTGGGGTTCCTCGTGGTGCCGCTAGTGGTGGCACCTGTCCTGACGCGACGCGAGCGGCGGCGGGGGAGCCCGCCTAACCAGCGCGGGTGGAGCGCCCTCGATTCCTGGTGGCGCGTCTTCACCAGCCGGGGGTAGACCCACTGGGAGGGCGTTTGCGTAGCCGGGGAGCAGGCAGGGAGCGACGTAAGTAGGTGGCCTCTCTAGGTTCGGTGACCGCCCGGGGGTGCCCCGACGGCAGGTAACCGCCCATTACCTGCAGCCCGGCGCGGGTTCGCCCGGACCATCGTGAGCGTCATGGGCCACGCCAGCCGCGTCCTCCGCCGAGAGCAGCTACCAGACCCTCCGGCGAAGTGGAGTGGACAGTGCACGTCCACGACATCGACAGCAAAGCTGGCGGCAGCCTCCGCGTCCCCCGCGTCGGATACAGTCCGGAGCGCCTCAACGCCTCGTCCTCAACGCTTCGGATCACCATGTCCCACCCGTCCGTCCGGTCGAGGGTGGGATGCACGGACAGGTACACCCGATGCTCCCGCCGCTCTCCCGCCCCGCTCTGGACCTGGTCGGGGTGGTCAGCTGTATTCGACAATGGGGAAGACGAATACAGCATCCCCATCCGTATCGGGAAAGCCTCCCGAAAAGGAACTCGGAGGGGCCAGCGCGAGTAGAGATACTGGCGGAATATCTCTGGTACGGGAGAACGAGACCTTGGTCAGTCCCAGGGTTGGGAAGACTTCAGCTTTGCTGTGCGTAGCGGGGGCGGACGCTACGGGCGTTCGCATAATGCGCGGAGGGTCCGGTTATCCATTTGGAAGCGGATAGGTCGCGGCCTAGAAGCTTGAGGGCGAGAAAGCCCGCAGGGGTGGAACTGTAGATCTGGGGTTCACCGTAGTGTGTGTAGAGAGGTATCCGCTCGGCAAGATCGCCGCGCATCTTTCGAACCTGTGCGTTTCGGGACTCCCACTCGTCGTCAGGAAGCGGATCGTCTGTGTTGCCAATACTCCATAGTGCTTCGTTGGGCGAACCTGTCGGTCGAGGTTCGATCCGCCATCTGTAGCGGGGTCCGCCTTCGAAGCCTTTGTCTGGGTCGCCTGGTGTCAGCAAGCCGACGATCCGTCCGGGGAGCAGTTGGTAGGTACTCAGTTCTGGAGCCATTGCGGGGAGGTGGTTCACGACAATCGCTTGGTAGACGTCCAGGGCGGTCTTCGTCGCTACCTGAAGACGCGCTAGAAGTTGCTCGGTTGTCCACCAACACCAAGTCCACTTTCCTCGAGCGTTCGCAGGTGGCCACGGTGGCCTGATTTCGTCGACTCCGAGCCTGGCGAGATCCGCGACGAATGCCTCGCCGTCGGTCAAGCTCCAGTCTCCGCGACGACGCCCGCGGATATATGCCTCTCCTGCTCCTGTGAGGGCACGGTATTTTGAGATTGCTGCTTCCAGGTCGGCTCGTTGCACGGCCTTCGACTGAACGGTTGAGCCTCGACCCAACATGTGATGGGCGAAGTCCCATGCAAGCTCGGGCCAACATAAGTCAATATCTGCGAGCAGTTTCCGGTCTTGGAGGTAGCCGTCGATAGTCCGCTGTATCTGGTTGCGTGTCCAGTCCCATGGCCAGTTCTCACCGTTCCTCGGTGACCCGGACTTGGTCCCGGTCCAGAGGCTATTGGTGTTTGGGAATGGATGTACGTCAGGCGGTAGCGGGACCACTCGGTCGAGCGTGTCCTCCGAGTGGGAGAGCCATGCCGTCGTCAGATGTTGATCGCCCATTGCGATTCCAAGCGTCGGCGGTTCTCCATCGTCCGTGGACCATTCGATCAGGTCTGACCAAGGTTCGATCCAACCCCTGGCTGCCTGTCTGATCCTGGCTCCGGCCTCTTGTGCGCTCGCGGCGAGCGGTGTGGAACGTCTCTCACGACGTGGAGTTCGCGCCTCGTGGTGGACCCAAGCAGCGGTTGCGGGCGCGCTGGCGAGCAACGTCGACATGACGGTGTCGACTTCGTCGGCTGATCCCTGCAGCAGCGCTTGCACAAACACGTATCTCCATCGGTGCGCTCTCAAAGCGCTCGACACACTGCGGGTCAGCATGGAGGGGTCGCGCAGGAGAGCGTTGGCTGCGAACCACTCGGTGAGCGCGGCGAGCTGAAACGACGCATTCCCGTCGACTACCTGGACGATCCGCGAACGCATGAGTTGGGCAACCTGGGCCTGTGTGGCTTCGAGGCTTCTCACCTGGACCGGTCGTCCGCCGGACTCGACGACTGAGCATGCGAGTCGGACCAGCAGGTCGAATGCATCGCCTGTGGTGTCGCCTATGTCATCCAGCGCTTGGCGGCCTACGGAACCGATCAGCTGTCCTTGACTGATGCCAGCCAGGTTGCCTTGCCGATGGTCCAGGGCATAGCGAATGGCGAACAGGGGTCTGCAGAGCACCTCGGTTAGCTCCTCCCGCAACGACTTCTTGATGGCGACGCCGGGATGGATGGCCGCCATCAAACTCTCAGCGGCCTCCGGTGTCAGAGCCTCAACGACAACTGTATCCAAGCCAGTACGTGGCGATTGGGGTCGGGTTCCAACAATCACAGTGGAATTGGGCCACTCAGCTTGGAGAGTGGCGATGCGACGAGTGAGATCAGCTATCTGGATGCCAGCCTCGTCCAAGCCGTCGATGATGAGATGCACACCGACCCGTGAGGGATCGCCGAGACCGGCGGCCTGTGCGGACGCGGCGGTCAGTAACGAAGAGTCACCCACTTCGCCTGCTCGGAGAAAGACCGGAATCGGCGCGTTTGGATCCGCCAACGCCCTGTCGATCGCGACACGGTGGACGCGTTCCAACTCGGTCGTCTTCCCGACGCCCATCGCTCCGCTGACAACCGTAAGGTCTTCTGAAATCGCAATGCTGGGCGGGGTCACCAGAGCGCGGGTTGCGAGCCTGTCCGCTTCTTCGTCGCCGAGACCGACCGCTTTCAGCGTCATTGCAATACGTTGGTGTCCCCCGTCGCGTCGCCGGCCGAGCCTCGCCCGTCGAGTGGTCGCTCCGAGCGTGCTAGGCAGATATGCGCTCAGTTGTGATTGCAGATAGCTCAAGTCGATCATGCCTGCGGCGGGCCCTCTGTCGGTCAGAAGCCTGAACAACGCGTTGCCAAGGGTCATCGCGCGCTCAAGATCACAAGGGGTCCAGGC
>JAPOQZ010000013.1 GCA_026710435.1 bacterium | reverse complement strand
GCGTCCGTGACCCGCGGAGGTGGCGGCGGGGGTGGGATCCCAAGGGGAGAGGCACGTTCGGGTGGTTTTCGCGTTCTCGGGGTTCGGTGGGGTGGAGGTGTAGCCCGCTCTTATATGACGAACTTCCGACTCGGGACACTAGGGCCTGTTCACACTACAACAGACACAAGATAGTACGCATTGGTTAAGAAACGACTACGATCCTCATTTGGAACGATCGCCTCGAGACTCGTAGCGTGGTCGCTTCTTACTATCCGTTAACCAACAATCTGTATGTGGTGGAGACTTGTGTTAACAGGCCCTAGTGACTCCCCCGGGTGGGCAAGCGTCCGCGCGCGCCTAAGTACCGACTACCTCAGATGTCCTTCAGCTGTTCCTTCGACAGCCGGCGGAACCGGCGATTGTCCATGCAGCGGTCGAGGAGGGCTCCTTCCCAACCGTCGACTCTCCGGTCCTCCACCTTCCTGAAAGCGTCGGCTGCCATCCGCAGCGCCTCGTCGATTGTGGGGGTCCCGTCGTAGCTCTGTCCGAGTCGCTCGGATAGAGCATCCGACTTGCCGCCGATGGCGCTGTATCCGCTGGTGTCGTAGAGCGTTCCGTCGTAGGTCACCTTGAAGAGCCGGTCGTCCGCAAGGGTCCGACCGACCTCGGCGATGAGGACTTCCACTTCGAAGGGCTTGGGTCCCTGGACGAAGATGTTGCCCAACGTTTGCGAGAAGGCGGACGCGAGGCTTTTTGCGGTCACGTCCTCTCGCCCGTACTGGTAGCCCTTCACATCGGCATAGCGGATCCCAGCCACCCGGAGGGACTCGAACTCGTTGTACTTGCCGACTCCCGCGAACGCGATGCGGTCATAGATCTCCGAGATCTTGGTCAGGGTGCGGCTGGGATTCTCGGCCAGGATCAGGACACCCTCTTGGGCCTCGACGGCAACGATGGAACGGCCCCGGGCTATTCCCTTCCGGGCGTACTCGGCCCGGTCCTTTACGAGCTGCTCGGGGGGGACGTAGAACGGGAGGGTCAACGGATCACCTCCAATGCACGCTCTGCTGCTGCGGCTATCACCAGGTCGTCGACCGGCTGGAACCCTTCGCTGGTCACCGTCACGACATTGGGGTATATCCCGCGCCGAATGTCCGGACCTCCGGTGGCCAGATCCTGCTCGGATGCCGCCACCAGAGCCTGCATCGCGTGATCGATGGCCTGATCCATCGCGGAGTCGGATCGAAAGACGGTACGGAGATAGGACCGAGCCTCGCGGCTGCCCGATCCCGCTGCTCCGAACTCCTGTTCCTCGTACCGGCCCCCTACCGCGTCGAAGGTGAAGACATGGCCGGTGCCTGTGTCCGGTTCCACCCCGCAGAAGATCGGGACCACGATGAAGCCCTGCAAGGCCAGCGGTAGCTGGGTACGAACCATGCGGGCCAGATAGTTGGCCTTCCCGTCGAGGCTGAGGCGGACTCCCTCCAACTTCTCGTAGTGCTCCAGTTCGGTCTGGAACAGCCTGATCATTTCGATGGCCAGGCCTGCCGTGCCGGAGATCGCCACCGCCGAGTGTTGATCAGCGGCAAAGACCTTCTGGATCCTGCGGTGGGACACGTCGTATCCTGCTGTAGCCTGGCGGTCCCCAACCATGACCACTCCCCCTTGGCAGCGAAGAGCCAACACGGTGGTCGCGTCAGGGGCAGGAAGCGCTGATGAGGTGATATCCCGGGGAATCGACCAGCGGGGGGCTAGATCCAGGGAACGAACCAGTTCGGTGAAGCTAGAGCCGGGGGCGGGGGCGTCGAGAGGTAGAAGCGGACCGTTCACTCTCCCCCCTTCTGGACATAGTTCTTGACAAACTCCTCGGCGTTCTCCTCAAGGACCGAATCGATCTCGTCCAACAGGTCGTCGATCTGTGTCACTGCCGCTTTATCGGACCCCTGCGGGACCGCTCTCTGGTTGGTTGATCGATCGCGTGGGCGGCTTCTCTGCCGGCGCTCCTGAGCCATCATCTCCTCCTAGAAGGGTACAAAGACAATCTTTCCCCCGTGCGGGTGGGCGCTTCAGGTTTCAACCGCCTTCCAGAGCCGCGATCAGGTCCGTTGCCTCCGACGATGCGTCGAGCAATTCCCCAACCAAGGCCTTGTTTCCCCGCAGTGGCTCCATCATAGGCACCCGCTTGAGCGGTTCCTCCCCTATGTCGAACACCAGGGAATCCCAGTTGGCGGCCACCAGCGACCGTGAGTAACGGTCCACGCATCGGCCCCTGAAGTATGCACGGGTATCGGTCGGCGGGTCGGAGGTAGCGCGATCGACGTCTGCGTCCGTGAACAGGCGCCTCAGCGCTCCTGCGCTCTCCAAGCGGTAGGCGAGGCCCTTCCGGGGTTCGATGTCATGGTACTGCAGCGCCGCCATGGCAAGTTTGGGATCGTTCCAATCGAGTCCATCACGATGCCGGAAGGCGTTCAGCATGCGTAGCTTGGCGGTCCAGTCGAGCCGGTCGGATGTACGCATGAAGTCCGATTCCAGATCTTCGAGTACCCCGCCCCACTCCGCTATCACATCTGCCCATACCGGTTTCGAGCGGGTCTGCTCGGCGTACTTCGACAGCCACTCGAAGTAGCGAAACTGGAGTTCGAGAGCCGTGGCGGACGATCCATCTGCCATCGCCAGGGGTCGCGACAGCGAGAGATCGTGGCTCAAACGCCAAGTTGCCTCCACCGGGTCGGCGAGTTCGAGAGCGTCCGGTATGGCTCGGTCCTCGATGGCGGACAGCAACAGTGACGTGGTTCCGAGTTTGATGAACGTCTGCACCTCGGACATGTTGGCGTCGCCGATGATCACATGGAATCTGCGGTACTTCGTCGGTTCGCCATGGGGCTCGTCTCGGGTGTTGATGATAGGTCGCTTCAGGGTGGTTTCGAGACCGACCTCCTCCTCGAAGAAGTCTGACCGCTGTGTGATCTGGTAGAGCACCGGCGGTCTCCCGTTCTCGGAACCCAGCTTTCCCGAACCGGTGAAGATCTGGCGGGTCACGAGCCAGGTCGTCGCGTACCGGATCAGGTCGGCGAAGGGCAGGCTGCGGGACAGCAGGTAGTTCTCGTGATATCCGTAGGAGTTGCCTTTCCCGTCGCTGTTGTTCTTGTGGATGTAGAGATTCTGGCCCGGCCGCAGGATCTGGCAGACGGAGCGTGCCGCTGCTGCCAGGACCCGTTCTCCAGCCTTGTCGTACAGTGCAGCCTGCAAGGGATCCGAACACTCTGGACTGGAGTACTCGGGGTGGGCATGGTCGACGTAGAAGCGGGCCCCGTTGGAGAGGACCACGTTCACGAGACCGCTGTCCGCCTCGGTGATGCCGAACGACTCGTGACCGAAACCGCGTGCATCCCGTCCCGGGGTCTCCTCGTCGAACGACCATTGAACCCGGACCCGTCCGCCCTGATACGAGTTGACCACCAGGGAGGAGGCGATGGTCGGGTTGAAGTCGGGCTGGTGACGGACCGTGATGCCGTACTCGGTCTCAGTCCCGATGACGCTGGGGATTGCCATACCTACAGGTACTGACCCGTTCCAACCGCCTCTATGGTTCGGGACTCGTCCTCTCCCTCGATCAAGGTGCGCACGTAGACGATTCTCTCCCCCTTCTTGCCCGAGATCTTTGCCCAGTCATCCGGGTTGGTCGTATTGGGAAGGTCCTCGTGCTCCCGGAACTCCTGCTTGACACCGACCAGGATATCGGTGACCTTGATCCCACCGGATGACCCCGCGATCCGGCGCTTGATGGCCGCCTTCTTCGCTCTCCGGACGATGTTCTCGATCATGGCCCCCGATGAGAAGTCCCGGAAGTACAGGACTTCCCGGTCGCCGTTCTGGTACGTGACTTCCAGGAACCGGTTCTCGTCGCTCTCCGCGTACATGGCCGCGACGACCTGCCTGACCATCTGCTCCACGAGCGCCACGCGGTCTCCACCTACCGCACCGAGGGCTTCCTCGTCCAAGGGCAGGGCAGGGTCTAGGTATATCCGGAATATCTGCTTGGCCGCTTCGGCGTCGGGGCGGGCGATCTTGATCTTGACATCCAGGCGTCCGGGTCGGAGTATCGCCGGGTCGATCAGGTCCTCCCGGTTCGAGGCCCCGATCACGATAACGTTTTTGAGAAGCTCCACGCCGTCGAGTTCCGAGAGGAGTTGCGGGACGATGGTCGATTCGACATCGGACGAGATCCCGCTACCTCGCGTACGGAAGAGGGAGTCCATCTCGTCGAAGAAGACGATCACCGGCACCCCCTCGTCGGCCTTCTCCTTGGCGCGCTGGAAGATCAGCCTTATCTGGCGTTCTGTCTCGCCGACGTACTTGTTGAGCAATTCAGGACCCTTGATGTTGAGGAAGTAGGAGCGGGCGTCCTGATGCCCGGCTCGGTCCGCCACTGCCTCCGCCAGGCTGTTGGCCACAGCTTTCGCGATGAGGGTCTTCCCGCATCCCGGGGGTCCGTAGAGGAGCACGCCTTTCGGAGCGACCAACCCGTACTCCTCGAACAGGTCTCGGTACACGTAGGGGAGTTCCACTGCATCCCGGATCGATTCGATCTGGTCCTTGAGGCCCCCTACGTCGTTGTAGGTCACCTCCGGCACCTCCTCGAGCACGAGTTCCTCGACCTCGGGCCGGACCAGTTTCTCGTATGCCAGCCCCGTCCTGGTGTCCATCCGCACGTGGTCGCCGGTCCGCAGGTGCACTCCCAGCAGAGGAGCAGCCATTTCCACCACCCGCTCCTCATCGGCCTGGGCCAGCACCAGAAGCCGGTCGTCGTCGAAGACCTCCTTGATGGAGACGACTTGGCCGAGACGATCGAAGTCCCGGACCTCGACGATGTTCATCGAGTCATTGACGAGTACCTGCTGACCCCGCTGGAGTTGCTTGATCTCGATCGAAGGTTGCGCGTTGACCCGCATCCGGCGTCCACCGCTCATCACGTCCACGGTGCTGTCGCTGTTGACCGCGAGGACCGTTGCGAACGGGTTTGGCGCAGTGGTGAGCTTCTCAACCTCCTCCCGGAGCATGGCCAGCTGTTCTCGGGCCTCCTCGAGCACTGCGCTCAGCTTCTCGTTCTTCTGGGCGGCTTGGACTAGCCGGCCCTTGGTCTCCGCAAGGCGCGACTCCAACAGGCGTACCCGGCGGGGCGCGTCCTGAAGGCGCCTGCGCAGTACGGAGACTTCCTCCTCCAAGGAGTGGACGTGGCCACGCAAGGTGCCTAATTGGCGTTCGTACTCGTATCGTTCCCGTCTATCGGGCATGCCACCACCCGGTTGGTTCCGGTCGCAGTATACGGGTGTCACCCGACTTCGAAGCGGTGTTTCCCGGTTGGCGGAGGTTCAAGCCGGGTTGACGCATCTGCCAACCGTCAGGAAACCCGTGTGTCCCACCATCCCGTGGTCGGGGCGCACCGAACGGCCTGTAACCCTCCATGTCCTCAGCAGCACCTCGAACGTTTCCACGTCTACGAACCGCTTGCTGGAGTCGAGTGCGTCGTGAAGTTTCTGCAACTGGGGAACCGTGGGGAGGTAACTGCAGAACACGCCCCCGGAGCGAAGGGACTCCGTAGCCGCCGGGACGACGCTCCAAGGTTCGGGTATGTCGAGAACCAGGCGATCATGCTCGATCCCGGCGAGGGCATCAATAACGTCTCCTACCCGCAACTCGAGCCACTCGGGAACGCCGCCGAAGTACCGCACGATGTTCGACCGCCCGCGGGCCGCATGATCCTCTCGGAGTTCGTAGGAGATGACCCGACCGGCGGGCCCCACCGTCCGGGCCAGGGCCAGGGTGAGAGCCCCGGAGCCCGTTCCTGCCTCGACGACCGTGAGACCGGGCCGCAGGTCGGCGTACAGCAGGATGGGGCCGAGGTCTTTGGGGTAAACGACCTGAGGACCCCTCCGCATCTTGAGGATGTAGTCGCCGAGGCGCGGGCGGAGGGCGATCAAAGGCGCGCCGTTGCTGGAGACGAATCGGGTCCCGTCCGGGCTCCCGATCAACTCGGTGTGGTCCAGGTTGCCCTTGTGGTATCGAAACACACCCGAGGTGCTGAGTCGGAGAAGGTACTTGCGTCCCTTGTCGTCAAGCAGGAGCGCAGGTTCTCCCTCCTGGAAGACAGGTCCCGAAGCCACGTCTCAGCTGAGCCCGATCGACAGTACGCCGGCCAGCAACGTGAGGATCATGCCGGCCACGGTCAGCCAGACAACTATCTGTACCCATCTCGGAGTGCGTCTCATGCGTAACTACTTTAGGAGGGTGCTCACCCGGTGTGAAGAGCTCGCCATTGGTGACTGGCCACCGGCCAGATTACTCTCGGTGTATGAGCTACTGGTTGGTTGGTCGATGAGGGGAATCCATTACCTGCTCCGCGGGCTCAGATCGGGCCGGAGGTCGCTCGTCTTGGTGGGCGTCGGCATGATCCTGGTCCGGCTGGCCGGTGCGTCCCGCCGTACAAAGGTTGCCGACTTCGTTCTCGAAGGGGGAAGCAGCGCCACCCTACGTGTGACCGAACCGGGAGCGGATCCGGTCACACTTCGAGTGGACGCGGCTGGTCGAGACTAACCGTATCTACAGCCGGTGGATCTCGATGCGGGCACCCTTGCTCCTCCCTCGCCTGCGCCCGGCGAGGAAAGCGGTCACCACGGCGGCCAGCACTCCGAGCCCTGCCATAGTGGCGGTTGAGCGAGCGGACTCGCCGGCCTGACTGATTGCCTCCTCCAACTCACGGGCCTTGGCCTCGATGGCGTCACGGTCGATCATGGAGATGCCTTTGATCGTCCTGCTGCCCACATGATCGCCAGGGCCACGCCCAGTGCCAGCGTTGCGCCGACCACGTAGGCGAGCGCGCTCCACAGCATCGTGTCCGGTAGCAGGTCCAGGACGAGACGCAAGCCCGCTATGGCTAGCAGTACCCACCCCAAACCGAAGAGGAGACCGCCCAGAATGCTGTATCCCGCGTAGCGGGCGGTGCGACGCAAGGGCGCCACAGCCTCTTGTTCGAGATAGAGCTTTGACAACTCGAACAGTTCCGAAACCAGTTTCGGTATCTCTGCTGTCTTCACCGAACACCAACGATAGGCAGTACCGATGTCCCGAACTCTAGCCGTCCCGGATGGATGCGCATTCGCGGTCGGTACCGGCTTGTATTTCCGACTGGGCCGGGGGAGCAGACCCGCCCCGGGGGATCAGCCGCCCGGCCGTCGCGGTTCGCAGGTAGGCGATGGACGCCGATGCCGTCTGGATCCGGTCAGAGAGCCGGAATATCGAACAGGACACCTCCGAAAAGCAGGTAGGCCACCACCAGGGTCCAGACGATGTTGGCACCCTGCGCGAGCAGGAAGGCCATGGCGGGGCGTCCACGCTCCATCGAAACCAGGTCGCGGAAGCGGGTCTCGAGCCCGATGCATACGAACGCGAGAGCAAACCACCACGTCCGCAGTTCCTTCATCAGGCCGGCGGTCTGAGCGACGGTCCCGGTGCTCACGATGAAGGAAAAGAGCATGGACGTCCCCATGAAGCCCAGGACGAACTTGGGAAACCGATGCCAGATGACCGAGACGGCCGGCCGGTCTCCTGCCCGGTCGCCGCGCAGCGCCCACCACAGCGATATTGCGAACGCCGCGAGACCCAGCAGGGCATTCTGGGAGAACTTTACGATGACCGCCGCGTTGAGTGCCGACTCCCCGAGGATCTCACCTGCTGCCACCACCGCCCCGGACGTGTCGATGGTTCCCCCCAGCCAGGCGCCTCCTACGACGGATGGCATCCGGAACCGCTCCACGACCCAGGGCATCACGATGGTCATCGGAACAGCGACGATCAGGACCAGCGAGGTTACGTGCGAGAGCCGCTTGCGGTCACCGGAGACAGCACCACAGGTGGCGATGGCCGCCGATACGCCGCAGATCGAAACCGCCGAGGCCAGCATGGCCGAGAATTCGTCGTCGAGCCTCAGGCGGCGGGAGATCCAGAAACACAGGTACCAGACCGCCAGGATTACCAGCAGGGCCTGGCCCAGGCCGAGTAGCCCGGCACGGAGGATCTCACCGAAGAGAACGTTCGTACCCAGTATTACCAGGCCTGTCTTGATGTAGAACTCGGTCCTGATCCCTTCGCTTAGCCAAGCGGGAAGGGATAAAGAGTTTGAGATCAGCATCCCCAGGCACAGGGCAACGATCACATAGGTGATCCCCCATCCTTTGACCACGCCATGGCCGGCTATGACACGGGCAACCCAGGCGAGCACGAAGATTACGGGGAAGGCAACCAGCAACGGTCCTGCGGGGCGACCCATGAAGCGCATGGCTGCCCCGCAGAGCACCAGCAGAAGGACGCCCAAGACGGCGGTGAGCCCTAGAGTATCCAACCAGGCGAACCTGCCCGCCAGGTCCGGACCCCACGAGAAGGTGGGGACCGAGGGTCTGATGCCGACTAGGACGATCAGGATCAGTGCCCCGCCCGTCCACACCGCCACCCAGTCCTCGGACCGTAGGTTCGAAGACCTCTTGGACTCGTTGGTCATCTCATCGCCCATCGCTCGATCATACGCACGGAGCTGCTCTGTTGATGCCGAGGGGTGGGCGCAGCCGGATGCGTCGATCATCCGTCCACATGCTTCGGGCGCTGGGTCCGGGTAGGCGTCCGGGCGCCCCTGCCGGCTACCCTCGTTCCGTTGATGTCCTCCTCCCCGGATCGATCGCGCCGACCTCCGCTACTCGAAACCGCCCCCGGTACGCGGCGGGGGCCGTTCGGTTTCGCCGAGTGGGCCTTGCTGGTCGGCATCGTGCTCGTCTGGGGCTCTTCATACATTCTCATCGACATAGGGCTCGAGGCGTTCGAACCCCCGCTGGTGACATGGATACGCGTCACTCTCGGCTTTGCGGTGCTGGTCGGGTTCCCGGCAGCCCGGAAGCCGGTGGACCGGAGCGATTGGGGACGGGTGGCCGTTCTCGGTGTCAGCTGGCCTGCTGTCGGGTTCCTGCTGGGCCCGATCTCCCAGCAGCACATAAGTTCCGCGATGGCGGGGATGATCAACTCGCTGGTTCCGATCTTCAGCGCGATCATCGCGATGCTGCTGCTGCGTACGTTGCCCCGTCTCCGCCAGGCGGCGGGTATCCTGCTCGGCTTTGCCGGGTCGATGATGGTGGGGCTCCCGGCCGCCCAAGGGTCGCCGACCGCGGCATGGGGAATCCTTCTAGCTGTAGTGGCGGCGGTCTTGTACGGCCTGTCGTTCAACGTGTCGGTGCCTCTTCAACAGCGCTACGGGGCCCCCGCAGTGATGATGTGGGCGCTCGGGTTGGCGGCGGTCCTCACCGCGCCGTTCGGGATGGCCGCCCTCCGGGATTCGGTGTGGACCATCGAGTCGGTCGTGGCTGTGACGGTGCTCGGAGTGCTCAACACCGGGCTGGCGTTCGTTATGGTCACCCTGTTCGCAGGGAGGGTGGGTCCCACACGCGGAAGTGTGCCTATCTACTTCCTGCCCGTGGTTGCCATGGTTCTCGGGGTGCTGGTCCGTGGCGACACGGTGTTGCCGCTTCAGGTTGCAGGTACGAGCTTGGTGCTCTTGGGCGCACTCGTGATCAGTCTGCGCGAGGTCTGAGCGCCGCCGCCAGCCAGCAGGATCGAAGGCGGTGCAGCAGCCAGGCTACTCGAGTCCGGGAGGGCGTCTCAGCCGCTTGATCTCCGACCGGCGCCGCTTGGCCTCCCGGCGCCTCCGACGTGCTGCAGGTCCGGGCCTGACCGGGCGTCTGGCGGGTGGATCGGGCTTGAGGGCATCGTCGAGCACTGCGCGGAGCCGTTGCCTGGCGACTTGGCGATTCCTCCACTGGGACCGGTGGTCGTCCACCACCACCCGCACTGCTCCCGAGCGCAGCCTTCCTTCCAGCCGCCTCTGGATCCGCTCCTTCTCGCGTTCGGTGAGCGCAGTCGATCTCAGGATCGAGAAAGTCAGCCCCACGCGGGTGTTCGCCCGGTTGACGTGCTGCCCTCCCGGCCCCGAAGAGGGTCCGAAGTCCCAGCGGAGTTCGCGGGCCGGGATGACCGGTCCCCGCTGGAGCACGAGGTCACGGTTCGAGTTTGCGCTCATGTTGAGCGAAACTAGCCGGATGAAGGCCTCTCGTCAGAACCCGTGGATCCTGGCCGCAAGGCCGCGCACCTTGTGGGCGGCCGTGGCCCCCGTGCTCGTGGGATGCGGCCTGGCCGCCGGGAGCGGGGTGTTCCGGATCGACGCGATGGCGGCCGCGTTGATCTGTGCCCTCAGCTTCCAGGTGGCGGCCAACTTCGCCAACGATGTCTCCGATGCGCGCCGGGGGGCAGACCCGGAGACCCGCATCGGGCCTACCCGTGCAGTGGCGACGGGCCTGCTGACCTCGCGGCAGGTGTGGGTCGGGGCTTGGACCATGTTCGCGATGGCCGCGGTGTGCGGCCTGTACATAGCGTCGATAACCAGTTGGGTGGTGGTGGGCATAGGCGCCGTGGCCATCCTGGCCACGTTGACCTACACGGGCGGGCCTTCCCCGTACGGCTACCGGGGACTGGGAGAGATATCGGTATTCGTCTTCTTCGGTCTCGTCGCCACGGTTGGTACCCGCTACGCCCACGACGGAACCGCCCCACTGGAGGCCTGGCTCCTGGCCATACCGGTCGGGCTGACCGCGTCGGCGATACTCGTGGCCAACAACGTCCGAGACATCGATACCGACGAGGCGGCGGGCAAGCGGACCCTGGCGGTGGCACTGGGCCGGAACCGCGCCCGAACCTTCTACACGGTCATCGTGGCCACGGCATTCGTGGTGACCGCTGCAGTGGCTGCGGTCGGGGTGGTCCCACGCTGGACTGCGCTGGCCCTGTTCACGGCTCCGTTAGCCGTGCCGCTGATCAGGAGCATCCGCGCGACGACGGACGGACCTGCCTTGATCACTGTGCTCGAGGGTACCGCCCGACTGCACCTCCTCGTTGGCATCGGGCTCGGGATCGGCGCCGCCATCGGCTGACCCGCGTTCCCGATCTCGGGATGGCAGCCGCCGTCCTTCAGGGAAGCGGGAAATGCGCGTTGGCTCGCTCGGCAGGATGAGCCCTCTAAGAACCACCGCCATCCGTTCCTTGGTCGGTAGCCGTCAACTCGGTGTCCGCGGGATCGATCACCGTTTCGGACGGCTCGTCGCAGAGACCGGAGAACTCAGGATGCAGCCCTCTTGTCGCCCGTCGTGCCGACTCTACCGGGACCAAGCGTGCCACGGCCGACCACGTTCGGCGACCATGATCGGCACTCGGGTGTCCTCAACCTCGTCCATCAGCTTGAGGCACTTGGCCTTGAACTCGGAGGCTGAAAGCGTCCTAACTACTAGTGAATCAATAATGAAATCATATACTAGGCGTGTATGACGAGAGGTTACATTCTTAAAGACTGGATCCGGAGGAAGCACAACTGATGACACCTACTCCGGGATCCCTTATGAAGTCGGCTATCTCTGCGGCTACCAGGTCGGGACGCTCCATCACCACCATATGGGACTGGCCCAACAGGAACGAGGTCTCGGCGTTCGGGAGCCGACCCTCCAGGGCGTTCATCACAGCTTCCAACTCGCCGGGATAATCGGAAATCAACAACCTGATCGGCGGGGTCAACTCGTCCAGGCGCTCGAACAAACCGGTCTCCGTGCTGGCCGCGAAGACGGCCGACTCCGCCTCGGGAAGGCAAGCCAGGACAACACCATCGGCATGAGGCACCAGACCTCCTTCCAGGTACCCGGAGAAGGCATCCTCGTGCCACCGGCTGAACAGCGGCTTCGAACGGTATGAAGAAGCCGCAGCTTCACGTGACGGGAAGGTCGGGCGACGCTTGGCCGCCATCGTCGCCAGGGGGTGTTCGCGCGAGCTACGTAAGTACCGAGGGATGATCACCGGTTCGATCAGCACCATCCCGGCCAGCAACCCCGGTCGGATCAGTTCCGCCATGACCGTGGCCGCTCCCCCCATCGAGTGTCCTACACCCACCACAGGGGCGGTAGGTGACAGTTCGTCGATCAGGTCGAGCAGGTCGCGACCGAACGTCCACCACGTGACCGGCGAGTCGAGGGGAACAGAGCTTCCATGGCCCCTGGCGTCCCAGGCCAGGGCAGCAGCGTCGATGCCCTGCTTGCGTAGCTCGGCGACGACCGGTCGCCAGATCTCCTTGCAGAATCCCGTAGCGTGGCCGAGCAGCAACAGCGCGTCGCTCGAACCCGGGTGCCACTCCAGCGTCGATCCTGTCACGCTGATCCCTTCCGTGTGGCAAGATCCGTCAAGCGATCACCTATGTGTCGTCGTGCGCCAGAGTCCAGATCTGCTTGAGCGGGAGCGCCGCCTGGATCTCCTCCGGGAGACGGTCGTAGGTCTCGGTGATCTTGTCGATCAGATCTCCCGAGTCCCAGGTTCGGAGGTTGAACCACTGGTCCCGTGCCAGCCTCCGAGCACCCCGGTTGAAGCCACTCCACGACACGAACAGCGCCATCTCCGCGCCGAAGTTGCGGGCGGCGCCGAGGAGGTTGCGCATCGTAGGCGCGTCTACGGATGTCTGTCCCGACTTGACCTGGACAGCGATCCTGGGCGCCTCGAAACCAAGCGGCCCAGTGGCGGCTAGCACGTCGACGCCGCCATCGGGACCGGCGGGAGACCAAGTGGTGGTGTAGCCCTCCGCGTCGAGAATCGCCTTGACCAGTCTCTCCAGCCCTCGTCCTTTGAAGGTCCCCGCGATATGAGCCGCGATGCCGTCGATGGCTAGTTGCTCCATATTCACCGCGGCTTCCTCGTCGATCGAGTCCGTCCCGTCCTCGTGAGATGTGTCGTCCGACCGACGGAGCTCTGGATCGCGGCCAGTTTCAGAGAACTCGACTAGACGGACGACGGCGTTATTCCGCTTGGGGCTGAAGACGGTATGCAGTCCTCCCAGCGTGTGGAGGAGGTCTTGGCCAAGGGAGTTTCGTGGTTGCTCGGTCAGTAGCCACTCGACGGGACGAACGTGGCGGCAGCCATCCGGATTGTCAGGCCGGAACTCGTATCCTCCAGCACACCGCCCTACTGCCAGGGTCCTCGTCCTCTTGGCAGGCAGCACCACCAGATCTCCGATGTCGATTTCATTGACGAAGCGGAAGACCTGCCCGGCGTGGTTCAGCAACTTGCCGCCCTGTGCGTATCCGGTAGCTACGAGCATCTCGCGGACCTCTTCGCGTGTCGTCACGGCCGACAAGTCGCCCAACTCGTCCCAACCGATAACGACCACACCCTCTTCCAGGGCGAAGTCCTCATTCTCACCGTCCTTGCCGGCGCGAACGACCCATGCTTTCAAGGGCATACCTTCCGTCGTCAATCGTCTGCATGCCAGGGATCGACGGCCTCGACCGCGATTCCGTAGCGTTCAATGGCCGCGGCTACCGCCCGGGGATCTGTCTTCCCCTCGGCAGCGAGCTGCGCTAGCACGGCGACGACGACGTGTGGACCGTCCACCTCGAAGAACCGCCGCAATGCATCACGGGTATCCGACCGGCCGAACCCGTCGGTCCCCAATGACGTGTACGGGTGGGGAATCCAGCGGGAGACCTGGTCGGGAACGGCGCGCATGTAGTCGGTCACCGCCACCACCGGTCCGCCGACCGCTGCCAGTTCTCGAGTCACCCTGGGTTGGCTGGGCTTTTCGTGGGGATGGAGCCGGTTCCGCCGCTCGGTGGAGAGGGCATCGTCCCGCAGCATGCCGTAGGACGTAACGCTCCAGAGTTCGGCGCCCACGTCGTACCTCTCTGCCAACTCGTCCCTCGCCCACACGGCCGCACTGTGGCTGGGGCCCGAGAACAGGATGGCTGCCCGGTGCGAGGTGTCCGGCGCTGCCTCGGCGAAGCGGTACATACCGTTGACGATGCCTTCCCGGACCTTTTCGGGCATCTCGGGTTGGGGATAGGTCTCGTTGTAGATGGTGATGTAGAAGATGATGTCATCACGATCGACACACATACGGTGCAGTCCATGTTCGACGATCACCGCCAACTCGTAAGCGAAGGCGGGATCGTAGGAGACCACTCCCGGGTTGGTCGAAGCGAGAACATGGCTGTGCCCGTCCTGGTGCTGCAACCCTTCGCCCTCCAGCGTCGTCCGGCCGGCAGTGCCTCCCATGAGGAAGCCGCGGGCTCTCGCATCGGCGGCCTGCCAGATCAGATCTCCGACCCGCTGGAACCCGAACATCGAGTAGAAGGTGAAGAACGGCACGGTCTGGACGCCGCGGTCCGCGTACGAGGTGCCGGAAGCGATGAAGCTGCACATCGAGCCGGCCTCGGTGATTCCCTCCTCGAGGATCTGCCCGTCCTGGGATTCCTTGTAGGAGAGCAGCAATTGTGCATCGATCGGCTCGTACTTCTGACCCGCCGCGGCGTAGATCTTCAGCTCTCTGAACAGGCCGTCCATCCCGAACGTGCGGGCCTCGTCGGGGACGATCGGCACCATCCGCCGGCCGAAGTTCCCGTCCCTTGCCAGACTCCTCAGAAGCCTTACGTAGGCCATGGTCGTGGAGACGGGGAAGGACCCGGTCCCTTGGTGGAACTCCCCGTAGATCGAAGGATCGGGGAGCTTGATGTGCCGCTTCACCTGGACCGTGCGGCTGGGAAGCGTGCCCTCCAGCGCCTTGCGGCGGTCCATCATGTACTGGTACTCGGGTGTATCCACGCCGAACCGGCAATACGGAAGCTCATTGCCATCCTCGAGCAGTTGGGCCGGTATGTCGTCCTGGAGGCTCAGCCGGACCCTGAGTTGGCGGAACTGGTCATTCGACATCTTCTTTATCTGGTGGGTGGCGTTGCGACCCTCGATGTCGGGTCCCAGTGTCCATCCTTTGATGGTCTTGGCGAGGATCACGGTGGGGGCACCGACCTGCTCCGTCGCCGCCTTGTAGGCCGCGTACAGCTTCTTGTAGTCGTGCCCGCCCCTGGGCAACTTTTCGAGGTGGCGGTCCGAGAGGTGGGCCACCATCCGCCTGAGGCGGGGATCCGGCCCGAAGAACATTTCCCGGATCTCGGAACCAGGAGCGACCTGGAGCCGCTGGTACTCGCCGTCCACGGTGGCGTTCATCCGTTGGACGAGCACCCCGTCGACATCGCGAGCCAGCAATTCGTCCCAACTCCAACCCCAGACGACCTTGATCACGTTCCAGCCCGCTCCGCGGAAGACGGCCTCCAATTCCTGGATGATCTTGCCGTTGCCCCGGACGGGGCCGTCGAGCCGCTGCAGGTTGCAGTTGACCACCCAGATCAGGTTGTCGAGCCGCTCACGGGCCGCGAGGGAGATCGAACCGAGCGTTTCCGGCTCGTCGCACTCCCCATCGCCGACGAAACACCAGATGCGGGACTCGCTGGTGTCGTCCAGGCGGCGGTTGTGGAGGTAACGGTTGAAGCGGGCTTGGTAGATGGAGGCGATCGGTCCCAGGCCCATCGATACGGTGGGGTACTCCCAGAAGTCGGGCATCAGCCGGGGGTGCGGATAGGACGAGAGACCGTTTCCGGACAGCTCGCGCCGGAAGTTGTCCAGGTTCTCCTCGTCGAGGCGGCGCTCCAGGAACGCCCGGGCGTAGATTCCCGGAGCGGCGTGGCCCTGGATGTACACATGGTCGCCCGGAGTCCCGCTCGCCTTGCCGCGGAAGAAGTGATTGAACCCGACCTCGTACTGTGCGGCGGAGGACGCGAAGGTGGATAGGTGGCCTCCTATGCCTTCCGCTTTCTTGTTGGCCCTGACCACCATCACCGCAGCGTTCCATCTGATGAAACGCCGGATCCGCTTCTCCAGGTACTCGTCACCGGGGAACCAGGCCTGCTCCTCGGCCGGAATGGTGTTCAAGTACGGGGTGGAGACCGTGGCCGGGTAACCGATCTGGAGTTGTCTGGCGCGCTGGAGCAGGGCGCGCATCAGGAAGTGGGCTCGTGTCTTCCCGCGCTCGTTGACGATCGACTCGAGCGAGTCGAGCCATTCCTGGGTCTCGTCGGGGTCGATGTCAGGGAGCTGGTGGAAGAACCCGTCGATCATCACGGCGCGATGCCTCCTTCGATGTTCCTCCGCGCCCACTTTATCGCCTCTGGCAGCGGATGAGGAGATCGAACCGGCCTGCCAACCGCGTGCAAGGCGCTACGACAGTAGGAGGGTGCTGAGCAATCCACCGGCGGCCTGCCAACCGCTGGCATGATTCCTGGACTGGCGGGCGGCGGGCCCGAGCAATCGTCATTGTTCAGCACCTCCTAGGCGGGTACTGAGAAACCCCGGCGGTCGCCGGCCAACTCCCATGCCCGCGAAACGAGGGGCAACCCGGATCCTCGTTGCCAGCAATCTCCTAGGAGGGCAGAGCAGGTAGCGTGTCGGGTGTGAGCATCTGGTCACTGGATCCGTCCGTCTGCCATCTCAACCACGGGTCATTCGGCGCTACCCCGCTGCCTGCCCTCGAGGCGCAGCAGCGACTGAGGCACCTTCTCGAAGCGAATCCCACCCGATTCATGCTGGATCACTACCAGCCGGCGCTTGATCGGGCCCGCCGCCGCGTTGCCGGCTTTGTCGGCGCCGATGTGGCCGGATTGGGCTTTGTGAACAACGCGACATCGGGTGTGAACGCGGTGCTCCGCTCGCTCGAAGCCTCCCTCTCACCCGGCGACGAGATCGTGATCACGGGCCACGGATACAACGCGTGCCGTAACGCGGTGAGCGTCAGCGCGGCACGTTGCGGTGCTCGAGTGATCACGGCCTCCTTCCCGTTTCCCATCGAGGATCCCCGGCAGGTGACGGACGCGGTGCTGGATACGATTACCCCCCGGACACGGCTGCTGCTGATCGATTCGGTGACCTCCCCCACCGCCCTCGTCCTGCCGGTCGAGGAACTGGTGTCCGCCCTCGAGCCGGAAGTCGAGGTGCTAGTGGACGCGGCGCACGCTCCCGGCATGATCGACTTCGATGTGTCCTCTCTCGGTGCCTCTTACGTAACGGCCAACTGCCACAAGTGGATGTGCTCCCCGAAGGGTGCCGGGTTCCTGTACGTGCGGGAGGACCGCCGGCAGAAGATCTACCCGGCCGTGATCAGCCATGGTTACAACGGCGGATGGCCTTCCACGGGGGGACACATCCATACGCAGTTCGACTGGATCGGAACCGACGATCCCACCGCATGGTTGACCGTCCCCGACGCGCTCGATGCGGTCGGAGCGCTCCAGCCGGACGGCTGGGAAGGGGTCAGACGCACCAATCGCAGTCTCTGTCTCCAGGCCAGGGACCTGCTGGTCGACGTACTCCGGATCGACCCGCCCGCCCCCGACGAGATGATCGGAGCGATCGCTTCGGTGCCCCTTCCGCCATCGAGCGGATCGGCGGAGAACATCTTCGATCCTCTGATGGCCGACCTGAGGACCCGCTGGGCTATAGAGGCGATGGTGTTCAGCTGGCCGGGACCTCCCTACAGGGTCCTGCGGGTATCGGCACAGCAGTACAACCGGGTCGAGGAATTCGAGCGCCTCGCTCAGGCGCTGGGATCCGAACTCTCCGATTGATCGGAGGCCGGCTGTCAGGCCGACACGGCAGGTCCCGGACAGGTTGGGGCCATGCCCTTACGCATTACCAGGAACACAGCCGAGAGGATGATCATCCCTCCCGCGAGCATCCATAGGGTCGGTTGCTCGTCCAGCCATACCCAACCGATCAGAGCCGAGAGCGGGGGCGTCACGTAGAGTGCCGAGGCCACAACGGACGCGGGCGCCCCGGCCAGCGCCCTCGCCCAGAGAACGAACCCCAGCGCCGAGGCGCCGACCCCTAGATACACGAACGCGAAGTAGCCCTCGGCAGGCGCTGCAGATAGCTGAGCCACTGCCCGGAACAGCACCGGGATGAAGGTGAGCGCGGCCGACCAGAAGGCCCAGGTGACCACCTGCACGGGTCGATAGATCGATGTGAGCTTCTTGGTCATGACTATGTAGCCGGCGTGAGCGGCGGCAGCGAGTACCACGAGAAGGCTCGACAGCCCGAACCTGATGCCGCTTCCCTGGCCGAGGGACACTACAACTACTCCTAGGAAGGCCGCCCCAAGGCCGATCCAGCCCCAGCTGGTGAGGCGTTCCCCTATATATTGCATGGACATCAGCGCCACGAGTATCGGTGACAGAGCGATGAGCAGCGCCGCCGAGGCCGATTCCACCACTCCCAAGCCGACATTGAGCAGCGAGTGGTAGACGGTCATGCCCACCACCCCGGATCCGAACACCTTCCAGCGATCCCCCCGGGCTGGGAGCCCGACCCGCAACGAGAGAGCGATCGGGGCCAGCGTCACCGCGGCAGCAACGTTCCGCAGTGCCGAGAAAACGATGGGATCGAAGTGCCGGAGCCCGACTCGGGCGGCAGAATACGCGGACGACCACACGATGATGGTCGCGAACGCGGTGACGAGGGCCGCACGGGAACCCATGACCGGTGACGATACCGGTCGCAGGTAGCTCAGCAGGGGGGTAATCGTCGCGCCGGCGGCTCAGCGGAGTCCGGTAAACAGGTCGTCCTCCCGGAAGGGCACGTGCACCCGTGAATACAGTCGCTGGAAAGCCTCCGTACCGATTGCACTGGGGAGGTCCTTCTCGGGTACCTGGAGCATGAACCAGTCTTCCGGAATCTGGGTGCGATGAGCCCGGAGGGCCTCAACCTTGAGATCCACCCATAGAGCTACATCGACCATGGCTGTGATGTCCTCGTCGGGAGTACCCCATCCGGCCGAGCGTTCCGCTTCCTCCTCGGTGATGAGGCCGGCTTCGAGACGGGCAGCAGTCATCGCCGCGGCCCTCGAGCGGGGCCAGGTGCTCATGTAGAGCTTGGTCACGTTCCACGGTGCCTCGCCCTCCTCGAGAGGGAAGCGTGCGGTGTCATCCGTGCCGAAGAAGGCGGCAATCCCCACCCTGTGAACCTGGATGTGGTCAGGGTGACCGTAGCCGCCGAACGGGTCGTAAATGGTCAGCACCTCCGGTGTGTACCTCCTGAGCAGGTGCACCAGCCGGGCTGTTGCTTCCATGAAGTCCGCCTGCCAGAAGCAGTCCGGGTGCTGGTTTGGCTCGGTACCCATCATTCCCGAGTCCCTGAACCCGAGGAAGTGATGGTTGGGCACTCCCAGGATGGCCAGGGCCTTGGCGATCTCCTCCGCTCGCATTTCAACCAGGCGGGGGCGGAGGTCGTCGGGATTCTCGTAGTTGTGGATTTCGCCTTCGGCTCCGTCGGTGGCGGTTACGACCACCACCTGCTCACCCCACTCCGAGTATTTGGCCAGCACGCCTCCAGTGGACGTGACCTCGTCGTCGGGATGCGCATGGAAGGCGAGCAGTCCGGGCATGTTTTCTCCGCTGCGGTGTCAACGTTCGGAGAGACAGGATAGATGGGTTCGTCACTCATTCCGCCGCGCCCGGGCGCCGGATGGAGTGATCGTTTCGTGGTGAAGCGTGGGAGAACACCCTCATCCCCCTATGTAGCTCATCTCGACTTTCGGTAGGCCTACGGTTGCCTCGGAGCGGATCTCCGAGTAGCGGTCCCGCCTCGCCTCCCAGATCCCTCTCACCAGATCGACGATCTCTTCCTCGGTACCACCCGACCGCAGCACCTTGCGGAGATCGGTTCCGGTCCACGCGAACAGGCAGGTGTAGAGCATCCCTTCGGCCGAGATGCGCGCCCTGGTACAGGTACTGCAGAAGGGCTGGGTCACCGATGTTATGAACCCGATCTCGCCCTGTCCGTCGAGGTACCGCCATCGCGTGGCCACCTCTCCCCTGTAGTTCGGTTTGACCGGTCGGATCGGAAACACAGCATCGATGGCGTTAACGAGTTCGCTGGCCGGCACGACATCGTCCATGCACCACCCGTTGGTCGCCCCGACGTCCATGTATTCGATGAACCTGAGAATGTGGCCGCTACCGCGGAAATGCCGCGCCATGTCGACCACACCACGATCGTTGACACCCCGCTTGACAACGGCGTTGACCTTGACAGGCAGACCGACCGAGGCGGCTGCGTCGATGCCGTCGAGCACGGCCCCCACCGGGAATCCCACATCGTTCATGGCCTGGAAGACGGCATCGTCCAGCGAATCGAGGGAAACGGTGATCCTGGTGAGGCCGGCCGATGCCAGCGCACTCGCCTTTCGTACGAGCAGGGACGCGTTGGTGGTGAGCGTCACCTCGCACGCGGTTGCCTCCACGAGAAGCGCCACCAAGTCCTCGATGCCCTTGCGGAGCAGCGGCTCCCCTCCCGTGAGCCTGATCTTGCTGACACCGAGTCGCTCGAAGGCCCGGGCCAGGGTGGTCAGTTCCTCGAAGTTGAGCAGAAGCTCACGCCGGAGAAACACGTAGTCACGGTTGAATATCTCAGCCGGCATGCAGTAGCGACACCGGAAGTTGCACCGGTCGGTCACCGATAGGCGTAGGTCGCGGAGGGGGCGTTGCCGGGTGTCGACTACTACGGGTTCCATAGGCGCCAGACTACCGGCTTGCGTCACCAAACCGCTACCGAAACTTAACCACCGCAACCCGAGTCAATTCTCTCTTGTCAGTTACATTCTCTTGCTCTAAGTGGCCAAGCATAGTAATAGTTAAGAATCCTCCGCAGAGGAACGGTGATGATAGGCACGCGACAATCTGCGAACCCTGCTCGAAATGGGGCTGCCAGGAGCGGCGCCTCCGAATCGGGAGCAGCTGCGGTCGAGGTGCTCATGGCGATGGCCATGGCGCTGTTGTTCACGCTGTTCCTCGTCAACGCCTTGCTCATGCTCTACGCTCGATCCGTCCTCCAGCACGCCGCTGATATCGGCGCGCGCAACGGAGCTCGATCAGGTGGAACCGAAGCCACCTGCGAGATCGCCACCGCGGAAGCCATAGAGAGGCTGGCCGCCCTCTACGCCGACAGTGCGGCTGTCGAGTGCTCCCGCGAGACGGTGGCCACATCCTCCACCGTAACCGCCCGCCTCGAGCCGGTGTTCTCCAACTTCGGGCCGGACTGGGACGTGACCGTCCGGGCCACCAGTTCTACGGAGCTCGTGCCTTGAAGCCGAGCACAGGTGTGCCGCCTTACCGGACCGAGCGCGGGTCCGGCGCCGTGGAGTTGGTTCTCACCACGGCTTTCATCCTGATCCCCATGGCGATCCTGTTGCTCAGCCTCCCGCTGATGGTGGCGTACCGCGCCATGGGGGACGCAGCCGCACGGGAAGCCGTGCGGGCCTGCGCCACCGCTTTCGACCCGTCCTCGGGACAGCAGCGTGCGGAGAGTCTCGCCCATCGCATCCTGGACGAGCGAGGACTGTCCCCCGAAGCGACCGAGGTCACGGTCGACTGCCAGTCGGCCTGGAAACCCGGCGGCGTGGTAAGCGCCACCGTGTCGTTCCGGACGCCCTTGATCAAGGTGGTGGGTCTCGGCAGCCTGGGTTCGGTGACCATCCACCGATCCTTCCGGGAACGGATCGAGACCTACCGGAGCACGCCTTGAGACGACTACCGCGCTTCTGTGGACATCCGGCAGGCGAGAGCGGGGCCGTGATTCTATGGAGCCTCGGGCTCCTCCTGCTCCTCTTCCTAGCGGGCGCCGTCGCGCTGGACCTCTGGCGGGTCGTCTCCAGCCATGGAACCCTGACCGGTATCGCCGACAAGGCCGCCGTCGCCGGAGCCGCCGAGATCGACGAGCGCGCCCTTCGTCACAACAGGCTCAGGTTGATCCCCTCCGACGCAGTGGCGACGGCGGAGGACTTCGCGCAGGCGCAACCGGGGTGGGACACGTCCTCGATGACGGTCCGGGCCACCGCCGACCCGTCCCGCGTCTCGGTCGAGGTCACGGGTCGGGTGCAGGTCACCCTTCTCCAGATGTTCGCAGCCCCCCAGGCCTTCGTAGTCACGGTCACCAGCCGGGCGTCGCCGGTCCTAATGGAGTAGTCGGTTGCCGGTTGGTCGCCGCCAGTTTCCCGTTCGCGGTTGACTGTTGTCCGTTAAAGGTCCCCACCATCCGCAGCGCGGAAGGCCGCGGAATGCAAACCGCTCTACTCACCGCGTTCGGAGCACCACGTGAGATCCGGGAACTACGGATCCCGGAGCCAGGACCGGGAGGGGTGCTAACCAGGGTGGCCGGGGTGGGCGCGTGCCGCTCGGGTCTGAATGTGATGTCCGGCCGTTCCCGAGATGGGCCTGGAACTCCGCTGGTCCTCGGACACCAGGTAGCCGGCCACGTTGCCGGACTTCGACGTAGAATCGTGTTGGCGGCGCGCACCAGCGAACATGGTGTTGTGCGCGTCGTGAGTTCGAGAAGCACCGCGGAGTTGACCCTGTCGGAAGCCACCCGATTCAGGACCCTTCTCGACAGGGCATTCGAGGGCAGATTCACAGATGCGCTCTGGCGCCAGGCACTCGGAGGAGTGCATTTCTTCGTCGAGGAAGACGGCGTCCCGATCTCCCATGCTTCGGTCGTTCCCCGCCTCCTTGCCGTTCCAGACCGTGAGCTCAACACCGGCTACGTTGAAGCGGTCGGCACGCGGCATCGCGATCGGGGCAAGGGCCTGGCCCGGAGCGTGCTTGCAGCGGCCCAGCGGCACATAGCGGACAACTACAAGCTCGGAGCTCTACATTCTGTGCTGCCCACCTTCTACGAGCACCTGGGGTGGGAGCGCTGGCGCGGCCCCACCTTCGTGCGGACGAGGTCGGGTCTGATGCGGACTGAAACGGACGACGGGTGCATCCACATCTGGCGCGTCCCGGCCGCGGCCACTCTCGACCTCGATGATCCGATCAGCTGCGAGTGGCGACCCGGCTTCGTCTGGTAGCGGAGTCCGGGTGTCGCCGGAGCTAAGGTTCGAGCCGATGGATGATCGACCAGCGTCACAGGCACCTCGTTTCGGGGTCGTCGTACCTTCCAGCGGGGCCCTCGCCCAACCGGAATCCATAGTCGCCATTGCCCGTCGGGCGGACGAGGTCGGGTTCGATTCGATCTGGGCGATCGACCACATCGTCATCCCGGCCTCAGCCGTCTACATCTACGGCGAAGAGGTCTACGAGCAGTTGGTAGTGCTCGCCCATCTGGCAGCGGTCACCCAGCGGGTCCGGCTGGGCACGACCGTCATGGTGGTGCCCTACCGCGACCCCATCGTCACGGCCAAGATGCTCGCCACCATCGATGCGTTGTCGGGCGGGCGCCTGATCCTGGGAGTGGGGTCAGGGTGGCTCGAGGAGGAATTCGACACGCTCGGCATCGACTACGCATCCCGCGGTGCGGTAACCGATGAGGCGCTGGACACGTTCGTCAGCTTGTGGACGCGCCGCGACGAAGGCCGTTCGGCAAGGTTCGGGGAGACTCGGTTCGCGCCGACCCCCGTCCAGGATCCCCATCCCCCCATCCTCATCGGCGGCAACAGTCGCCGTGCTATCCGGCGGGCGGTGGAATTGGGACAGGGCTGGCACCCCACGACGGTTCTCGGCGAGGCTGAGATCGTCGCCCTCGTCGACCACTTGCACACGAGTTGGGAGGCGGCGGGACGCCGGGGGAAGCCTGAGATTGCGCTGGGGATCCCGGTTTTCGTCACGGAGACGCCGCCGGGTCCCGAGGAGACCTGGCTGGGAGCCCGGATGGTGGCGGGATCGCCGGAAGCGATCGTTGCCGAGCTTCGGAGGCTCGCTGAGTTCGTGACGCATTTCGTGATCCACGTGGTGGCTCACACGCGTGAAGAGTTGTTCGCCCAGCTCGAGCTGATAGCCCGGGACGTGCTTCCAGGTGGTCGGCTACGCTCGTGAATCGGCGCGGTGAGAGGAGGAGAGGACCGATGGCTCGGGACTTCGTTCGTGCCTTCAACGAGAGCATCGGCGTGAACACATCGGGTCGGCTCCAAGTCGAGGACGTGGACGCCACCGGACTCGCCGAGAGGTTCGGAACGCCGCTCTACGTCATCTCGGAGAACCAGATCTACGCCAACGTCAAGAAGTGGCACGATGCGTTCGCGTCGCGCTACCCCCGGTCCGAGATCCTCTTCGCCACCAAAGCCAACAACAACCTCACCGTGAGGCGCATCTTCACCCTGGCCGGAGCTGGAGGAGACGCGTTCGGTCCGGGTGAGCTGTACCTGACGCTGCTCGCCGGTACCGATCCGGATCGGGTCGTTCTCAACGGATTCAACAAGCGGGATCAGGAGATCCGGATGGCCGTCGAGGCCGGCGCCGCCATCCATCTCGATGCCCCCGACGAGCTCGATGATGTGATCCGGGTGGCTCGCGACCTCGGGATGAGGGCACGTATCGGGATGCGAACGAGGCTGTTGTTGCACGACCTCGACGATCTGGAGGCGGACTGGCCGCCCGGGATCAAGATCGGGCCGGGAGTTCGCGAGATCAACAAGTTCGGGATCGCCCTCGACGATCTCGAGACTGTGTGCGAGCACGCCCTCCGGGCCCCCGACGTCGAGCTCGTCGGGTTCCATCACCACGCCGGTCGCTGGGCGCCCGACCTGAGGGTCCACGAGGCGGTCGTGAAGGACCAGATGGAGGCTGCCGGAGTGCTCAAGGACCGCTTCGGATGGGTACCCGACTACTTCGATTTCGGCGGCGGCTTCGCGTGGGGAAGGCCGGAGGGTCACGGTCCCATGGGATTTGACCGCGGTTCTCCGACCGCAGATGAGTTCGCCGAGGTGATGACGGCGCTCTTCCGCGAGGCGCTCGACGCCCACGGCCTCGGTGAGCCCCGGCTGATGATCGAGCCCGGACGCGGGATCTCTTCCGACATAGGCATTCTCCTGTCCCGTGTCGGCATCAGGAAATCGTTCTCCGACGTGGGCCAGACCTGGATCGGACTCGATGCGAGCGAGAACCACCTGCTCAACATCCTGTCGGGCGGCTTCTACTACCACCCGGTCGTGACGGATCGGGTCAACGAGACGCCCACCGAGACGGTCAACCTGGGGGATCCGCTGTGCTGGTTCGGCAACCTCGCGCTCAACGTCCAGCTTCCACACGTGGAGCGTGGCGACGTCGTAGCGTTCCTGGACACCGGTGCCTACTGCGAGAGCAAGAGCCTGCAGTTCAACGCGATGCCCCGTCCGGCAACCGTGCTGGTCTCGGGCTCGAAGACCGAGCTCATCACCGAGCGGGAGGTGCTCCAGGACGTCACGAGGCGCTTTCGCCTGCCTGCCCGTCTGATGCCCGAGCCGACCTCGCCCGCCGATGCGATCGCCGAGTTGAGCACGACCTGACAACCGCCGTTGATGCTATGAAAGAGAGAATCCATGCCCACCAATGGCCCACGCTCCGAGTTGGTTCTCCACTGGCCCGGTAGTCCGCCGTCTTTCAACCCGTTCTCCAATCTGTCGATGCCGAGCTGGTTCCCCATCTGGTTCATCTTCGACCAGCTCGTCAACCTCGACGGAGAAGCTCGGGTCGGTCCCCAGCTGGCCGAGAGCTGGGACGTCTCGGCCGACGGGCGCCGATACACCTTTCACCTCCGGCGTGACGTGACCTGGCACGACGGCGCACCCTTCAGCGCGGAGGACGTCGCTTTCACCTACACGATGCTCGTCGATCCCAGATCGACGAGCAGGTACCAGTCTCTTGCCCTTCCGATCAAAGGCGCCGAGGCGTACGCCGCGGGAGACGCTGCGACGGTCGAGGGGATCAGCGTCGTCGACGATTACACGGTCATGATGGAGCTCGCCGAACCGCACTTCGGTTTCCTCGCGACGATGGCTTTCCCGATCGTCCCGAGGCACATCCTCGAGAACGTCGCAACGGGCGAACGGGTCGAGGACACGGAATGGTCGCTCCGGTCACCGGTCGGGACCGGGCCGTTCCGAGTCTCTTCCTACGAACCCGGGGGCGATGCCGTTTTCATCGCCAACGAGCCGTACTGGGGCGGGAGTCCGAACCTCGACGGCCTGGTGCTTCGCAGGATCGACGACGAGGCCGCGCTCACGGCGTTTGCCACCGGGGATATCGACGTCATGTTCATCGACGCCCTCGACGCCGACCTCGTGAGAGAGCGGCCCGGTGCCAGAGTCGAGGCGTTCCGGACGTGCGAATGGCGGACGATCATCTTCAACTTCAGCCATCCTGCGCTGGGCGACCGGAGGGTGCGCGAAGCGGTCGTCCGCGCCATCGACCGCGAGACCATCGTCCGCGACGTGTACAAGGGAATGGGCGAGGTGATCGGCTCGCCGCTCATCATGCCCGAGTGGGCGGTTAACCACCGCCTTGACTCGCAGTATCCGTACGACCCGGAGGGTGCCAGGGCGCTGCTCGCCGAAGCCGGCTTCGCCGAAGGGTTCAGGGTCGATCTGGTCACGGGCCCGGGCGCCATCCCGGCCCGTCACAATGCCCCGTTCCTGGGGGAGCTCCAGCGTTACCTCGCCGAGATCGGCATAGACCTCGTCCTCAACATCAAGCCGATCGTGGAGTACGTCGACGACTACGAGAACTCTCGTTTCGACATATACACCTGCTGCGGTGCTTCCGGTCCCGATCCGGACTTCACGGCGATCTACTTCCACTCGTCGTCGATGCCGCCGAAGGGATCCAACGGCGCGCGCTACGTCAGCGCGGAAGCCGACGAGCTGCTGCTACGCGGCCGGGCGACCGCCGATCCTGAGGAACGAGCCGCCGTGTATCACCGCTATGCCGAGGTGCTGACCCACGATCTGCCGTGGGCGGCCTTGTGGCACGAGAACCGGGTCCTGGCCGTGGCTGAAGGCGTCGGCGGAGACTTCACCGAGCTGGGTATGTCGTGGCTGCCCGGGACGATTCCGGGATCGTGGCAATGGACCAAGAACGGGGCCGGCTGAGCGAGTCGATCCCCGGTGGCCAGTGGACAGTTGTCAGTGGAATCCAACGACAATTAGCAGCTAGCTAGCTGATCGGCCAGGATCGCCGCCGCGCAGTTGTAGCCGGGTGCGCCGGTCACCTCCCCACCGGGATGCGTTCCGGCGCCGCATAGGTACAGCCCGGCGATCGGGCTCCGCCATCCGGCCGAGTCAGGGAACGGTCGTCCGGTGAAGAACTGGCCGGGCAGATGGTCACCGTGATGAATGTCCCCACCCAGCATGCCCAGCCGGTGCTCCAGGTCGGTCGGCGTGAAGAGGACGTACTCGACGAGGGCCCTCCGGAAATTGGGCACGTACTCGGTGATCCGGTCGATCAGGTCTTCCGCGACGGAGGTGCGGAGATCGCTCCACTTTCCGCTCTTGGGGACCGGTGGTGCATACAGGACGAGGGCCGACACCGCGTGACCCCCCGGTGGCGCGCTGGCCGGGTCGAGCGCGGTGTGCGTACCCAGTTGGATGACGGGGTCCCTCGCCGGTCGGCCGGCGGCACAGTCTTCCCAGGCCGAGATGTAGTGGTCGATCGACCGGGTGATCCTCATGTACGACCCCGCCATCGGATCATGGTCCGGACCCAGATAGCGTGAGAGGTCCATCGGTTCTCGAAGGCCCGCGTGCAGCTTGAGGTAGCCGATCGTGCTCGAGATCCCCTCCACCCTGCCGAGAAACGACGGGCGCAACACACCGGGGTCGACGAGCCGCGTGTAGGTCGCCCGCGGACTCAGGTTGGACACCACGATGTCGGCATCGAGACGGCTCCCATTCTCCAACTCGACCCCGGCCGTTCCCTGATCGCCCACCAGGATGCGTCTCACCGGCACATCGGTCGTTATCTCCGCCCCTGCCCCGGATGCCGCCTCCGCCATCGCCGAAGCGAGGGCGCCCATGCCGCCGACCGGAAGCCCGGCCCAGTCCGGCTCCAGTGGAACCGAGGCCCACCGCGGCCTCGAGCGGCGATCCGGGCTGCCGCGGATCGGCGGGCGCCGCGATATAGGCGCCCTGGACGGCCTCGTCGGCAAAGTGATCCCGCACGAGCGATGCCATGTCTGCTGTCCGCAGGGTGTCGTACAGGTCGGGATCGCCCAGTAGGAGGGTGCTGAACAATGACGATTGCTCGGGCCTGCCGCCCGCCAGCCCAGGAATAATGCCGGCGGTCTGCAGGCCGCTGGTGGATTGCTCAGCACCCTCCTAGGGCAGATCGAGCACGCAGCTCCGATTCGGCTGGAGGTTCACGCAACACGAACGGCTCGTAGAGCGCACCCGCCCGTTCCCACAATGCCGACCAGTCCGCCAGACGAGCCGACGACCCCGGGGAGAAGGACTCGAGTTCGGCGGCGGTGCGGCGCAGGTCACTCCACTGTTTGAGGGCGCGGCCGTCGGGATAGAGCCGCAGCACGGTCGGCTCGGGCTTGCGGACGGTGACACGTCCGGCGAGGCCCATGTCCTCGATCACCGGTCGTTGCAGGCCCCACAGCCGGAAGGCGCACGTCGAAAAGCGAAACCCATCGATGAGTTCCTCGGTGGCGAGAGCGCCGCCCGCGAGGCTTCGCGCTTCGAGAACCTGCACTCGGAGCCCGGCGCGCGCCAGGTAGAACGCCGCCACCAACCCGTTGTGCCCGGCGCCCACGATGACGACATCGGTGTCGGTCCTCGTAGAGCCCCTCACGGGCGTCAGCCCACTAGCGGCCAGCTGGTGAAACTCCCCGGACCCACTCCGTTCTCGAAGCGGGAAGCGGCTGCATCGATCTGACGATACGCCTCCGCCGCATCGAAGCGGGTGAAGCGACCCCCGTCGTAGACTGCTTCCCCGTCGATGATGACCGTATCGACCGTGCGGGATTGCCGGTAGAACACCAGGCTGTCGACGGGATCCTGGAATCTGGGGTGCGCCTCGGGCCGATCCAGGGAATGGATCACGATGTCGGCGCGCTTGCCGACTTCCAGCGACCCGATCTCGTCTGCCATGCCCACAGCCGCTGCGCCGTGCAGTGTTGCCATCTCGAGGATCGTTTCCCCCGTGAAGACCGGCATCTCGTTCCGGACCTCGCGGAATCCGACCGCGGCGAGGTACATCTGCCGCCCGACGTCGCGCCGTGCGCTCACTCCATCGGACCCAAGGGCGACCGTCAGGCCCGCACGCACCATCTCCGGGAAACGGCCCATCCGCAGGGCTCCCATACCCCGGCGCACCGAGGCCGTGGGGCAGTGGACTACGTGGGTACCCGACTCGATCGTGAGCCCCAGTTCATGATCGTCGAGGTGAATCATGTGCACGAGCGTGAGCCCCGGTCCGAGGATTCCGAGATCGGCGAGGTGTTGGAGGGGCCGCTTGCCGTGCTCGTCGAGCGAGGCGCTGACCTCCTCGGGTCCCCAAGACTGATGCATGATCATCGGCACCCGGTGCTCGTTTGCCAACTCCCTGGCACGGACGAGCAGCTCGTCTGTGTTCCTACCGCTGCCGAACATGTTGACGACGCCCCTCACCCTTCGCTCGCTGTGAAAAGGGTGGTTCTCGATCTGGCGCTGCAGCCGTTCGAGCGCCACATCGGTGGTCACCCCGAGGATGTCGATCTCCGACTGCGGCATCGAGCCGAACCGCGGGTCCTGGAGCTCGTCGGCGTCGATCTCGAGGTTGCCGTCGATGAGAAAGTGGCCGGGGAAGCCCCGGATACCGACCATCTCGAGGGCGCGCACCTCGTCCTCCAGCCAGAATGCGCTCCCGGTATCGGCGAACATCGTCGTGCCGTTGGCGACCATCTCCATGGACGAGATGAGAGTGCCGAAGTGGTCCATCTCCGGTGAGCGTGCATCCCAGAGGGCCAGCTCCAGATCGCTCCAGTCGGCGGTGTCTTTGGGCGCGAACCCGCGGATCAACTCCTGGCTGTTGACGTGGACGTGGGCGTCGATGAATCCGGGGTGAACAAGGGCGCCCTGCAGGTCGCGTTCCGCTGCGCCGTCGGGCACCGTAACCTCGTCGTCCGGTCCGATGTCTACGATCCGGCCGTTGCCGATCGCAATCGAACCATCCAGCAGGATGCGGCGATCGGGATCCATGGTGATGACGTGACCGTGCCGCAGCACGGTGTCCACACCCGTGGCCGGACGCTCTTGGCCGGCAGCCGTCATGTCACAGGCCCAGCCTATCCCTCTGCCCCGCCTGCCGCCTACGACCCGACGAGCCAGCGGCGAGGGTTGTCCCGCGTGATCTTGTTGATCGTCTCCTCCGTAATACCCAGGTCGCGCAGCGCCGGGAGGAACGTCTCGGAGAGATACACGAAACCGGGACCGCCGTGGGTCTTGAACTGGGGGAACTTGCAGGTGTCGTGGGAGAGCAGGACGTAGTCCTCGTATCCCTTGTCGACCAACTCCTTCACGGTCTTCATGATGTGCTCCTCGAAGGTCCCCAGATCGCTGAATTGTCCGCAGTTGTCGAACATGACGAGGACTCCTCTTGCGATGAGACCTTCGAGGAATTCCATGTGGGGATAGGAATCGCAATGGCCGACCGCGACCCGTGACATGTCGACATCCTCTTCCTCGAAGATCGTCAGGATGTCGGGTGCGACGGGACCGATGGCGTGGATCGCGCCCAGGGCGAGTCCGGTTGCCTTGTGAGCCCGCGCCGCCGCTCGCAGCACCCTCTCCTCCGCCGGAGCGACCCAGGTCTTCTCCACACCGATCTCGCCGATCACCCCGGGCTTGATTCCGGTCCCGTCGACTCCCTCGGTGATCTCTGCGATGAGCTGGTCGGCGAGCGACCCGACGGTACGTTTCTCGATGAGCTCCTCGGGCCGGTAGTAATTGCCCCGATACCAACCGCAGCCCATCACGATCTGGACGCCCGTGTTCTCGGAAAGCTTGCGCAGGCGCTCCGGTGCCCTGCCGATGTCCGGTACAGTCAGGTCGACGAGAGTGGTTCCGCCCAGTTCTCCGAACGCCGCGACCTCGGCCGTGACGACGCGGTCGTCGTCGAACTGGTCGGGGAAGTCGTAGCGGTGCGCCGCTTGGCGCAGCTGGCAATAGGGATGCTCATGGGGAAGCACGTAGCCGAGTTGGTCTGCTGGTATGGGCCCCAGAACGGTCATCACGCTTCCCGGGTCCGGCATCATCCCTCTTTTCCTGCGTTGCTGCCTGACACCGCGACAGTAAACGGGCCCGAGTCGGCGCGTCAACCGGGTCCGCACGCCGGCATTCCGGACTCGGTAGGTCCCTTTTTCGGGCAGGAGAACGACATCGAAGGCCCGCCATGACGGGCCGGCTCGTTGTGGGCGTCGAAGGTCCGGGAACGCCTTCCCGCGACTGGTCCATCGAGCGCGACCTGCTCGATGCGGCGGGCGCCACCCTCATGACATCCATTTGCCCAAGCGAGGAAGAAGCGGCCGCAGCCTTGAGCCACGCCGACGCCGGACTCGTCCACACGAGCCCGATCACCGAGCTAACCCTGGACGTTGCCTCGAAATGTCGCGCTTTGATCCTCGGCGGCGTCGGCTACGAGCACGTCGATGTGGAACTCGCCGCCGAGCGCGGCATCGCGGTCGCCAACGTGCCGGACTACTGCGTCGAGGAGGTGTCGGATCACGCCCTCGCGCTGCTTCTGGCCCTCGCCAGAGGCCTGATCCCCTTGCATGCGAGCAGCCGTCGCGGCGAGTGGGACCATTCAGGCGGAGGCAGGCTCACACGCATACGGGGGTGCCGGCTCGGTCTCTACGGATTCGGCCGTATCGCTCGCCGGCTCGCGGACAAGGCACGTGGCATCGGGCTCTCGGTCATGGCGTTCGACCCGTATGTGGACCGCTCCGAGATGGGAGACGCCTCCGTGACGCCGGCAGAGAGCCTGGCCCAGCTTCTCAGCTCTTCGGACTTCGTGTCGCTGCACACCCATCAGACCCCTGAGACGGAAAACGTGATCAATGCCGATTCGATCCGGCTGATGAAACCGGGAGCCCGGCTCGTCAACGTGTCCCGCGGCGCTCTGATCGAGGAACGAGCGCTCTACGAGGCCCTCCGCTCCGGGCACCTCGCCGGAGCGGCTCTCGACGTCATGGCAGAGGAGCCGTTCGACATGCGTAGCCCGCTTCTGGGGCTCGACAACCTGGTCGTCACGCCACACGCCGCGTGGTACTCGGAGCAGTCGGGTCGCGAGCTGAGCAGAAAGATGGCCGGCCGAGCGATCCAGTCGCTGCGAGGCGAGCTTCCCGACCACACGATCAACACACAGGCAGAGCCACGCTTCTCGTGGCTCGATTCGTGACGTGCCGGGAGCTTGGAAGGTGATGAGGCTGGGTCTGCCGTAGGCGGCCACCGGACATCGCACTCGGGAGGAGTTCCACGATGAACGCCGGGGAAATCGAGTCCTGGTACCGAGAGGTGGTCGACCAATACCGGAGCCGAACACCCTCGTCCGCCGTGCTGTTCGAGGAGGGCAGACGGTATCTACCCGGCGGCGATACGAGATTCTGAGGGCCAGAACCGAGTACGACTACCCCCGCCGCGCCGGCGGTGTCCCCCGTCTTGCTGGTGAGCGTGTCGGAGGAGAGGCCGCCGACGAGATTCTACGACGAACGGACCATCCGCGACCGCTACGCCGCCGAAGGAAGTAACCGCTGCACGAGGGTCGGATACTCCGGTACCTCGAGGGGGTCCTCAGGTACGGCGACTCCTCCGACCTCGGTCGGGACCGTCCTGCCTGGTCCGCGGTCAGAGTCGGGGCCATCCAGGCGTGACCCGTCACAAGATACGCTTGCAACTACCGACGGTTTTCCGGTGGCCCACAACCATCACCTGGGTCCGTTGACGACGAGCACGCCCCGCAGTATCCATTCTTGAGCGCCGTCCCAAAATCGGTGGCTATTCAGGGGACGTTCTCAGGGCTATCTGGGTATGATCACCGGGTCACCTGGCCCCGCGGTCGTTACCCACGTCTTCCGGGGCCTAATTGGACGGAGGGAGAGACATGCTCAGGCAACGAACGGTCCGCTGGATTGCGGTACTGCTAACGATGGCGATCTTCGCAGCAGCTTGCGGCGAAGACGATACCGATGACGCCGCACCTGCCACCACCGCGGCGCCTGCTACGACTGCGGCAGCGCCTGCTACCACGGCCGCTGCGACCGAGGAGACAACCGCCACCACAGTGGTCGAGGTTGGTACCACAACGACGACCGAGGCTCCGGCCGGTGAGACGACCACGACGGCTGCCCCGACCACAACCACCACCGAAGCGATGGCCGAGCCCCTGACGGGCCGCGAGGCAACCGTGGTGATCGGCAAGAAGATGGATGCCGACACCGTGTTCGACCCGGCCCGGGCCTTCGAGGAACTTTACGTGCTGGTGCTCGGATCCGTGTACAACACGCTCGTGCAGTGGGCTCCGACCGAGAACGGCTACGACTACCAGACGCTCATCCCCGAGTTGGCCACCGAGTGGTCGTCCAACGCGGACGCCACCCAATGGACCTTCACGCTGGACCCGAACGCCCGCTTCCACGACGGGTCGTCGGTCACCTCCGAGGACGTGGCCTACTCGTTCCTGCGCCTGAAGAACGTAGCCGCCACCCCGTCTTACCAGGGTGCCAACATCGTCAGCGCCGACACCCCCGACCCCCAGACCGTCGTGTTCAACCTGGCCTCACCCGACCCGGAGTTCCCCGGTCTGACGACCGCCGCCGCGTTCAGCGTTGTCAACAGCGAACTGGTGAGTGCCAACGGCGGTTCGGCCGCGGAGGACGCCTCGGAGACCGACACCGGCGGAGAGTGGTTGGCGTTGAACAGCGCCGGCTCCGGTCCGTTCACGTTCGACTTCTCCGAGCCGGGCAACCGTCTCGAGATCGTTCGAGTCGACGACTACTGGGGCGGAGCGCCCGCCACCATGGAACGGGTCATCTTCGTGAACATCCCCGAAGCGCAGTCGCGCATCGACGCGCTGTCCAGGGGTGACATCGACCTGGCGTGGACGGTGATCCCGCACCAGGCCGCCTCGTTGGGTGAGGACTTCACGATCCTGCAGGCCAACACCAACCACTGGTACTACGTGATGTTCACGACCGATCCGGACAACAACGCGTTCGTGGCCAACCCGACGGTCCAGAAGGCGCTCAAGTACGCCATCGACTACGACGGCCTCCAGCGACTCTGCCCCGGCTATACAGCCAACCGGGTGTACGGGCTCGCACCGATGCGGCTGGGTGGCATCACGGAGGGCTACGAGCGTGACCTCGACAAGGCGCGAGAGTTGCTGGTCGAAGCGGGCTACCCCGACGGCTACGACGACGCGGAGAACCCGATCCGTCTCCAGACCTTCCAGTGGAGCGGGTTCTGTCCCGGCTTCGGCGACGTTGCCCAGAAGCTGGCCGCTGACTTCGCTGATATCGGTGTGAAGACCGAGGTGCAGATCCGTGATGCCGGTGTGTTCTTCACCGACTTCCGCAAGGGCGACCTCGACATCAACGTGAGCGACTGGTTCCCCGAGTACCCGTCGGCCATGAACTCGGCGCAGGTGTCGTTCGCCGACGGATTCCTGAACCGGCAACGGTCGCTCTGGCCCGACAATGCCGAGGGCTGGCCTCTCTACGACGAGATCAAGGCGGCAGGTGATGCGGCGCTGGCGTCGGTCGATCCGGCGGAGCGGATGAGCCTGCTGAACGACGTGGAGCGGATGGGCCTGGACGCCAACCCGACCCACCTGATGGTCGAGATTCCCGAGTGGTACCCGCACGTCAACACCCTGACAGGCGTCTACTACCACGCCGTCTACCGGTTCGAGCCCTACCGGATGGGGCGGTCCCAGTAGTCGAGCTATCGCAGGACTCTGGACAACCTATCGGGGGGCGGCACAGCCGGTCGCCCCCCGATCTCCCTCCCATGCGTCTAGCACCATGACCCGGAGGAGTTGAGATGCGCTGGTTCGTGTTACGGCGCCTGGCCCTGGCCCCGTTCGTGCTGCTGGGCATGACCTGTATCACCTTCTTCGTATCCCAACTGATTCCCGTCGACCCGGTGGCGGCCTACCTGGGAGGTAGGGGAGCCGCCCAGTCCGACGCGGCGGAACAGGCCATCATCGACGCCCTCAACGCCCGCTGGGGATGGGACAAACCGATCCCGGAGCGCTACTGGATCTACCTGACCAACCTCCTGCAGGGTGACATGGGCGAATCGAGCCACTCGGCGCGTGCGGTCAGCACCGATCTCGCCAACGTGGTCCCCCCCACCATCGAACTTGTGGTAGCGGCCCTGTTGGTCGCCTTCGTCTTCGGTATCCCGCTCGGCGTGTTCGCGGCGGCTCGCCGGGGAGGTTTATGGGACACGGCCTTCAAGGTGGTATCCACCCTGGCGATCTCGGTACCGGTCTTCTGGCTGGCTATCGTCGGGTTCACCGTCTTCTATGGGCGGCTGGGCTGGGCGGCCGGGCCAGGACAGTTGGACATCTTCACCCGCCCTCCGCCGGAGGTGACCGGGATGGTGACCGTCGACTCCATTCTGGCCCGCCAATGGGACGTCCTCCTCGACACCCTGCACCACCTGGCGTACCCCGCCTTGGTGTTGGGTCTGGTGATCGGCTTCTACTTCGCCCGGGTGGTCCGCTCCGAGATGGTCGACGCGCTGGAGTCCGATTACGTCCGCACCGCCCGCGGCAAGGGTCTGCGCCGGCGTTTGGTCCTCTACCGTCATGCGTTGCGCAACGCGGTGATCCCGGTGATCACGCTCTCGGGCCTCGCCTTCGGGTCACTCCTCACGGGGATCATCGTGGTCGAACACGTGGTGGGCTGGCCCGGCCTCGGCCAGTACGCCTTCTCGGCCGCCACCCGCCTGGACCTCAACGCCATTGCCGGCGTGGTTCTGGTGATCAGCCTCGCCTACGTCCTGGCAAACCTGGCGGTCGACATGCTCTACACGGTGGCCGACCCGCGGGTTCGCGACGGCCTGAAGTCATGACCCTAGGCCGGCTACGCCGTCTCGAGGAGGCTATCGTGCCGACCCGCCTCGGCACGACGTTGGAATCGCTTCGACCGCGCACGTTCCTCGAGACCTACGGCCTGGTGGTGATCCTGGTGATCGTCGCGGCGGTCGCCGCCGCCCCCCTCGTGGCCCCCGACCCGCTCGCGCAGGACCTGACGTCCGCCCTAGCCGATCCGAGTGGCGAACACTGGCTCGGCACCGACAACCTGGGCCGCGACCTCTGGTCGCGGATCCTCTACGGAGGTCGGGTGTCGCTGGTGATCGGAGTCTTCGTTCTGTTGACGGCGGGTGCCGTCGGAGTGCTGTACGGCGCGGTGTCCGGGTACGCCGGTGGGATGGTCGACGCGGTGATGATGCGGATCGTCGACATCTTCCTGTCCTTCCCCTCCATCATGCTGGCCCTGCTCATCTCCGCGGCGCTGGGGCCGACCGTCCGGAACGTGATCATCGCCATCTCGGTAGCCTGGTGGCCGGTCTACGCCCGGCTGGTCCGAGGGCAGGTCATCGTGGTCAAGGAGCGCGAGTTCGTGACTGCTTCGCGTGCGCTGGGAGCGGGACCGATACGCAACCTGCTACGGACGGTGCTGCCCAACAGCTTCGGGGTGATGAAAACGATCTTCGTGCTCGACGTCGGCTACGCCATCCTGGCCGGCTCCACGCTCGGCTTCCTGGGCCTCGGAGTCTCGCCCCCGACGCCCGAGTGGGGGTACATGATCCGGGAGGCACTCCAGTACCCCACCCACTGGTGGTTCATCCTCAGCCCGGGCGTTGCCCTGCTGCTATTCGTGTCGGCCATCAACTTCGCGGGCGGCATCGTTACCCGGTCGGTGCATGAAGCCCCCGTTCGCTGAGCCTGGTATGGGAGCGGCCAAGATGTCCGAGCAGGAGCGAACTCTGCTGTCGGTGAGGGATCTGAGCGTTACATTCCGGGCGGAGTCCTCGGTCCGGGCGGTCCGGGCGGTCCGGGCGGTCTCCTACGACCTGGCCGTCGGCGAACAGGTGGGGCTCGTGGGCGAGAGCGGGTCGGGAAAAAGTGCCGGAGCTCTCGCTCTGGCACGGCTGCTGCCCGAATATGCGGACGTGTCTGGGACCGTGACTCTGGACGGCACCGCCCTGATGCGACTCACCGAGCGCGAGCTCCGGGAGGTCCGGGGAGACCAGATAGGGATCGTCTACCAGGACCCCTTCAGCTCTCTCAACCCGGTCCTCACGATTGGCAAGCAACTCGCCGAGGTCCTTCGCAAGCACAAGAGACTCGGCGCACGGGCGGCGCGCCGGCAGGCAGCCCAACTTCTGGGAAGTGTAGGAGTCCCCAATGCGGACGAGCGTCTCTCCGATTATCCCCATCAATTCTCCGGAGGCATGCGCCAGAGAGCGGTCATCGCCATGGCTGTGGCGCCGAGGCCGGCGCTCCTGATCGCGGACGAGCCGACCACCGCCCTCGATGTGACGGTTCAGGCCCAGATACTGGAACTCCTCGATGAGTTGACCTCAGAGCACCGGACCACGATGTTGCTCATAACCCACGATCTCGGCGTGGTGGCCGGGGTGACCCAGCGGGTGATGGTGATGTACGCGGGGCGTATTGTCGAGTCCTCCACCACCGCGGATGTGTTTACCCGGGCGTCCCATCCGTACACCGTGGCCCTTCACAGGTCGCTACCCCGCATCGACGTCCGCCAGGAGCGGCTCGTGACGATCGAGGGACAACCTCCCGATCCGACCCGTCCCGTCAAGGGTTGTCCCTTCGCTCCCCGATGCCCCTCCAGGATCGACCGATGCGCAACTGAGGACCCCCCGCTGATGACCATACCCACCGCTCGACGGGCCGCCGCCAATGGCTGGGACATGACGTCTATCCGGGAAAAAGATGGAATCCAGGTTCCGGGACCGGCGAGCCCGCACCTGACCGCCTGCTGGAACCCTTCAGGACCGCCCGTGACATGACAGAACGAGGACGCAGTCCATGAGTACGGAAACAGGCAAGAGTCCGGCCCTCGTCATGGTCGAGGACCTGCGGGTCTGGTTTCCGGGCGGTCGGGGACGGTCGGCCCGCGGGCGCGGTTTCATCAAGGCGGTGGATGGGATCACCTTCTCCGTGCACCGTGGGGAGACCCTGGGACTGGTTGGCGAGTCGGGATGTGGCAAGACAACTACGGCTCGGGCCATCCTCAAGCTCCTCGATCCTACGGAGGGACGTATCCGGTTCGATGGTGTCGATCTGTCAACCGTCTCTCGTCGAGAACTCAGACTGATTCGGCGCCGGATGCAACCCGTCTTTCAGGACCCGTTCTCGAGCCTCAACCCGAAGCGGACGGTGGAGCGGATCGTGGCAGAGCCGCTTGTCATCCACCGCCAGGGAACGGCGGCGGAACGCAGGGCACGGGTGTCCGAACTGCTCGACACGGTCGGGTTGCCACCCGACGCCGCCGGTCGCTACCCCCATGCGTTCAGCGGAGGCCAGCGCCAGCGGATCGCCATCGCCCGGGCCATGGCCCTGCAACCGGACTTGATCATCGCCGACGAGCCCGTGAGCGCTCTCGATGTGAGCATCCGCGCCCAGATACTGAACCTTCTCAGTGACCTCCAAGGCGAGTTCGACCTGACCTACCTGGTCATCGCTCACGACCTCGCCCTCGTGCGCCAGGTGACCGACCGGGTGGGCGTGATGTACCTCGGCAAGATCGTCGAGTTGCGGCCCACCGAGGACCTCTACCGGGCTCCGCTCCACCCCTACACGGTGGCGCTGCTGTCGTCTGCTCCCATTCCCGACACTGAGGCTGAAGCGACCCGCCGGCGCATCGTGCTGGCGGGTGACGTACCGAGTCCGGCCGACCCGCCCAGCGGCTGCCGGTTCCACACCCGCTGCTGGCTCCGGAAGAACCTGGGCAACCCAGGCATCTGCACGACCGAGGTGGCCCCCCTGACGCCGGCGGACGAGGATGGCGCCTCTGGGGCGGTCGCTTGCCACTTTCCGGACGAGGTGGAGAGTTCCGACGAGCGACGAGAGACGTTGGTGGCCCTCACCGGCTCGGGAGGAGGCGCCGGTGAGGGCCAACAGGAGGCTCCGGGGAAGGACTAGGCCTCGGCCGCTACATCCGAGGCAGCGCCGTCGCGCTCGTCCGTGGTCCCTTCCGATGTCGACTCCTTACCCGGACGGCTCTCGTTTGCCTCCATTGGCGAACCAGCATCGCCGCTCTCCTCGCGACCCCTCCCATTTTCTTTCCTGGAGGTGAACAGGGGGCTCATCAGCGCGGCACCCACCAGGATCACCGCCACGGGCAAGAGCCAATGCGGAGTGCCGAACAACCATCCTCGCATCGGAAAGGCGATCCAGGCAGCTGCCATGATCAGTAACACTCCGAACACCAACGAGAACACATTGACTGAATGACGTTTCATCTCTTCTCCTCCACTATCACACTTCCTTCGTCGAGACGGATGTCCAGCGTGAGCTGGTGGGCGTCGGCCACCAGAGTCGTATGTTTCGCACTCAGATTGGAACCTTCCTGTATTTCGTCGAACATGGTGAGTCGACCATCGTCCACCTGGCTCGTAATCCGCAGGCCCAGGTTTCGCGGGAGGATCACCCAGACCTCGCCGTAGTCCACGTTGACGCGAACGCGCCTGTCATCCTCGAGGAATAGTTCCCCAAGGTCGAGCAGCAGCGAACCATCATCCAGGGCGTAGCTGTCGCGAAGGTGTGCTCCGTGCTCGATCCGATAATGCTCTCTAACGGACGTACCGTCGCCGCGCCGAGGCTCGGACATCCTGGGGGGTTCGGGCGTGCTTAGGGGCAGGGCCGAGTCGGGGACCGGGCGCGAAATGACCTCGACATGGCCGATACCTACATCTGCCTCGAGCACCAGCATGCCCTCGGACCCGTCCAAGTGGTAGACGCCACTGACTCCAAGAAGTCCGTTGTATCTCTGGGAGCCAACCAGCAATTCCCCCACGCCCACGTCGCCGTACACCGTGGCCGACACACCGTCGGGAAGGTAAACAGTCAGCCCGCCGATTCCTAGATCGACCTCGGTCGCTACCGTGCGGCCATCGAAGTCAACGTTCCTGAGGTCGATGAGCAACGAGCCGACACCCAGATCGTATTCATCGAGTATTCCCGCTACGGAACCCGGCCGGTGGATGGAGCGCTCGCTCATCGTGAAGTCGAACTCGAACGACGACCTCCGGTCGATCAGGTCCACCAGTGGGGACAGGACCAGAAACGGTACCAGGAGGAGGCCGAGCACGATCAGACTCCCCGGGCGGCCGAACCAAGCTCCTACGATCAGGCCCACTCCTATGACCACCACGAACAGAGCGACGTAATGGCGGAACTGGGGATGGAAGCCGGGAATCACGCTATCCATCAGACCGAGGACTCCCAGTGCAAGCACCGCGAGTCCCACCGTTACCCTTCCGAGATACGAGGTCTCCGCAACCGATGGAGGCGTTGGGGCGGGCGACTCGGGTGGAGTTCGACCTGATGGCGCATCCTCGGATACCGGGGGCTTGGCCTGCTCGGAGGCGGATGCGGCAGCCTCGGAGGATGAAGGGGCCACATCCTGCTGGTGATGTTCCCGACTCAGATCTCCGCGGTAGAGCATCACGCCGAGGCCGATCAGGACAACGGCGAAGGCCAGGTCGCTCCTGATGAGCCCGGTCTCGCTGGCCATGATGATGACGGCGAGACCGACGAGAGTCACTCCGACCCACCGTCGGGCCTGGCCGGTTCCCAACCAGCCCTGCACGATCGCATCGGCCTCGCCCTCGCGCGGGATCAGCAGCCAGCCCGCTACGTACAGGAGAGCGCCCAGCCCGCCCGCGAAGCAGAGCAAGGCGAAGGCGATTCGATTGATCCATACGGGTACTCCGAAGCGGAGACCCAGACCGGACGCGACCCCGGCCAGCCAGCGGCCCTCGTCAGGCCGATGAAGTGATGTAGTTCTGTTAGTCATGCTCCAACTATGCGCCGAGCGACGCGGGTTGTCTATGGGGTATCACCCTGGTCCATCCCTGAGTGCCTTAGGACCAGTACGGGTATGTCACCGGTTGTTTGCCATACCCGTGCAGTGAGACAATGCTCGGCATGCAAACAGCACGATCCTCCAGGCTCCAGCACGTTGGCGGCATGATCTCACGGCGTCGGGACCGCCGCCTGATCGCCGGTGTAGCCGGGGGCCTCGCCGATCGGATCGGTGTCGCCGACCTATACGTCCGGGCCGTATTCCTGGTCCTGGCTCTCATATGGGGTATGGGACTGATCGTCTACCTGGTGCTTTGGGCTGTGACCCTGGACCGAACCGAGGACGCGATGCCTGCCCCGCAAGCAGGCGAGCACCGCAGAGCCGGGTACCTCCTGATATTCGCGGGTGGTCTGCTGGTTCTCCGGACGATCGGCATCTGGAGCGGCGATCAACTGGTGTGGCCGGGGGCAGCGGTGATTCTGGGCGTGGCCTTCCTGATGGACCGGCGCGACATCGATCCACGCTCCGCCATCCTGGCCCTCTTCGACCCGAACAGCGGCAGGTTCCGGAGCCGCACCGTGATCGGGATATTGCTCCTCGTGGTAGGGGTGTCGATCCTGGGAGCCGCGGCGGTCCCTGCGGTCCAGACGGTGGTGCTGGCAGTGCTGGTGACGGGCGTGGGGATGGCAGTGCTGTTCGGACCGTGGGTGTGGAGGCTGGTAGCCGATCTGGGAGCTGAGCGGAGCAAGAGGATCCGAGAGGAGGAGCGAGCCGACATGGCAGCCCATCTTCACGACTCGGTTCTGCAGACACTCGCTCTGATCCAGCGCACGGACGACCCCAGACGAGTGGTCACCCTGGCCCGTGTCCAGGAGCGGGAACTACGCCGCTGGCTGTACGACTCCACTCCTGCCGACGGGCAAGAACTACTGTCCCGCGCGCTGCAGAAGGAGGTGGACCGCATCGAGAACACCTTCGACGTCCCCGTGGAACTGGTGACAGTCGGTGACCGCCCGGTCGATGACCATGTCCGGGCTATGGTGGCAGCAGCCGGGGAAGCTCTTACCAACGCCGCCCGGCATTCGGGCGCCGAACAGGTATCCGTCTACTCCGAAGTGACCGAGGGCTCATCCGATGTGTGGGTCTCGGACCTGGGACGGGGCTTCGACACCAGCCAAGTGGCTCCGGACCGGCGTGGAATCGCAGAATCGATACTCGGCCGGATGGAGAGCCACGGCGGGACCGCAACCGTCTTCTCGGAACCCGGGGAGGGAACCGAAGTTCACCTCCGACTGCCCAAGGAGGAACAATGATCAAGGTGTTCGTGGTCGATGACCACCGGCTGTTCCTCTCCGGAGTGAAGGCCGAACTGACAGGCCGGGACGGCATAACCCTGAGCGGGGCCGCCCAGGACGTCGACGAGGCAATCGACGCGCTGCGGCAAGAACCGCCGGACGTTGCCCTCGTCGACGTCCACATGCCCGGAGGAGGCGGACTCGCCGTGGTGGAGAACATCCTGGAAACCAATCCCGACGTGAAGTTCCTCGCCCTCTCCGTTTCGGACGCGGCCGAGGACGTGATCGCCATGATCCGGGCAGGCGCCAGGGGATACGTAACCAAGTCGATCGGACCCACCGAACTCGCCGACGCGATAAGGAGGGTGCACGACGGTGACGCGGTCTTCTCCCCCATGCTGGCCGGCTTCGTTCTGGACACGTTCGCGTCCAACGTTCCGCCGCCGTCCGACCCGGAACTGGACCGCCTCACCCCGCGAGAGAAGGAAGTGCTGAGGCTCATCGCCCGCGGCTATCCGTACAAGCAGGTGGCCAAGCGCCTGTACATCAGCGTGAAGACGGTCGAGTCCCACGTCTCGGCCGTGTTACGGAAGCTGCAACTGTCAAGCCGCTACGAACTGGCCCACTGGGCGAGCAACCGGCGCATCGTCTGATCGGCCGGGACTCCGGCTAACCGAGCATCTCCCCGCGATCCACCACCGTGACCTCGCCCGTGATCGAGTCGTTGGTTATGAGGCTGACCAGCGACCGGACCACGTCCTCCACCGGAACCAGGGGCACCGCACCGCACCGGATCTCGTGAGCTCGCTCCGGAGGCAGGTGGCGGTCGATCCATTCGGTGAGCATCCAGCCGGGCGCCACTGCGTTGACCTGGACTTCGGGCGCCAGCGCTGTGGCCAAGCAGCGAGTGAGCGATACCAGCGCCGCCTTCGATACGACGTACGGGATAGAACTGCCGGTACTGGTGAAAGCAGAATTGGAGGCCACGTTGACGATCTTGCCCTCTCCTCGTTCCCGCATCCCGGGAGCCACCGCCTGGGAGCATAGGAACGCACCCGTGACATTCACGTCGATCACCCGCCGCCACTTCTCCTCCACCAGCAACTCGAGGTCCTCAAACGGGAGATAGTGGGTCGTGCCCGCATTGTTGACGAGAATATCCACCGGTCCCAACTCCTCCCCCACCGACTCCACCATCGAAGAAACTGCGGAACGGTCCGTGATGTCGGCCTGAACGGCCATGGCCCTGCTTCCGAGATCACCGATCTGGCCGACGACCCGCTCCGCTGCCTTCCGCGACCTCGAGAAGTTCACAGCTACGAGGGCCCCCGCTCTCGCAAGCTCGAGGGCTGTCTCCCGACCGAGACCTGTCCCTCCTCCGGTCACCAACGCCACCTGCCCATTCAAGTCCATAGGTCCCTTCCCGGATATGGGGCGACCGTGACCTTCAGGCCGGGCCCGCCTCGCCAAAGCTACGCACACAAGGGTATTGACTCTGTCACGCCCCGATCGCATGGTAGGTGATACCACCAGACGGTGGCTTCGAGGAAGCGACGTCGTCTCGATGGCCCCGACGGGGGTATATCGCGGCAGGAGCCGCACCACTGACAGAGGCGTGGACACGACGCGTTGCAATCCCGGGCACGGGGGTGGAGGGGGCGGGCCGAACGGGAGGACTCCATGGGAGCGACTCTCGTGACCCGGAGATGTTCGAGTGGTCTTCCTCACCGGCTTTGGGACGCGAACAGTACGGGCTCGCCTCCAACCCTCGTTTCCTGACGAACACTCTGTGGATAGCAGGCGGACTCGGGGTAGCTGATGCTCCTGGATACCGGAGTGAGGGAGCGATTGAATCCGGATCCGGCCATTCAGCTCCGGCGGCGATACTCGTCTATTCCCTTGAGCAGGCGGTCGACGTCGTCCGGCACATTGTAGAGGTGGGGGTCGGCCCGCATCCGATCGTCCTCCGCGTACCCCCACACGTCCACGCCGATCCCTCGAAGGTACCGGGCCAGCGATACAGCGCCGGTGAAGTGGAAGGCCACTACCCCACCGCGCTCGGCGCGGCTCGCCGGCGTCAGTACACGGATCCCCCGCTCGGCCAATCCGTCGATCATCCTGCCGGTCAGGTCGAGGACGTGACGTTCGATACCCACGATGCCGGCCTCGAGGATGACTTCCAGTCCCTTACTCGCCGCTGCGATGCCGGGGAGGTCCGCCAGGCCTATTTCGTGGCGTAGTGCGCCGGGGCGGAACGCGAGGCTGCCGCGATCGTCCGGCCCGCTCTCCCAGTAGGCGCCCACGTATCCGACGTGGGGTGGCGCCATGGACTCGACATGGTCGCGGCGCGCGTAAAGGAATCCGAGACCCGGTGGACCCAGCAACCACTTCATCAGGGTGCCGCTGACGAAGTCGACCCCGTCGGCCTCCGCCTCGATGGGGACGGCGCCGGCCGACTGGGCGGCGTCGACGATGAGGTAGCCGCCACAACCATGGGTGAGGTCGGCAAGCCTACGGAGGTCGTGCCGGAATCCGGTCCGGGCATCCACATGTGAGACGAGCACCGCGATGGTGTTCTCATCCACGAGGCTCTCTATTCCCGCCATCCAGGTGGAGGAAGGGCCATCGGGAACCGACCGGATCTCGACCGGGTCGCGTTTGGGCAGCAGCCAGGGCCAGACCGCGCTCGGATGGGAGGTCGGATCCGTGACGATGTTGGCGCCGGGAGGGGGTTCGATCATCTGGACCGCCAGGTTCGACCCGCGCGAGGTGTTGTCGACGATGGCAATCTCGTCAGGGTCGGCACCCAGCACGGCTGCCAGGCGACCCTTCAGGATCTCCCATTCGTCGAAGTACCGAGCCCGGTGGTAAGCCGGATCGAGCATCCATCGATCGGACCACCGGTCGAGAGCCGCCTTCACGGGAATCGCAGCCGGGGCAAGACCTCCGGCGAACAGGTACGCGCGGGTCTCGGTGATAGGAAACAGGGACCGGAAACGCTCGGTCAGGTCCATGCAGGGACCTCGACCAACGTCGGGCCATCCGCCACAAGGGCACCCTCCACGGCAGTCACCAGATCGTCGGGCTCGTAGGCCCGCGCGAACGATGCACCGTAGGCGGTCGCCAGGGTTGCCAGGTCCGGGACGTGGAGATCGGTGGCGAACGGCTCGTACCCGCGTTCACGCATCAGGCGGCCTATTTCCCCGAAGGCCCGGTCGTTCCAGATGACCACCGGGAGGGCCAGCCGGTGTTGCACAGCCACCATCAACTCGGACATTGTGAACATGAAACCGCCGTCTCCCACGAGTGCCGCCACCGCGCGCTCCGGCCGGGCGACCTTGGCGCCGATTGCTGCCGGCAGTGCGTATCCCAGCGTGCCGAGTCCGGACGGATTCATCCATGTCCTCGGCCCCGGGAGTCCGTAGAAGGGATAGGCCCCGAATCCGGCCACCATCGCCACATCGAGAGCGAGGGAGGACTCCTCGGGCATCGCCCTGCGCAGGGCTCGGACCCAGGGAAGGTAGGGGCGGCCCATGTTCAGGGCCTCCTTCTCCGCCACACCGCGCACGTATTCGGCTCGGGAGGCACCCGACCGCGATCCCGCTCCCACCCCGGAGTCGAGCATCACTTTCAGCGTCGCCCTTGCATCCCCCGCTACTGCTTGGTCCACCGCATGATTACGCCCGATCTGGTCCGGATCTATGTCCACCTGCACCAGCTTGCCGCCCAGTTCCAGCGGTCCCGTCCAGAAGTCCGCCGGACTGAGTTCGGTCCCCACAGCCAGGACCACGTCACACTCTTCGAGGAAACGCACCACCGAGCGGTATATCACCAGCGAAGCCTCTAGGGGGTGGTAGCTCGGGACGATTCCCTTCCCGTTGAGCGTGGTCACTACCGGCGCGTCCAGACGCTCGGCGAGCGCCAGCAACTCCTTGGCAGCATCCTGCGCTCCCCCACCCGCGATGATCGCCGGAGTTGCAGCCGAATCGAGCAGATCGGAGACCCGTTCCAGCGCGTCCGCATCGGGAGCGGGAGGGTTGTGGGCCGACGCGTCCGGGATCGGGATTGTGGTTGCCGCTTCCTGCACGTCTACGGGAATGGCCAAACACACCGGCCGGGGCCGCCTGCTCCCGAACCTGCGGAACGCGTCGTGTGTGGCTTCTCCCACTTGATCAGGCGACAGGATGAGCCGGTTCTCGTCGGTGATGCCCTCCAGCACGCTCTCCTGGGAACGGAGCTCGTGGGAGTGGCCACGACCGCGCCCGATGTCCTCGCTTACGATGTGGGCCGTGATGCACAGCACCGGGACGGAGTCGGAGTAGGCCTCGGCGATCGCGGTGGCAGCGTTCGTAACCCCCGGACCGGTCGTGACGATGCACACCCCCGGCCTACCGGTCGCCCTCGCGTAGCCATCCGCCATGAAGGCGGCGCCCTGCTCGTGAGTGGTGGTGATGTGCGCGATGTCGGGCGCCTTGCCCAGCGCGCGGTAGATCTCGAGCGTATGGGTGCTGGGAATGCCGAAGACATGCCGAACACCGTTCGCCCGGAGCGATTCGATCAGTGCCTCGACGCCGGTCATCGCGAGCTTCTCCCCGGTAGGCTCGGCGGATGGTCAACCTTCTCCTGCGGAATGCGACGATCTTCCCCGGCGATGCCGAGCCTTGGCCGGGAGATGTCGCAATCGACAACGGCGTCATAGTAGCGGTGGGTACCGACCTGCGGCCCGAGACGGACCGGACCGTCGACCTCGGTGGGCTATCGCTGGTGCCGGGGTTCGTGGACATGCACGCTCATAGCGCCCTGCGCTCATTCGAGGATCCGCTCCTGACCCCGAAACTGCTCCAAGGCTTCACCACGGAACTAACTAATAAACCCCGACGGGATGGGTCCCGCACCCGTTACGAATAAGCGGCTCACCGACCGGATGACGCAACTGGCTCTGTCCGAAGGCCCCGGTCCCCCCGAGTGGCCCTAGCGGTCGATCGGCGAGTACCTGGACGAACTGGACCGTACGCGCCCAGCCATCACGCTGTGTCCCTTCGTCCCCCATGGGGCGGTGCGCGACGCCGTCCTCGGGGGGGCGCAGCGGGCAACGGACGACGGCGAGCTTCGTGCCACGAAGCGCGAGGTCGCAACGGGAATAGAGGCGGGCGCTTGGGGAATCTCCTTCGGCCTGGTGTACACGCCGGGCGCCTACGCCAGCACCGACGAGGTCGGTCATCCTCCACTACGCGGACGAGTCCCTCGTCAAGGACATCGCCCGTCACCCGGCCATGCTGGTGGGCAGCGATGCCGTCTTCGCCGCCTCGCCACATCCACGGCTGTGGGGCACCGCACCCCGGTTCCTGGGCCGCTACGCCATCAGGGACCGCATCGTCACGGTACGTGAAGCCATCGCCCGGCTGTCGTTCCGGGCCGCCCGGCGGGTCGGGCTGGAGAACCGCGGCGAGATCGCGCCGGGACAGCGGGCCGACTTGGTCGCTTTCGACCCGGATACGGTGATCGACCGAGCGACCTACGACGCGCCTGAACTATCCCCTTCGGGTATTGAATGGGTGATCGTCGGGGGCGCGGTGGCCGTTGACCCGAACGGCCCTACCGGAACCCGCCGGGGACACGTAGCCCGCATGAAGCCCTCGAGGAACTAACCGGCAGACCAACCGGCCCGCCCCTAGGAGGGTCGAGGTCACCGAAACAGTACCCTGGCAATCTCCGGCTGGCGATGTTGCCAGTACTCAGCTACAGCATCCAACAATCCCGGCTTGCCAAGGCTTGCCGAGAGCCACGGATCATCGGCCACATCGTTGAAGGAGCCCAGGGCCCGGACGATGTGATAGACGCTTTGGTGCGTGCTGCTCAGTCCGTATCGCAGGCAATACCAGTCCAGCATCGCCATGACGTCTGTATCGCCCATCACTTCGATGCACATCAGGTCGTAGTAGTCGCGTAATTCCCCCCGGTCTCCCACAACCTTGAGTTTGGTTGCGACTACGTCCGGGAACGAGCCAACCGCCATCTCCCCAACCATGCGGCCACGTTCGATACGTTGCTGCCCGGTAGCTACGAGGAACTGAAGTTTCACATTTTCGAAGAAACAGTTCAGCGTGCCCTCCGACAAGTAGTCGGCTTCCACCGGACCATGTTCCTGTAGGCGCTCGAGCAAGATCAAGGGATCGAAAGGACGGTGGACGAATATGTCTAGGTCCTCCGACTGTCGATGCTCCAGATGTACTGCCAGAGCCGTCCCGCCCATGAGTTCCCCTGAAGCCGGCGACAAGGATCCGACCAAGTCCCATATCTCCACCATGGCGGAGGTCAGGACGCCGTCAGCGACGGGCATTGAGGGCGTTGACGATCAGGTCTCGTGTGACCGGCTTGGTAGAACGTAAGGTCAGGCAGTATTCGAGCGCCTCGATTGGTAGGTGCACCGATGCCCAGACGGCTGCGTCCGGCCAGGGGCCGTTGAACATCCGTCCGGCAACGTAGTCTGCGTCCCCGGGCAGCCGGAGTAGGCCGGGGTCGGGGTGGTTCCAGAAAGACTTCCAGAACCTCTCAGGTACACGTCTCATCCTCAATACATATCTTACCTGACGTCAGGTATTCTGCCCGGCGTCGCATCATCGAGCCGACCTGCCAATCCGGCGCAACGATCAGACTGGCAGGTGTGGCTGATCCGGAACAGGCGCTGTTCGCTGGTATGACGCGGTCGGGACTCCCTCGGTTCGGACACACTGCTAGGGTGCCGGACGCAATGCGTAACTTCGACCTGATGATCATCGGCACCGGCTCGGGCAATTCGGTGATCGGACCCGAACACGACGACTGGGACGTTGCAATCGTGGAGCGGGATCGTTTCGGGGGTACCTGCCTGAACGTGGGTTGTATACCTTCCAAGATGTTCGTCTACGCGGCGGAGATGGCCGAGTTGGCGTCCGACAGCGAACGACTGGGCGTCAGCACCCGTTTCGAAGGCGCCGACTGGCCCGCCATCCGTGACCGTGTATTCGGCCGGATCGACCTGATCGCCGAGGGAGGCCGTGTCTACCGGGAGGAACTTCCCAACGTGACCGTGTACGCCGAGTCCGGGCGGTTCGTGGGACCGAAGCAGTTGGCGGTAGGCGACGATGTCATAACCGCCGACCGGATCGTCATCGCGGCGGGAGGACGGCCCATGGTGCCCCCTGTGCCCGGCCTGGCCGGCTGCGGCTACCACACTTCGGACTCGATCATGCGTCTCGACCGGCTGCCGGAGCAACTGCTGGTGATCGGGGCGGGTTACATCGCGGCCGAGTTGGGCGGTGTCATGGGCGCGTTCGGCTCGGAAGTTACCTTCCTGCTCAGGGGTGACACCTTCCTGCGCCGAGAGGACCACGATATCTCCAGCCGGTTCACCGCCGCCTACTCCCGCCGCTTCGATGTGCGTACCCACACGCGGCTGATCGAGGTCCGCCAGGACGGAGCCGAAGTGGTGATCAGCCTGGTCGACGAGGCCGGGAACCGCACCGAGTTGCGGGGCGATGAGTTGCTGGTTGCGACCGGCCGGAGGCCCAATTCCGACCAGCTTGACGTGGCCGCGGGAGGGATCGAGGTCGACAGACGCGGCTTCGTGATCACCGACGACCAACTTCGAACCAGCGTCGACGGGGTATGGGCCCTGGGTGACATCACGAACCCCGTCCAATTGAAACACGTTGCCAACCACGAGGCCCGTGTCGTACGGCACAACCTCACCAACCCCGACATTCCGGCCACCGTCGACCATCGCTTCATCCCCCACGCGGTGTTCGGCTACCCACAGATCGCCAGCGTGGGCCTTACGGAGCAGCAGTGCCGGGAGAAGCAGATTCCCTACGTGAGCCACGTCCAGCCCTACGCCGCGGCTGCATACGGTTGGGCCATGGAGGACACCGACAGCGTGGCCAAGGTCATCGCTCATGTCGAGACCCGCCGGCTACTGGGCGCCCACATCATCGGCCCCCAGGCACCCACCCTCATCCAACAACTCATCCAGGGCATGCACTTCGACCTAACCATCGACCAGATGGCCCGCGGCCAGTACTACATCCACCCCGCTCTCCCCGAGGTAGTCGAACAGGCCCTCCTGGAGATCTGAAGCAGTCCACGACGTGATCAACCGACACGTCGGAGCGCTAGCTAGAAGTGGTGGAGCACACCTGCCGAGGGAAGCTGACTCGAACGGATTCACCTTCATCCCCAGTCGTCACATCGCTCCAACTGATCCGTTTCCTGACCTACTGCAGCCGAATAGTTATCAAGTAGCCTCAATCTATTCTATCGACAGGTGGGTACACACCCATACCTGCCTACTGGACAGTCCTATCGAAGATAGGATTACATGAACCTGACTACCCACCTTACTTCTATGGTCATTAATCAAGCTGGCCGGGATCATTGCAATATACTTCTCCATGTGCCTAATACTGGAAGTGGTTTTCAGGAGGGTGATACGTCCTAAGGTTCTCTGCCAACTCGATCCTAGATCTCGAAGAAACGCGGAGACTATAGCCGTATCAGGCAGTCCAAGCTCTCTCTTAATAGTGGATCCGTGTGTGACCTCTTCTAGTGTAGCATACAGTTCCTGTACTTCTAAAGGCTCTACAGGATCCATTGAAATCAACCGAACCCTTGAGGATGAGAGGTCGGAGAGCCTTGGTTGACTTCTATATATGGCAGGCCTTATTGCCGATATATTTTCGGTCAAGTCAATTCGAATACTCCCATCAGACTCGATTACCCTTTCGATGTCTCGTAGCCATGAAGTCTCGCAGTTATGTATCGGCCAAGGAAGGCCGAGTTCATCAAAAAACACTCGGGATCCACACTCACAGGAAAAGTACCAGACCCTGGTCTCACACGACATACAAGTTGTCGGCCATATACGAGTCTTACACCAGGAGCCGTGTATCACCATTAGTTACTCATGAGTCATCAAGGCAATGGATAAACTGTCCAACACGGGTTCGGCTACATGTAGCACGGATCTGATGTGTTTTTCTTTCATAACCGAGGAGGTGGACAGGAATGGAAAGCCGAAGAAGCCCCGGTTGGCAAACGCTAGGGCGAGACCGGTCATCACCACGTCCGGTCGGGAAACCTCCGGCTCGCATGCCAGGCTGAGTAGTGAGCCTCCACCCTCGACCCTGAGCGGTAGACCGCATTCGTTCACGGCTGCTGACAACCCCTCACGGAGCAAACGGCCTAGGTGGTCGATCCATTCGTAGACGTCGGGGGTTAGGAGCTTCAAGCCCGCAACCCCTGCGGCAGCGGTCATCGGGTTGGCGTTGAAGGTGCCCGCGAGGGCCACCTTCATGTCGCCCATCGGGTCTGTCACGGCCATGATGTCCGCCCTCCCGCCGAATGCGCCCACCGGGAGCCCGCCCCCTATCAGCTTCCCAAGGGCCGTCATGTCGGGTATCACCCCGTAGCGGTCCTGCGCTCCTCCCAGCCCGAGCCGCAGGGAGATCACCTCGTCGAATAGGAGCAGCACGCCTTCGTCGGCTGTCACCGAGCGCAGCCTCTCCAGGAATCCCTCGGGTGGATGGGCGAATCCGCCCGCAGACCGGAACGGTGTGAGGATCACCGCGGCCAGTTGGTCGGCCTTCTCCCGTACCAGGCGGGTGACACCATCCGTATCGCCCCAGGCGCCCAGGACGACATTCGAGGACAGATTGGTGGGCACTCCCCCGGTGCTGGGCACCATGCCGTCTCCGGCCGGAGCGGACGCGAACTCGAACCCGTCGTACGTTCCGTGGTAGGCGCCGTCCAGCTTCAGGACCAGGTCGCGGCCCGTGAATGCTCGGGCCACCTTGAGCATGTGCATGTTGGCCTCGGTACCTGAGTTGGCGAAGCGCACCCGATCGATCGAAGGGATTCGCTCGCAAAGAATGCTCGCCCAGTCGACCTCGGTCGGGTTGTGGCCTCCCCAAGCGGTTCCCGACCCCGCCTGGGACCGGACCGCCGCCACGATGTCGGGATGGGCATGGCCGTGGACAAGAGCGGTGGAGTTGTTGTTCAGGTCGAGCCGGCGGTTTCCATCCACGTCCCATATGTAGGGGCCCTCTCCCCGCTCGAAGTAGGGAGGGTGGGGGCGCGTGGTGATCGAGTACCGGGTGTCCCCGCCGGGTAGGACGCCGCCGCCCCGGACGAACAGGGCCGCGGATCGGGGAGTGATCCGGCGGTACTCGTCAACGACGCCTTGATACCAGTCCAGGAGGCGGTTGTCGGCGCTCATACGCCGGTCAGCCAACGCCGGGGGTTGTCAAGAGTGAGGGTACTGATCGTCCTGTCCGGCACACCCTTGGCGGAGAGGGCCGGTAGGAACGTCTCGGACAGGTAGACGAACCCGGTGCCTCCGTGTATCCGTAGCTGTCCCAGCTTGCAGACATCGTGGGACAGCATCATCCGGTCCTCGAACCCCCGGTCCAACAGTTCCCGGATCAGGTCGAGGATCCGTCCTTCGAACTGACCCATTCCCCGGAACTGGCCGCAGTTGTCGAACATGATGTACACACCTCGCTCGAGGAGCCCTAGCAGGTAGCGGAGATGCGGGTAGGCGTCGCAATGGGCCACCGCCACCCGGCTCAAGTCAGCGCCTTCCTCCTCGAGGATGGTCAACTGCTGGGGGGCGACCGGACCGATCGCGTGGAGCGCTCCGATGGCCAGACCGGTGGCCTTGTGTGCCCGGGCCACGGCCCGCAGTACCCTTTCCTCGGCGGGTGAAACCCAGTCCTTCTCGGATCCGATCTCACCGATCACCCCCGGGCGGATTCCCGTGTCGCCCACCCCATTGGTGATCTCCCCGATCAACTCCTCGGCGAGATCGTCGGTCGACCGCCGGTCGATACGTTCCTCGGGCAGGTAGTAGTTACCCCGGTACCAGCCGCAGCCCATGACAAGGTGCACGCCGGTCCTCTCTGACAACGTCCGCAACCTCCGGGGGGACCGACCGTTGTCGGGAACGCTCAAATCGAAGATGGCGGTGCCGCCGAGATCGGCGAAGGCGGTTATCTCGTCCGCCATCACGTCCTCGTCCACGAACTGGTCGGCTACGTCGTAGCGGTAGTCGGCATGGCGAAGGGTGCAGTAGATGTGCTCGTGGGGAAGCGTGAAGCCGAGATCCGTGCCTGCTACCGGTCCCAGTACTGTCATCACGGTTCCGGAGTCGCTCATCCGACCTTCCTCCAATCCCGGCCCTCGGTGCGGGTCGGCGAATCTGGACTTTAACGCCCCGGAGGCTGCCTTGGCGCACCACCGAGCGTCGCCGTAGGCTGGCAGCAGGAGGTGAACGAATGAGGGGCGAGGTTGGCAACGAGGCCAGGGTCGATCTGCTGCTCAGGCACGGCCGGATCCTGACGATGGACCGCCAGCGGCGTATCCTTGTTGACGGCGCGGTCGCCATCCGGGACGGGATCATCGTTTCGGTCGGACCGGATAGCGAGGTTGCCACCGTGACCGCCACCACATCCACACGAGATCTAAGGGGTGCACTGGTCCACCCCGGCCTGATCGACGCCCATGTCCACGCCGGTAGCTCCGAACTCAGCCGGGGAATGGCGCCCAAGGACCATGCCGATTACGGGGCCGTGGACGACTGGTTGTTCACTTTTCGGAAGCCGGAGACCGACAATCTGGGAGCGCTTCTCTCGTGCATGGAGATGGTGACCAACGGGACCACGGCCTACAGCGACACCGGCGGCTCGTTCTTCCTGGATGAGACCGTGCGGGCGATCGAGAAGGTTGGGATGCGGGGCATGCCCGGTAACTCGATGCTCGACTTCAACCCACAGGTACCGGGTCGTGACACCTCCGCCGGTGCGATGTCCGAGGAAGAAGCCGAGGTACTCCGAACCCCCACACGGGTCTGCGTCGAGAGACTTGACGAACAGATGACCCGCTACCCGTTTCGGGACGGTGGGCGGGTCCGAGGCGGAGCGACGATGTACGGCTGCATGCGCTGCTCCGACGAGTTGCTGATCGCGGCTCAGGCCCTGGCCCGGCGCCACGGGGCGCCGATGATCATGCACCAGTCCTGGGATCCCGAGGAGGTGACCATCTCTGAATCGCTCTACGGATGCCGCCCCATCGAGCATCTGGCCGAGATCGGGGTGCTGGACGAGAACCTGACCCTCGTGCACATGAACCATCTGTCCCCCACCGAGGTCGACCTGGTGGCCGACTCGGGCACACGCGTGGTGCACTGTCCGGCTGCCTCGCTGAGACGTGGGATGGGCGCCATCCGGAACGGGTCGTTCCCCGAGATGCTCGCCAAAGGTGTGCAGGTGGCTCTCGGTTCCGACGGTTACAGCGGGCGCCGGGACCTGCTCCGGCAGGCCTACCTTGCCGCGGTCGGCTTCCGTGAATTCCGGGGTGAGTTGCCGGTCCTAACCGGTGAGACCGTATTGGAGATGGCCACCCTCCACGGCGCCAAGGCGCTGGGTCTTGAGAACGAGGTCGGTTCTATTGAGATCGGCAAGCGGGCCGACCTGGTCATCCACAGCCTGGACAGGCCGGAGGCTTACCCGCGGTTCCGGGATCCCGTGGACAACCTCGTCTACTTCCGGTCCTCGAGCACCGTCGACACAGTATTCGTCGACGGGGAAGCCATCCTCGACAAAGGTCGGTTCACACGATTCGACGCAGAAGACGCTTACCGCAGGATCGACGCGGCCGCGTCCGAGTTCGAAGCGGGCGTCGGCGCCACGACCTACGCCGTCTGGCCGCTCGTCGACTGATCCGCCTGCTGGACAACGTCCTCCCCATAAGGAGGCACGCGTTTGTTACGGTTCGACGATGACGTTCGTGCTTGACGCCTACGACCCTGAATTCCTTCGCGACCCCTACCCGGCTTTCGACCGGGTACGCGAGGAGACAGCCATCTTTCGCGGGAAGGGTCGCGAGGGTGATCGGGCCATCTGGTTCCTGACTCGCCACGCCGACGTCCGTCGGGCGCTGCGGGACCGACGGCTGGGCCGGATCGACCAGCCCACCGTCGACCGGGCAGCGTGGGGACTCCCCCCGCTGCGCGAGGAGTTGTCCCCCTACTACGACGTGGAGCACTGGGCGCTCGTGTGGTTGGAACCACCCAACCACACGAAGATCCGCCGCCTGGTCTCGAAGGCCTTCACGATTCGCCGGGTGGCCGGCCTGAGACCCCGCATCGTTGAGCTTGCCGATCGCCTGCTCGACCCGATCGTGGAGCGTGGCCGTTTCGATGTCGTCAACGACTACGCGGCGCCCCTGTCCGTCCAGGTCATCGCAGAGTTGCTGGGCGTCCCGATCGAGGACTGGCGCCAGATGCTCGAGTGGTCGAGCCTGATCACCCGGATGTACGAGTACAACATCACCGCGGCGGACACCAGCGCGGCAGTGACCGCCTCCGTCGAGTTCACCGAATACTGCAAGGACCTGATGGACCGCCGGCGATCTCGCCCCCGCGACGACATGATCACCGCCCTGTGCTTCGCCAGGACCGAAGACGGAACCCTGACCGACACGCAGATCGTGTCGATGATCATCACCCTCCTGAACGCCGGCCACGAGGCTTCCGTCAACACCCTCGCAAACGGTATGTCGGCCCTGATGCAACATCCAGACCAGTGGCGTCTCCTCACCGGTGGAAACGTGACCCCGGCGACCGCCGTCGAGGAGCTGTTCCGCTGGGACGCACCTATCCAGACCTTCGACCGTTGGGTGGTGGCCGACCGCTACGAGGTGGACGGGCAGACCATCGGCCAGTACGAGCAGGTGACCGTGCTGCTCGGATGCGCCAATCGTGACCCGCGCCACTTCCAGGACCCGAACTCATTCCGGATCGGGCGGGGTGACCCAACCCATGTCAGCTTCGGAGGTGGCATCCACCACTGTCTCGGTGCGCCCCTGGCCCGACTCGAAGTGGAGGTAGCTCTAGACAGGCTTGCAACCAGGTTGCCGAGGCTGCGGCTTGGACAGGAACCCGTCCGACCGTCGCGGTTCGTCCTGCGCGGCTTCAACTTCCTCGAACTAGAAGTCATCTGACGATCGAGGCGACACGCACGGCGATTGTCTCGATCTTGCTCCGGACGGCCGGTGTCGTCGGTGGTACGGGAATCTTCAGCGAGATTCCCGAATCAGGGCAATAGGTCTAGGGCTAGCCGGCTGGGTCGTTCGAGAGCTTGGCCTGGTCGGCTAGGACGGTGACGGTGTTGTCGACGATCTGGAGGAAGCCGCCTCCCACGTCGACACGGACCCGTTCCTCTCGTGTCTCGATCTCCACCGCTCCGGTGGCCAGAGCTGCCATGAGAGGCTCGTGGTGGGCCAGGATCCCGATCTCGCCGTCCACTGTGCGTGCAACGACGAAACCGGCCTCCCCGGACCAGAGGACGGCCTCGGGAGAGACGACATCCACGCGCATCATGGTGGTGGCGGTGACCACTAGGCAGCTGCTCCCTGGATCTCCCTGGCCTTGCGCATGGCGTCCTCGGCACCCCCGACCATGTAGAAGGCCTGCTCGGGCAGGTGGTCGAGTTCACCGTCGAGCACCATCTTGAACGAGGCGATGGTTTCGTCCAGCGGCGTGTAGATGCCGGGCTGGCCGGTGAACTGCTCGGCCACGAACATGGGCTGGGACAGGAAGCGCTGGATCCGGCGGGCGCGGGCCACCAGCAGCTTGTCCTCCTCGGACAACTCGTCCACTCCGAGAATGGCGATGATGTCCTGGAGGTCCTTGTAGCGCTGCAGGACCCTCTGAACGTCGGTGGCCACGTCGTAGTGTTCCCGGCCCACGATCTGGGGATCGAGTGCCCGGCTGTTCGAATCGAGCGGGTCGACGGCCGGGTAGATCCCGAGGGCGGTGAGTGCTCTTTCCAGTACGGTGGTGGCGTCCAGATGGGCGAAGGCAGTATGGGGCGCCGGATCGGTTATGTCGTCCGCAGGTACGTACACCGCCTGCATGGAGGTGATCGACCGCCCCTTCAGCGAGGTGATGCGCTCTTGCAGGAATCCCATCTCTCCGGCCAGGGTCGGCTGGTAGCCCACCGCGGAAGGCATGCGCTCGAGAAGCACCGACACCTCGGAACCGGCCTGGGTGAACCGGAAGATGTTATCGATGAAGAGCAGAACATCCTGGCGCTGGACGTCCCGGAAGTACTCGGCCATGGTCAGCGCGGACAGCGCTACGCGCAGGCGGACGCCGGGCGGCTCGTCCATCTGGCCGAACACCAGCGCCGCTTGGTTGATGACGCCGGTCTCCGACATCTCCAGGAACAGGTCGTTGCCCTCCCTGGTGCGTTCCCCGACACCGGCGAATACCGAAACACCGTCGTGCTGGGTGGCGACCCGGTTGATCATTTCCTGAATGAGTACCGTCTTCCCCACGCCGGCCCCTCCGAACAGGCCGACCTTGCCGCCCCGAAGATAGGGACAGATCAGGTCAAGCACCTTGATCCCCGTCTCGAACACGTCCCTTGTGGGTTCGACGTCCTCGAAAGGTGGCGCCGGACGGTGGATGGGCCAGCGTTCATCCGAGAACTCGATATCGGGTGCATCGAGCGAGTCTCCCCACATGTTGAAGATATGGCCCAGCGTTTGGTTGCCCACCGGGACCGAGATCGGGGTCCCGGTATTGCGCACCGGCGCACCCCTTACCAGACCGTCGGTAGATGCCATCGCGACCGCCCTGATCCGACTCCGGCCGAGATGCTGGGCCACTTCTGCGACGATGGTCTTCTGCTCTCCTTCGACCTCTAGGTCGATCTCGAGCGCGTGGAGGATTTCCGGGAGACCATCCCGGGGGAACTCCACGTCCACCACCGGACCGGCGACCTTGCTGATCCGTCCTACGCTGACCGTTTCTGCCATTTGTACTCCAATTTCAACCCGCGGCCAGCGCCTGCGCGCCGCCCACGATCTCGGCTATTTCAGTGGTGATCTCGGCTTGGCGGGCCTGGTTGGCGGTACGCCTCAGCAACTTGATCAACTCGTCTGCGTTCTCGGTCGCCGCCTTCATCGCCCGCTGCCGGCTGGCGTGTTCTGAGGCGGAACTCTCGAGCAACTGGCCGTAGAGCGCCGACTCCACATACCGTGGCAACAGCCTGCCCAGTATCGCGGCCGGGTCCGGCTCGTACTCGTAGGAAACCGCCCTACCTGCAGCCTCGCTGCTCTCCGGATCCGACGGAGGAGTGACGGGCAGAAGTTCGACACGGCTCGGCACGTACGAAAGCGCCGACTCGTAGACCGTATAGAAGACCTCCACGGCGTCAACGGTGCCGGACCCGTACTCCTCCATGAGGGCGACGCCGATCCCGCGCGCGTCTTCGTAGGCGGGCTGGTCGGTGACGCCGAAGAAACTGTTGGCGATGTCGTAGCGGCGGAACGAGAAGTAGGTTTGCGCCTTCTTGCCGACCGCGTAGAGACGCACCGACACGCCGACTCCCTGCAGTTCGCTCATGCGTGTCTCCGCCATCCGCATCACCGAGGAGTTGTAGGCACCGGCCAGTCCCCGGTCCGAGGTAACCACCAGAACACCCATCGTCTTGACCGGCCGACGCTCCAGCAGGGGATGACCTACGTCGCCCGACGCTCTCCCGACGTTCCGGATCACCTCGATCATCTTCTCGGCGTAGGGCCGGGCGGCACCCACCCTCTCACGGGCCTTGACTATGCGCGAGGCGGCGATCAGCTCCATGGCCCGGGTGATCTTCTTGGTGGATTCGACGCTGCGGATCCGCCGCCGGATAGCTCGGAGTTCGGCGCTGGCCATGGTGGAGAGCTACTCCCCTCCCCCGAACGTCCCGCTGAAGGCGGAGATGGCAACATCGAGATCGTCACCCTCCGGAAGGTTGCCGGTACGCCTCATGCCCTCCAGGACGTGCGAGTGCCTGACCCGGACGAAGTCCCGTAACTCGTGCTCGGCGCGCGCGATGTCCGGCACGGGAATCTCGTCGAAATGTCCCTGCGACACCGCGTAGATCACCAGCACCTGCTCCTCGACCGGGACCGGCTCGAATTGGGGTTGCTTGAGGATTTCGACCACTCGCCGCCCGCGCTCCAACTGTGCGAGCGACACCGCGTCCAACTCCGAACCGAACTCGGCGAAGGCTTCCAGCTCGCGGTACTGGGCGAGGTTCAGCCGTAGTGTGCCGGCCACTCTCTTCATCGCTTTGGTCTGAGCGTTGCCACCGACCCGCGAGACCGATATCCCGGCGTTGATGGCCGGCCGGATGCCCGCGAAGAACAGGTCGGTTTCAAGGAAGATCTGACCGTCGGTGATCGAGATGACGTTCGTCGGGATGTACGCGGAGACGTCGTTGGCCTTGGTCTCTACCAAGGGGAGGCCGGTGAGAGAACCGCCACCGAGTTCGTCGGAGAGCTTGGCACACCGCTCGAGCAGGCGGCTGTGCAGGTAGAAGACGTCTCCGGGGAAGGCTTCCCGGCCTGGGGGACGACGCAGGAGAAGCGAGATCTCGCGGTAGGCCACCGCCTGCTTGGTGAGGTCGTCGAAGATCACCAGGGCATGCTGGCCGTTGTACATCCAATGCTGCCCGATCGCCGATCCGGCATAGGGGGCGTACATCTGGAGAGCGGGGGGCGCCGACGCCGCAGCGGTCACCACTACGGTGTACTCCATGGCGCCTGCTTCCTCCAGGGACGCCACGACCTCGGCCACGGTGGAGGCCCGCTGGCCGACGGCGACGTAGATGCACTTCACCTCGTCGGGTGTCCCCTGGAACTGTTTCTGGTTGATGATCGTGTCCACCACAATCGCTGTCTTGCCGGTCTGGCGGTCGCCGATGATCAACTGGCGCTGACCCTTCCCGATGGGGGTCATCGAGTCAATGGCCTTGATACCGGTCTGCAGAGGCTCGTGTACCGGCTTGCGTTGCACGACCGACGGCGCCTGTACCTCGAGCAACCGGCGAGGGTTCTGAGGGATGTCGCCTTTGCCGTCCAGCGGCTGTCCCACCGGGTCGATCACCCTGCCGAGGAGGGCATCCCCGACCGGGACGGAGAGCACGCGCCCGGTCTGGTGGACCGGATCCCCTTCCTCGATGTGGGTGGCTTCGCCCATCAGCACCACGCCGAGGTCATGCTCGTCGAGGTTGAGCGTCACACCCAGAAGACCGCCCGGGAACTCCAGCAATTCAGATGCGGCCGCGTGGGGCAACCCTGAGACACGAGCCACACCGTCCGCAATCGACGTAACGTATCCGACCGTCTCCTGCTCGAGACTGGGTGACCAGTCCGCTACGTGTTTGCGGAGCGCCGCGGTGATGTCCTGCGGACTTATCGTCAACTGCGCCATCGATACTCTCTCCTAGATCCTCGGGTCGATCCTGCTCTGATCATCCGGTCACCGCTTCTCGCAACTGTTCGAGCCGCGTTCTCACCGAACCGTCGATCACGGTGTCGCCCACTGTCGCCACCAGACCGCCCAGGATCGATTCGTCTATAACAACCCGCACTTCGACCTGATTGCCGATTCGGGCGGCCAACCCCCTCGCCAACCGGTCGATAGTGGCATCGTCCAGCGGGATGGCGCTGCGTACCTCGGCCACTGCTCGGTTCCGTTCTGCGGCTGAGCGGGCCGTGAACTCGTCGGCGATGTCTGCCAAGTCTCCACCCCGACCGAGCCCCACGGCGAAGCTCACGAACGCAGTGGTCAGGGAGTGGGCGCGGCCTCCCAACAGATCGTCAATCACGCTTTGCTTACGTTGCATCGGTAGCCGGTTATCGCTGAGCGTGTTCTTGAGGTCGTCCGACCCATCGAGGGCCCGCGCCACGCGGAATAACTCGCCCTCAACCCGTTCCAGGACGTCTTCTCCCCTCGCCAACTCGAAGATGGCCGCCGCGTAACCCCGGATCCTCTCGTCTGCCATCTATTCGCCCGACTCCAGTTCCGCCAGGTAGCTATCGACCAGACCGAGTTGAGCCTGACGATCGAGGGTCTGCTCGACAACTTTCTCGGCTAGGTCGATGGACAGGTTGGCCACCTGCGAGCGAGCGGCGTCCAGTGCTCGCTGTGCCTCGGCTGCCGCCTCGTCCCGCGCCCGCCTGACAATGTCGTCCGCCTCCTGCTGCGCCCTGTTCACCGTCTCGGCCCTCACCGCGTCGGCAGCTTGGCGGGCCTCGTCGACGATCCGGGCTGCTTCGTCCTTGGCTCCGGCGAGTTGCTCCCGGTAGCGTGAGGCGAGTTGCTCGGCCTCCTGGCGGGTCTGCTCAGCTGCTTCTAGGCGGGAACGCTCGGCCTCCTGGCGACGCTCCAAGGTCGCACTGAGGATGGGCCCGACCCATCGCCAGATGAAGAAGAAGATTATGGCGAAAGCGATCACCCCGGCGATCAACTCCGAGGTCTCTGGCAGGAGGAGATCGATGCCACTGCCGCTCTCGTCTACCCCCTCTTCCGCCGCGAGAAGTAACGGTGGCGCCGCCATCATGTGCCGTATTCGGGGAATCCGCATCAGCCGATGAAGAACAGCACGAAGCCGATCAGGGCCAGTGCTTCGGTGAAAGCGATACCCAGGAACATGGTCGTCCGGACCGTGCCCTCCATCTCTGGCTGGCGCACCATTGCGGTGATGGCATTGCCCACCACGATGCCTATTCCGATGCCGGGGCCCACGGCCGCCAGACCGTAGCCGACCAGGTTGAGACTCCCGTTGATCTCGCCGGTGAGTCCTGCCTGGGCCAGCGAGAGGGCCCCAAGCGTTACCGCAAGAACTGCGTCCATCCTTTGCTCTCCCTTTCTGGTTGTCTGTCTGAGTCCATATTGCTTACGAGACGTCTAGTGGGCCGGCTCCAGCGAGGTCTGGATGTAGACCGCTGATAGCAGCGTGAAGATGTAGGCCTGCAGGATCGCGACCACGAGCTCGAATACGAAGATCGCCAACCCGAAGACGAACCAGACCACTCCTATTCCCGCTTTCGCTCCGATGTCCCCGATGCTGGCTACGAAGATGACGCCGGAGACCAGGAGCAGGGTGAGCATCAGGTGGCCGGCCACCATGTTCGCAAAGAGCCGGACCGCCAGGGTGATGGGGCGAAGGATGAATATCGACACCACGTCGATGATGCCCACCAGCCACCTGAGAGCGATCGGGACCGACTTCGGCCAGATCATGTCGATGAAGTAATGCTTGAAGCCGTTCTTCGCGAAACCCACGATGAGGAAAATGACCCAAGTGACGATGGCGAGGAAGGCTGGCAGCGCCATCCGGGACGTGATCGGGAAGTTCACCAACGGCGTGATCTCGAACAGGTTCCCGACCAGAAGGAAGAAGAAGAGCGACAGCAGGTAGGGGAGGTACTTGGTGCCATGCTCGGGTCCTATCACTCCCTTGGCTATATCGTCACGGACGAAACCTATGAGGCTCTCCATGACCAGCTCGAACTTCGAGGGAACCAGCTGCTGGCGGCGGAGACCGAAGTACAAGATCCCGAGCACCACGAGCATTGCCGCGAAGATCAGGAAGACGGTACGGGTGAAATGGAACCCTCCGATCGAGAAGAGGGGGTTCGTGAACTCGAACAACTCGTTGACATTCGATGGGGCGCAGATCACCGCACCCTCTACGTCACACTCTGCTACGGCCAGGATCATCAAGTCACCCACGCGCCCGCTCACTCCTTCCCCTGTTGATTCCAAGCGCCGCCGCCTCCAGGAGCAGCAATACGATATAGGTGGCGATCACGGTCAGCCCTAGGGCCGTCCGGTCTACCTCGAGCAGCGCAATGACCGCCAGCATCGTTGCCGCTATCAGGCCGAGACGTACGACGAACCCGAAGAGGGCACCGGCATGATAGGCCCCGAGCGAGACCCTCGCCAACCACGACATCATCGCGCCGCTCAGCAGATAGTAACCGGCGACGATTACGACTCCGATCGCAGCTGCCACGAGACCATTGATGCCTCTAGCGAGTCCGAACACCGCGAGCAGCAGCGGACCCACCACTGCCACCCTCCGCACGATCGACCGGGCCATCAGCAACTCCACGGGCGGACGGCCTGCGATGTAGCTCTCGATCTCGGAGCGGTCCAATCCCTGCCGGACGCCTGTCTCAGTTGACATCTACAGGCTGCTTTCCCGTCGGTCTACTGCCAATCTGCCACATGCGGTGGAAGCCCGTACCCGATCCCGCTGCAACCCCTACCACCAGCAGCCACGGATCGGTGCCGAGCCATCGATCGAGCAACCATCCCAGCAGTGTTCCGGCCATGATGGCACCGAAGAAGGACCCCCCGGCCACCCAGCCGTCGGCGACGGCCGAAGTTGCTCCTCGATGGGCTGTTTCAAGGCTCCGGTCGGGAGCGGGAGTGGAGGCAGCGTCGAGGGGGCCGATCGGCTCGGTCATCCGGGCAATGCTACCAAGATTGTGATTCGCTTCACAAACTTACGCTGTCCAGAACTTTGAAGGTTGGAATACCTCACACGTGGCCAGGGAAGTCCGGCGGGTAGGGCGGAAATGCGGCTGCAAGGGCCGCTACTTCGCTCTGGACGGATCTGATCCTGTTGCCGTCGTTCCGGTGCTGCAAGGCATTCGTGATCATATCGGCGACCTGCGAGGCCTCTGCTTCCTTCATGCCGCAGGTGGTGATGCCGGGGGTACCGATCCGAAGCCCGCTGGTGACGAAAGGCGGACGGGGGTCGAAGGGAATCCCGTTGCGGTTCAGCGTGATACCGATCGAGTCGAGCAAGGTGGCCGCCTCCTTGCCGGTCAGATCCTCGTCGATGGATCTCATGTCGAGGAGCAGAAGGTGATTGTCGGTGCCACCCGAAACGACTCGCACCCCGCGGGCCATGAATGCGTCTGCCATGGCCGACGCGTTGGCAACGATCTGTGCCGTGTAATCCCGGAAGGCGGAGGTGGAGGCCTCATGGAAACAGACCGCTTTTCCGGCGATCTGGCTGATGATCGGTCCGCCCTGCATGTCAGGGAACACGGACTTGTTGAGACCCGCCGCGTACCCCTTCCTGGCCATGATGATCCCGCCCCTCGGACCCCGGAGCGCCTTGTGCGTGGTCGCCGTGACGATGTCCGCTACCGGAGTCGGATTGGGCATGGCCCTCCCCGCTACCAATCCGATGAAGTGCGCCGCGTCCACCATGAAGATGGCACCGATCTCGTCCGCTATCGATCGGAACGCCTCGTAGTCGAGATGTCGCGAATAGGCCGAGTACCCGGCCAGCACGATCTTGGGACGGTGCTCTAGCGCCTTCGCCCGCACTTCGTCCATGTCAATCATCTCTGTTGTCCGGTCCACTCCGTAGGCGATGAAGCGGTAAAGGCGTCCCGAGAAGTTGACGGGAGAACCGTGTGTGAGGTGACCGCCTTCTGCGAGGCTGAGCCCAAGGACCGTGTCACCCGGTTTCAGGTGAGCGAAGTAGACGCCCATGTTGGCCTGGGCACCTGAGTGAGGCTGCACGTTCACGTACTCGGCGTCGAAGAGGGCCCTGGCGCGGTCTATGGCGAGGCTCTCCAGCCGGTCGACCATTTCGCAGCCTTCGTAGTAGCGACGACCCGGGTACCCCTCCGCGTACTTGTTCGTGTACACGGAGCCGCAGGCCTGCAAGACGGCAGGAGAGGCGAAGTTCTCCGAAGCGATCAGGTGTATGTGTGTGTTCTGGCGGTCCACATCCGCCCGGATCAGATCGGCGACGGCCGGATCGGCTGCCTCGATCGGTCGCATATCGGTCATGCCCGAGACCTCCGTTGTCGTCCTGGCGGGCAGGGTAGCCCGTAGCGGGAGGTGCGGGGTCGCTGGTACGGAGAGTGCTGAACAATGACGATTGCTCGGGCCTGCCGTCCGCAGACCCAGGAATCATGCCGACGATTGGCAGGCCGCTGGTGGATTGCTCAGTACCCGCCTGGCCCTGATTGTTCATGATTCCGGACACACCCGTGGCAGCATGCCGCACCAACCACCTCATTGGGGACCGGGCCGGGCTCCACCAGACGGGTGAAGGTCGCCTTTCCGAGATGGGACTATCGACGACGCCGTAGTCCCTGGTCAGTAGCCCGTATCCCACGCCCTGGTCGTCCAGCACGAATACCCGCACCAAGAATCGGGGCCAGAGACCTAGCCGGGATCTAGATCCACGGGACCGGGACGGAGAATCCGAGGTGGACTGCTGGTGAGATCCACCACCGTAGATGCCTGACCCCCGTCGCAGCGGCCATCCAAGTACACGGAAACGCCGTCACCCAATGCCCTCCTCGCACCGTCAGCGTCGAGCGCGGGCGGGGACCCACTCCGGTTGGCACTGGTTACCGCGAGCGGGCCGGACCGGCTTAATAGGTCTGTAAGGATGCGGTGGTCGGGCATCCTGACACCGAGGGTTCCACGATGGTGATCCCCCACTCCCTGCGCGAGGGCTCTCCGCCACCTGAGGACCGCTGTAAAGGCACCAGGCCAGTGGGGCCGGATGAAGAGGCGTTGCGACGGGGTGAGCCGGATCAGGGTCTCTGCCTGCTCTAAGGATGCGACCAGCACCGCGAGTGGCAGGTGGTGTCCGCGGCCCTTTAATGCGAAGAGCCTGCGAACGGCTGCCGGGTTGGTCGGATCCACCGCCACCCCGTAGACGGTATCGGTCGGTACTCCCACAATCAGGCCCCGCCGGATTGCCTGGAGGGCTGCGCCGACGGTCATGTACGCTTCCGGGCCGTCAGGAACCGGTCCCGCCCCGTCCAGTCGATCGAGACACGGGGCTTCCAGCCGCGCCCCGCGAAGAGTCGGTGCACCGCCTCCCCTTGGCCGGCGCCGATCTCGGTGACGAGGATCCCTCCCGGCGCCAACCAACCACGTGCGTCGTTTGCGAGGTAGCGGTACATGTCGAGACCGTCCCCGACCACCAAGGCCACCTTGGGTTCGTGTTCGCGTATCTCGCGTGGGAGTTGGGCCCACTCGTCCTCGGGGATGTAGGGAGGGTTGGTCACGATCATGGTGACGGACCCGGCCAGCGAAGGGTCGAGAGCGGCGAGCCGGTTTCCGTGACGGAACTCCACGTCGAGGTCAAGCCTGGCGGCGTTGTTCCTGGCCACTGCCACAGCCTCCAGTGAGATGTCGGTGGCCAGCACCGTCGCGTCAGGACGCTCGTGTTTGATCGCCAGCGCCAGGCAACCCGAGCCGGTACCCATGTCCACCACGATCGAGGATCCTCTCGGGAGGAGCTGCATGGCCAGTTCCCACAGTTGTTCGGTCTCGGGACGGGGTATGAGAACCCTCCTGTCAACCTCCAGGGTTAAGGGACCGAACTGCACGGTTCCCTCCAAGTATTGGAGAGGTTCCCCGGCCAGCCGCCTCGCGGCGAGTCGGCGGAATTCGTCGGCTGATCGCCTGTCCAGGAGTATCCCACCTACGACCTCCGCTCGGCTGGCTCCGGTAACCGCTCTGATGAGCCGCTCGGCCTCGTGTGGCGGAAGCTGAGACCGGCGGAGCAGGCGGACCGATTCATCTTCCGTCGAGCGTGAACCGTCGGCTGCCAGAGCGGCCACGGTCGAGTTCGGCGTGCGGTGATCGGGTGCTGCATCCGTCATCGGACACATTCTTGACACCACCGGTCAGAAGTCGTTGATGCCGAACCGCTGGCCGCGTGACGGGATGTCGATCATGGTCGATGGCGGAAGACCGAGGCCACGCAGTTCGGCCGCGAGCGCGGACAGGATGGAGCGGGCGGCTGCCGTGTCGTGGATCTCGACGTCTATGGCCAGATCTGAGGCGCCGATCACCGACCCGGCTCGGCCCACGCACCCCTGGATCACCTCCTCGACCGCCGCGGCAGGGTAACCGGCATCGGGCTGGAAACGCACGAAGAAGATCACATCGCCTCTCCGATTCGTCGTGTGGCCTCGGCGGCTGTCAACGCCTCTATGAAGTTGTCCAGGTTGCCCGCGAGGGTGTGCGGGAGCCGCTTGATCGTTAGGCCGATCCGGTGGTCCGTCACCCGGTTCTCCCTGAAGTTGTATGTACGTATCTTCTCCGACCGGTCGCCTCTCCCGATCTGCGACCGGCGACCTGCCGCCCGCTCCGCGGCGCGGGCTTCCATCTCCTCCTGATAGAGCCGGGCCCTCAACACACGCATGGCCTTCTCCCGGTTCTGGAGTTGGGACTTCTCGTCCTGGCAGGTGACGATGGTCCCGCTGGGGATGTGAGTGATCCTCACGGCGGAGTCGGTGGTGTTGACCGACTGCCCCCCAGGTCCGGATGACCGGAACGTGTCGATCTTGACATCGCCGGGGTCGAGTGCCACCTCGATGTCCTCCGCCTCCGGCATCACGGCCACTGTTGCCGTCGACGTGTGCACTCGACCTTGTGATTCGGTCTTCGGAACCCTCTGTACCCTGTGAACACCCGCCTCGTACTTGAGCTTGCCGAATGCACCCTTCCCCTTTACAGCGAAGGTGACCGTGGTGTAGCCGCCGCCGTCCGCCCCCGAACTGTCGATCGACTCTGCGGTGAATCCTTGGAGTTCGGCATAGCGCTGGTACATCCTCATCAGGTCACCTGCCCAGAGAGCCGCCTCCGCTCCCCCGGCGGCAGCCCTGATCTCGACTATCACATCCTTACGGTCGTCGGGATCCTTGGGCAGCAGCGCGACCCTCAACTCCTCCCCCAGTTGCTCGGCCTCCTGCCGCTTCGAGGTGGCCAGTTCGTGCAGCTCGCCCGCCAGTACGCGCTCCTCCTCGACCAGTGCCAACTCGGTTGCGTCGCGGGCTTCCTGACGTGCTTCGAGCATGGCCCGGTAGGCCATTACCACGGGACGCAGCTCTGAGTAGCGACGCGTTGCCTTCGTATAGGTAGCAGAGTCTCCGATGACGGTGGGATCGGCGAGAAGCAATTCGGTCTCCTCGTATGTTCGCTCCAGCTCCGCCAGGCGGTCGCTCAGTCCTCGATCCATCGGGGTTGTCAACTTCCGAAGGCGTTCAGAGCGGCGGGGACTACGGGACCTCGCGACTTGACTTCACCGATCTCATCTTCTGTGAGGGCATGGAGCAGCGCGGCCACGGCTACCTCGATCATCGGTTCGTCCGGAACTCTTGTCGTCAGGCGCTGCAGCCAGAGACCGGGAGCGGTCAGCCCTCGACCGAGCAGCCGATCAGCATGCTTACCGCCCAGCTTGAGGATCTCGTACGATATTCCTGCTACCAGGGGGATCAGCACGATCCGGCTGGCGATCAGCCAGTACCAGGGAAGGTTGCCTACGAGGGTGAACACGATGACGGCGGTCAGCATCACGATCAGTAGGAAGCTGGTTCCACATCTCGGGTGTTCCGGCCGGTAGGTCTTGATGTGGGACAGGTCGAGAGGGTCGCCCGCCTCGTAAGCATGGATGGTCATGTGCTCGGCTCCGTGGTAGGCGAAGACCCGTCCGATCTCGTCCCAACGGCCGATCAGCCAGATGTATCCGACCAGCAGTCCGATCCTGATCACCGCCTCGACGAGGTGGAATACGACTGACGAAGCATCGAGCCCACCCCAGCGAGCCGCCAGTAGCGGTACCACCACGAAGATGGACACGAAGAACACCGCGGCGATGGTCATCGAGGTGGCCATCTGCCCCGTGGTCACCGGCTCGTCGTCCTCTCCGGCAGATCGTTGGCCGGACCAGGTAAGGGCCCGGAAACCTAGCGTGAGGCTCTCGCCGAGCACCAGGAAACCGCGGGCCAGCGGGATTCTGGCCCACCGGGAGCGGGAGCTGAGCCGTGGGAGGTCGTGGGATATCGCCTCGATGTGGCCGTCAGGAACGCGGACTGCCACGGCCCATGCGGAAGGGGCACGCATCATAACCCCTTCGATGACGGCTTGGCCGCCGACCGTGGCCCCGGGCGAACGAGACATGGGAGGGAGCCGTACTCCTTAGGACCTGCGACCCGCGTCCCCGCGCTCGCCGGCTAGCCGCCCGTAGCGACGCTCGAAACGCTCAACCCTGCCGGCGGTGTCCACCAGTTTCTGCTTCCCGGTGAAGAACGGATGGCTGGCGCTTGATATCTCCACTCGGGCCAGCGGATAGGTGTTGCCGTCCTCCCAGACGATGGTTTCCTTGGTCCGGATTGTCGAACGGGTAAGGAACGCGAAGTCGGCAGACGGATCCTGGAAGACGACGGGTCGGTATTCGGGATGGATTTCACGCTTCATCTGGCTCTCCTGTTCGGGCCTGCTGCTGTGCTCGTGATCGTGCGGAGGGTTTCATCACCATCTACCGCTCCTCGGTCGCGGAATCCGGGTGCCGGCAACGAGCCTCGGAACACTGGCAGATTGCACGGCGTCCCGCCGGTTTCTCCGGGTGGTTTCACTTTCCCGGGACCGCGGCCCGAGGATTATGCCACGTTACCGGCCTTGATCCCGCGCCAATGGCCTGGAAGGGCTCGGAACCTCCGATGAGCTCGGAACGGACAGCGACACGCCACGACGGCAGTTGGCACTCTACGGTTCGCGCCGCCTCTGGCGCACGCCTACTGTCGGGATCTCGCCACATCGGCGAGGAACTCTGCGTTCGACTTCGAGCTCCGCAACCGGTCGATAAGCAGTTCCAGGGCTGCCCCCGGCTCCAACGCCAGGAGTACCCGCCGTAGCTTCCAGACCAGGGAAAGCTCGTCAGGATGGAAGAGCAATTCCTCTCTCCGCGTTCCCGAGGACGCTATGTCTATGGCCGGATAGACCCGCTTGTCAGCCAAGCGGCGGTCCAAGCGCAACTCCATGTTTCCGGTGCCCTTGAACTCCTCGAAGATCACTTCGTCCATCTTCGAACCGGTCTCGACCAGAGCCGTGCCGATAATGGTCAGGCTTCCACCTTCCTCGATGTTGCGGGCCGCGCCGAAGAAGCGCTTCGGAGGGTAGAGAGCTGTGGAGTCAACCCCACCCGAGAGGATCCGCCCTGAAGCCGGTGTCGCCAGGTTGTGAGCGCGGGCCAGCCGGGTGATCGAGTCGAGCAGGATCACGACGTCCTGACCCATTTCCACCAGCCGCTTGGCTCGCGCTATGGCCAATTCCGAGACCTGGGTGTGCTCGTCTGCGGGTCGGTCGAAGGTCGAGTAGATGACCTCACCCTTGACGGAACGCTGCATGTCGGTTACCTCTTCGGGCCGCTCGTCGACGAGCACGACCATCAAGTGACACTCCGGGTTGTTCGTCGTTATCGACTGGGCAATTTGCTTGAGCACTGTGGTCTTGCCGGCTTTGGGGGGTGAGACGATCAGGCCGCGCTGGCCTTTACCGATGGGCGCGATCAGGTCGATGATGCGGGTCAACGTGTTGCGGGGTCTGCTTGCCACCTCCAAGCGGAGACGGGAGTCGGGGAACAGCGGCGTGAGTTTGGCGAACTTGGGTCGCTTTCTGGCTTCGTCGGGAGGCATCCCGTTGTTGGTTTCGATTCGGGTGAGAGCAGGGAACTTCTCCTGGCTCCTGGGAGGCCGGATAGGACCGCTGAGCACATCCCCCTTGCGGAGAGCGAACTTCCTGATCTGGCCCGCTGATACGTAAACGTCTTTCTCGCCGGGGAGGTATCCGCCGCACCGCATAAAGCCGTAACCCTCCGGAAGGATGTCGAGTGTCCCGGTGCGTACCTCCTGGGGCCGCTGCGATGCAGTGGTCGGGCGGGGTCCACGCCGGCGCCCGGTGGGCTTCTGCCGGGCCTTCGTCGATGGAGACCCTTGCGAGGGGTCCGGGGCCGGAGGGGTACCCTTGCCCTTCGGTCGTTTGCCCGCAGCGGGGGCCGGATCGGTGGGGCTCTTCGCTTCTCCGTTCGATGCGGTACGGGCAGGCTGCGGGGTCGCTTTCAGAGCCGATGTCGCCCCGGCCTCCTTGGATACCACCTCGGGCAGGTCGATAGGCAGAACACCGTCGGATCCGTCATAAGCGCCGGCTCCCATGATCGCGTCGATCAACTTGGCTTTCTGGACTCCAGCGGTCGGAATCCCGACGGACTTCGCGATGCTACGCAAATCCTTGATGTTCTTCGCCTGTAGCTCTGATCGGGTGGCCATCGGGTTCCTCCATGTGGCTTTCCGAAGTGCGGCAACTCCGCATTCGAGAATGATCGCTAAACGCTTTGATCGCCAGTCGGGATCGCAGCACCGAGGATCACCGGTGTTTGTTGGGCGGACTCTTGGCGGGAATCCAGCAACCCTCCGGTTCCGGCAATCCGTTCAATGTCGCCAAGCTTGGTGTCGAGCATGCGCTCCGAAATAAAGGGGATCCTCGCACGAAGCGTGGGGGCTTACGCCTTGAACAGCCTCGGCGGTCAGCCCGAATTCTAGCCAGTGCGGGGCGAAACGCAAACCATGGTCGGATCTGGCACTCACCTCCAGGCATCTCTGGTTGAGCGTCCCCGGATCCCAGATCATCCATCGGCCGGGTACCGATCAGCCAGGCTTGGTGCTTGCCCTATGGTCGCCACGCTAGGAGGGGTGCCGAGCAATCCACCAGCGGCGGGCCAATCGCCGCCATGATTCCTGCGTCGGCGGGCGGCAGGCCCGAGCAATCGGCATTGGTCAGCACCCTCCTGGAGAGATAGCGAGGGGTGGGAGCACGTTCATGCGAACCGGCTGAACCTGCGGAGAAGGGTCTCGAGGGTACCGAGGTCGTTGTGCATCGTGGTGACTCTCTCAGGTCGATTCCCCAGACCGGACAGTTCGGACGGGACGGGCGCCTGGCGCCCCAGAGCCTGCTCCACCGCGGCAGGAAACTTGGCCGGGTGGGCGGTGCCCAGGCAAACGACCGGGCCCTCGACGCCGGCATTGCGTGCTGCTCCGATGCCGACCGCGGTGTGGGGATCGATGATGTGTCCGGTGGCATGGTAGACATCGGCCATCACCCCGATGGTGGCTCGGTCGTCATACCATCTCGACACGAACAGGTCGGTCGCAGCGCCCTTCGGTACCTTCACGGTGCGACACCTGCGCAGTCCCTTCATAGCGCTTTCCAGCCGCGGTCCGTCACCGTCGTACAGGTCGAACATCAGGCGCTCGAGGTTGGAGGGGACCTGGATGTCCATGGAAGGGCTTAGGGTCGGCACCACCTCGCCGAGATCGAGCCTGCTCCGGCGGAAGAATCCGTCCAGGACGTGATTGGAGTTGCTTCCCACAATCAGTCTTTCCACATCGAGCCCCATCCTCGTTGCCGCGTAGCCCGAGTAGACGTTCCCGAAGTTCCCGCTGGGCACGGCGAATGACACCTTCCGGCCTAACGAGTGGGCGGCCCAGAAGTAGTAGGCGATCTGGGTCATGAGCCTGCCGAAGTTGATGGAATTGGCGGTGGAGAGCGACAGGTCGTCGCGCAGCGACGGATTACCGAAGACGGCCTTGACCAGATCCTGGCAATCGTCGAAGGTGCCGTCGACCGCCACCGCGTGCACGTTCGGGGCAGACACCGTGGTCATCTGGCGGCGCTGGACATCCGTGGTCCGGCCCTCCGGAAACAGGATGACCACGTCCACCAAGTCCCGGTCCCGAAAGGCCTCCATAGCCGCCGAACCTGTGTCCCCGGAGGTTGCGCCAAGGATCATCGCGTTGCCTCCCGTACGGGCCAACGCAGTGTCGAACAACCGACCCAGCACTTGAAGAGCAAAGTCCTTGAAGGCCAGAGTCGGACCCCAGAACAGCTCCATCACGTAGAGGTCCTGCTGCAGTTCGATAACAGGCGCCACATCGGGATGAGCAAACCGAGCGAAGGCGTCCTGCACCAGCCCATGGAGATCGGCGTCGGCGATCAGATCCGGTGTGAACAGATGGAGCACGCCGGCTGCCAGTGACGGGAAGCCGGCCCGAGCGTTGAGGTCGGCCGGATCGAGTTGGGGCCACGAGTCCGGCACGTACAGGCCTCCGTCGGGCGCCAAGCCGGACAGGATCGCAGTTGTTATGTCGACCGGAGGCGCGTGGCCGCGAGTGGAGACCAGTTGGATGCCCATTACGGCTCGTCGCTATGGACCCGGAGGACTGTGCCCACTTCCGAGACCACATCCAGGCGGCCGAGGTCGGCGGCTGTGGCCTGCAGGTCACCTTCCCGTGACTCGTGGGTGACGATCAGCAGGGTGGCTTCGTCGGCTCGTCCCTCCTGCCACACGGACTTGATCGATACCTGGTGCTTCCCGAAGACCGCCGCGATCCGCGCGAGGACCCCAGGCCGATCTACCACGGTCATCCGTAAGAAGCCCTTCGTGGTCATGTCGGCCGGGTTCATTAGGCGGCCTCTACCGAATCGGATCCTCGAACTGACCTGCGTGCGGGCGAGACGTTCACGAGCGGAGGTGATGAGATCCCCGAGGAGCGCCGTGGCAGTCGGTTCGCCGCCTGCGCCGGGGCCGGTGAAGAGCAGTTCGCCTATCGACGGCCCTGAGACGTACACGGCGTTGGTGGCTCCCCGGACGGATGCCAAGGGATGATCCAGGGGTACCAGGGTCGGATGGACCCTTACCGCGATGCCTTCGGGTGCATCCTCGGCAATGGCCAGCAACTTGGGCGTGTATCCGAGTTGCTTCGCGTAGTGGAAATCGACGGCCTCGATTCCGTCGATGCCCTCCCTTGGAACCTGGTCACCGTCCACCCACATCCCGAAAGCAAGACTTGCCAGGATGGCTGCCTTCGATGCCGCATCGGCTCCTCCCACATCGGCAGTCGGGTCCGCTTCGGCATACCCGAGCTGCTGTGCCTCGGCCAGCACATCTTCGTAGGAGGCTCCATTCTCGACCATCTCGGTGAGTATGTAGTTGGTTGTGCCGTTGACGATCCCGAGCACCGAACTGATGCGCTCGCCGGCGAGGGACTCGGAAAGGGGACGGATGATCGGTATACCACCGCCTACCGCCGCTTCGAACAGCAGCGAGACGCCGGCGGACTCGGCAGCGCCGAGCAACTCGCTCCCCATGGCTGCCATAAGTTCCTTGTTGGCGGTGACGACCGCCTTGCCGGATTCGAGCGCGCGCCTGACCAGAGGGCCTGCCGGATCGAGGCCCCCCATCACCTCGACGACAATCTGTACGTTGGGGTTGTCCACCACCCGTTGCGGACGGTCGGTGAGGAGTTCGGGGGGAAGGTCGAACCCTCTGGCCTTCCTGACGTCCCGCACTGCGATCCCCTCCACTACCAGTTGCAGCCCGGTCTTGGCCACGATCGCGTCCGACTCGAAGATCAGCCTCCGGATCAGCGTGCCTCCCACCGTGCCGGCCCCCAGGAATCCGATGCCGATCTGCATGCTCATGTTGCGCTCCTATCGAGTTTGGGTGACCAGGACGCAGCTGCGTTCAGGGCTTTCTGACCACTGAGGATGTCCTCGGTGCTTTCCCGCCGGACCACTTCACGGACCTCACCGTCCTTGACGAAAAGTACCGGAGGCCTCGGCAGGTAGTTGTATCGTGATGACATGGAGTAGGTGTAGGCACCAGCGGTGGGCATCACCACCACCTCACCCGGTGCGATCCCTTCCGGAAGCAACGCTCTGTCCAGCATCACGTCGGTTTCACACATCCGGCCGAACACGCGGAAAGGATGGTCGCTCGGGCGGTCGAGGTTATCGGCGGGCAGCAGTTCGTACTGTGAGTCATAGAGCGCTGGACGAGGATTGTCGGTGAGCCCACCGTCCAGTGCCAGCATCTCCCCACCAACGGGAAGGCGCTTGCGGACTCCGATGGAGTAGAGGAGCAAGCCGGCATTGGCAACCAGCGAGCGGCCCGGTTCCAGCATCACCCGTACCGGTCCGATGCGCCTCTCGATGGCGAGGCGTTCGAGCGTCGATCGGATTGCACTCGCCACTGACTGGGGGCTCAGTGTGGAATCCGAGCGGAGGTAGGGCGCGGCGATCCCTCCGCCCAGATCGAGAAGCACGGGACTGGTCGGGAAGGCAGACCGGTGTCTAGCCACGATGTCGGCCAAGTGGCCGAGGATCACTCCGAAGACGGCGGCATCGGTGATGTGGCTGCCTGCGTGCAGGTGCATTCCCACCAGGCGCATCCGTTTCGATGAGGCTATCCGATCGATCGCCTCATCGGCGGACTCCGGGGTGAGTCCGAACTTCGCGTTCTCGCCGGTGGTGAGCACCTTGCGATTGGTGACCAGGCCGACGTGCTCGTTCAGCCTGAGCATCAAGTCGATCGTGTTGCCGGTTACCCCGGTTGCTGCTTCCAAGTCGTCGATCTCGCCGAGGCTGTCGACCACCGTTAGGCCAACTGCGCCGGTGGCTGCCAACTCGATTTCGGCAGGCGACTTGTAGTTTCCATGGAGGAGGATTCTCGAGGGCGGAATCCCTCCCCGGCGAGCGATCGCCGCTTCGCCGGCTGACACGACGTCAATCCACCAATCGGTGGAGGCGATCAGTCCGGCCAGCGCCGTGCACAGGAACGCTTTGGATGCGTAGACCGGTGTCCCGGTGTTTCCCAGCGCGCGGCTGAACTGGTCCAGACGATCCTCGATGTGCGCCTGGTCAAAAACGTAGCAGGGGGTCCCGAAACGTTCACCGATGTCAACCAGCGCTACACCACCGACAGCCGCCCGTCCGCCGGGTTCGTTCCAGGTCTTGGGTAGTACATCGCGCAGTGAAATGACGTACCTCGTGGGGTGATCTCGGGAGAGGCTAGCGGTCCATGGGAAGGTGGTGAAACTACCGCTGCTGAGGGACCGGAGGGAGAGGCCGCGTCCAGGAGCGACACACCGATGGCTGTTGCCGATCGCAAGACCCCGATCCCCGACTATTCATGGACCCAGCACACCCACGTGCGTCAGGCCCACGTGTACCCGGATGTGAGGGACAGGACAGCGTTCACCCGGCGGGTTAACGTCGCTCGCTGGGTTCCATGTCAGGTGTCGGAACCTCCCCCTCCAAACCCCAATCCATGGAGAGTTGGGCCTAACGGGTACCGCTGACGGGGTGGCGCGCCCTCGGCAGGATTCGAACCTGCGCACCCGGCTCCGGAGGCCGGCGCTCTATCCCCTGAGCTACGAGGGCCTTAGCTCAAGCCTACCAGCGCGGAGAGGGAGGTTACTCCTGCAACCCCTGGTAGCCGGAGAGAACCTCAACCATCTCGCCAACGAGATGGCCGGGGCGCGGTTCTAGGGGGAGAGAACTCGGCGCCCCGGCCGGATGGCAGGTGGGTGTCCTGCCGTTGGTGGGTCACCGTATCATACAGCATTCCAGGGGCATTTGTCTAGAAGGGTGCTGAACAATGACGATTGCTCGGGCCTGCCGGCCGCCGACCCAGGCAGTCTGTCGGCGGTTGGCAGGCCGCTGGTGGATTGCTCATCACCCCCCTAGCCCCGGTTTTAACGTCGCCGAATGTGTGGGATCCGTTAGGTCGGAGTCCTAAACTCCCGACCTGCGACTATATGCATTTCGATATCCCTATCTGGACTTCGCCCCGAACGTCGGGCCAACGGGGATTGCTCAGTACCCTCCTAGATTGTTTTTCGCAACCCTTGTACAATCGTTGGTATGCGACCCATCTGGAGCGGTGCGGTTTCATTCGGGCTGGTGACCATTCCGGTTCGTCTGTATCGCGCGACAGCGAGCAAACGACCCAAGTTCCGACAACTCCGGCGTACGGACCACAGCCCGATCCGCTACCGGAAGGTAGCCGAGGCCGACGGCGAGGAGGTCTCACCGAAGGACATCGTGCGAGGCTACGAAGTCGAAAAGGGTCGGTACGTCGTTTTCACCGACCAGGAGGTGGAACGGGCCGGCCACCAGGGCGGGCCTCGTACCGTGGATGTAGTCCAGTTCGTCGACGCGGATGCTATTGATCCGGTTTACTACCGCTCGTCGTATTACCTAGCGCCGGAAGAGTCCGGACAGAAGGCTTACTCCCTCCTGCGACTGGCCTTGGCCGAGAAGAACCGGATCGGAATAGCGAAGGTGGCGCTGAGGGCTCGGGTCCATCTTGCAGCTCTGCGAGCACGAGACGATGTCCTGATTCTGGAGACCATGTACTGGCCCGACGAGATACGCTCCGCGCTATTCGACGGAGTCGTCGCCGAGCCAGAAGTCCGGGAGACCGAGATGGCCATGGCAGAGATGCTGATCGACAACCTCTCGGCGGAATTCGATCCGTCGTACTGGGTCGACGCGACCCGCGAGCGTATCGAGGAGCTGGCCCATCAGAAGATCGAGGGGGCCGAGATCGTGGAGCCCTCGACACCAGAACCGACCCGGGTGGTCGATCTGCTTGAGGCGTTGAAGGCCTCGGTCGAGGCCACCAAGGTCGAGGCTGCTCGCCGCAAGGCAGGATAAGGGACCAACGCTGCGGTAATCCCTCGGTTACGATCCGGCTCGGACCGGACCATGACGGGGAGAACATGACGTGAGAGCACGCATCGGTATTGCAGACACCAGCCGTGAGATAGAGGTCGAAGTGGCAGGGCGGGAGGAGTTGATGGAACTCCTCGAAGGCTCGTACCGAGAGGGTGCTCCGATTATCTGGTTCAAGACCGCGAATGGAGCTGATATCGCTGTTCCGGTTGGACGCCTGGCGTTTGTCGAGTTGATCGACAGTCCTAGTCAGTCCGTCGGTTTCGGCCGCTAGGAGGGTGCTGAGCAATCCACCAGCGGCCTGCGAATCGGTGGCAAAATGCCTGGGTCGCCGAGCGGCAGGCCCGAGCAATCGTCATTGTTCAGCACCGTCGTAGGAGGTACCCGACCCGCGGTCGGGTACCTTGTGGGTTGGGTTTAGGGGACCGAGCCCGTTGGCACTAGAGCCCAAACCCTCAGCTGGCGGCGCGCCTACGCTCAGCGAGCCAGCGCTTGCGTAGCCGGCGACGTTCGTCTTCGGCGTAGCCGCCCCAGACCCCCGCTTCCTGGTTGGTCTGGAGGGCGTACTGGAGGCAATCCTCCGTGACAAGGCATGCGGCACAGATGCCCTTGGCTTCCTCGATTTGTTCGACGGCAAGTCCGGTGGTGCCGATCGGGAAGAAGAGGGTCGGTTCGGAATCCCGGCATGCTGCCGTTTGTCTCCAATCGGTTCTGGTGATTGTCAGCACGGTTAAATCCTCTGTTACCAGGGTGAGTCCCCTGGCCTATCTCCTAGTGGCTAGTGGCGTCCTCGGTTGTTACGGTCGGTCGGCGAATCTGCCTTTGTGAATTAATTCACAAGTTTAGGCCGAACTATGACGCCGAGTTACCGACCGCAGAGCACGTTAGCCGCCTGTTACGGACGCCGCAAGCGATTTCTTTCGCAATCTCTGGGTTCTCGTGCCCACCGGTATTGACAGGTTATCGTTGAGATGATATGTCGACACTATGACAAATATAAGAACGATCATATCTGTAGCGCTACTCCTTGCGATGGCGGCTGGAACAGGCCTCCTTCTTCTCCGAATCGGGGGTGAAGTCTGGATCCCCACGCCCGGTGAGATACTCGACGCACCACCCGAACAGGCGGTGTACGGGTGCATCTGGCTCATCGCGGTGTCGATCTTCGCATGGCTGGCACTCAGCATCGCCCTGTCGGTGTGCGCGCATGTCGTCCGTATTCCTGCTGCCATCCGCGCCGTCGAATGGGCGACGGTCGGGCCCGTCCGGCGCCTGGCCCGACGGTTGGCGGCCCTGATCCTCGCCATGGGAAGCATCTCAGCGAGCTACCCGGCTGGCGCAGCTCAAGTGCCGCCTGTCCCCATCGTGGTGAGTGAAGAGCAAGAGTTAGTGGTCGATCCCCGCACAGCCCCGATTCCGGGTGTTTCGATTCCGGTTTCCGCCGGCATGATCAGCGACACGCTCACAGGCCCGGCGAGGACCACTGGATCTGATGAGAGGATTGGTGTGTCAACTCCTGCGGCGCTTCGAGCCAGCGGCGAGAAGGCTTCGACAACGGGAGAATACATCGAATACGTGGTGCAGCCGGGTGACAGCATGTGGTCTGTCAGTTCCGTCCATGTGCACGGGAGCAAGGCAGGCCCGCTTCCGGATCACGAAGTGGCAGGTGTGTGGCGGTGGGTGGTAGAACTGAACCGGGGACGGCTCAGAAGCGGCGATCCCGACTTGATATTTCCGGGTGAGATCCTGGTGTTACCTGTCTTGCCTCTTCACGATGGGCCGTGAGTCGGGCTCGTGACCCGTCTCTCCTCACTGCGGAGCGGGGAGGAATGTGACCCGTACCGAGCGCTGGTGGTTCTCCCGGTTGGAATCCACCAGCACCACGGACTGCCACATGCCTAGGAGACTGGTGTGAAATGGGGGTTTGGGGTGGTTTGTGCGGGGGGTGTGGTCTGGTGGGGATTGGTTCTGGGGGGGCACCGGGGCGGGTTGGGGGGGGGGTTGGTGGTTTGGGCTGGGCGGGGTGGTTCGGGGTGTGGTCAGAGTGTTCCCAGGCGTGCGATGTTGGCTGCTGCGGCTAGCAGGCTGAAGTCGGCGGCTACTTTGGCGACGCCGCGCATTCGGGCTCGGCGGCCGCCGTGTCGTCGTCGCATGAGGTGGGCGATTTTTCGTTCGACTTTGGGGCGGGTGGCCTTGTAGTCGTTTTGCCAGCGGCGGGGTTTCTGGCGTTTGCGGGCTTTGGCGAGTACGGCTTCGTGTTTGCCCACTCTGATGGTTCTGCCGGCGGCGGCGGTGGTGCATTGTTCTCGGAGGTCGCAGTCGGTGCAGGCGGTACCGAAGCTGGCGCGGCCGGTGCTGTCGCGGCTGGTTTTGATGGTGACGGTGACTCCGGCGGGACAGGTGACGGTGCGGTTCTCGAGATCGACGCAGAAGCGGTCTTTGTTGAACCGGCCCCGGCGTGCGGTGGGTTCGGGGCTGCGGCATCCCGAGTTGATCCCGTTCTCGGAGAGGAGTTGTTGGAACTCGCCGCTGCCGTAGGCGCTGTCGCCGTAGACAGTCGGTCCGTTCTCATATTCCACAGCGCCGGGGTCGGTACCGGTGCCGGGGTGGTTGCCGGTGCCGGGGTGGTTGCCGGTGTCGGTGCTGCCAGTGTCGGGGTCGGTGGTGGTGTTGTTGGTTTTGGGTAGGAGGTCGCTGATGAGGCTGGCGGCGGCTTCGCTGTCGGCGACGTTCGCGGCGGTGACAGAAGTATCAACGATGATCTCAGAATCAGGATCCACCGCGATGTGACCCTTGTAACCATCGAAACGGCGAGCGGATGTCTTACGTCCGTGACGAGCATCGGTGTCCACAGTGGAAATAACACGATCAGGGGCCACCCGCCGAGCGATACGGAACCGACCCGAGCCGTCCTCCTCCAGGTCCTGGCCCAAGATCGTGGCCAACAACTCGGCGGCTTCGGACAACGCATCGGCCAGGACCCGACCCTCCAACACATCCAAACAGCCGAACCCATCAGCCGCCAGAGCCGCCACCAACTCCTCTCGCGCTACCTGATCCCCCCAATCGCAAACCCCCTTGCCGCCCACCGCGTAGTCATCGTCACGGCCCAACACCGCCCGCAGCTCCGCCTCCAGAACCGCGTCCGCCGCTCCCAACAACCCCCGAATCGCGCCCCGAACCATCGTCACCGTATCCTGGGTAGCCACCGCGTCATAGATCGGTGTCGAGTCCAACACCCTCCTAGCCGACACCACACCCACCGCCCGGGCCGCTTCCAGCGTCGCGTCGAAAACCCGCCGCGGCTGCTCAGAAGCCGCCAAACGAGCCCTCATACCCACCAACACCGTATGACAGAACCCCCCATAATCGAACTCCAACCCCCCACACGCATACTTCCACCGCATATCAAACTCGAACGCCGCCACCGCCTCCCGATCAGACAAACCAAACCAACGCTGCAACACCATCACCGTCGCCACAATCCGAGGCGGGACACTCCTGCGGCCCCCCAGAGCGAACAAATCCGAGAACAACTCATCAGCAAACAGACGATGACCCGACCGAAACAGAACCGAAAACACAGAATCATCCCCCACCCGATCAGCCACAAACCCCGTACCCCTCAACAAATCTGCCTGAACCGGCGACACACCCAAACTCACAGCCACACCCCCGAACTACACTCCTGTAACTCTACCAACCCCCGCGAAAAACACCACCCTCCTAGG
>JAPOQZ010000014.1 GCA_026710435.1 bacterium | reverse complement strand
TGGTTCAACCACCGTCGGCTCCTAGAGCCCATCGGGGACATACCACCAGCAGAAAGGGAGGCCAACTACCATCTCGAACACACCCCAGCCCAGGTAGCTGGTGTCAAGTAAAACACTCTCCGGCAAACCCGGGGCGGTTCAGTTCACCCTAGTTCGTCACCGATGACAGGAACGAACAATCGGTCCTCGACCGTCGCCCGCCCCTGCCATTGTCCCATCAACCGTCGGCCCAACAAGGAGTTTCCCAGCACCTGCTCAGATCAACCCCACTCCCAACCAACCAGCCACTCCCACAGCCCTCGGCGATACCACACAGAGAGAGTCGCCCAAGGCTGATGAGACCATCGGTCGGGTAACCGCTGTCGGCGGCCGGTCAAGCCCGCAGCGGAGGGTAGACCGCTGCCACCAGCGGCAAGCAGCCCGCTAACCGACGGGACCAGGTAACGATGGAGTGGTCACGTCCCACCCTTGGTACCACGTTCCGGCGTGTAGGAGCGGGGAGTTCATTCAAACCCTCGTCGTGGTATCGTCACCTAGGAGGGTGCTGAAAAATGACGATTGCTCGGGCCTGCCACCCGCCTACTCAGGTATTATGCGAGCGGATGGCAGGCCGCTGGTGGATTGCTCAGCACCCTCCTAGTCTCCTGCGCAGTTGACAAGACCTCCGCCTGCTGTTCGAGCCGACGGAATGGCCCTCCGTCGTTGGGGAGGTTTTGGAGGCCACTGTTGTGAACAGGGGGAAGAAGGGGAGCGGCGTTTGGAGGACTGGAGTATTACTGAGCGGGACCGATCCGGTGAGCTTGCGTACTGGTCGGAACGCAAGGATTCGGAAGGCCGACTGGCGAACCACTGGTTCGAGCGTTTCTACACCACCCACTTTGGTTTGTCCCTGGCCGACTACACGGACAAGCGAGTCTTGGATATCGGTTGCGGGCCGAGGGGATCCCTGGAGTGGGCGACCACGGCTCGCGAGCGGGTGGGCCTTGATCCGCTAGCCGACGAATACCGCCAACTGGGTTCTGATGAGCACTCGATGGTGTACGTCGCTGCGGGGGCTGAGTCGATCCCGTTCCCAGACGGCTACTTCGACATCGTCTGTTCGTTCAACTCGCTGGACCACGTCGACAACCTTCACGACGCGATCGGGGAGATCAAGAGGGTGGCCAGGGTAGGGGGACTCGTTCTCCTGCTCACCGACGTCCACGAAGAGCCGACACCGCAGGAACCCATCTGCTTCGGATGGGACGTGGTGGATGTCTGCGGTCCCGAACTGGTACCGCAGACGATCGCCTGTTACGAGAAGTCGGCGAGCGGTATGTACCAAAGCGTCGAGCAGGCCGTTCTTTTCGACCATGCCGACCCGGCCCGTCGTTATGGCATCCTCTCAGCCCGTTTCGTAAGGGTGAAACCGGAGTTGGAGCTGCCAGGGTGTGATCCTGATCCCCAGCAGCCCGACGACCTGGCCCCACCCGACGGTCCTGTCCGGAAACGTAGGTGGTGGACTGAAACCATCTGGTCTAGAAACTAGCCCTGATTCTTCATGTTTCCCGACATACCCGCGGCAACATGCCACATCAACCACATGCTCGAGACTGCGCCGGGCTTCACCCGACGGGTGAAGGTCCCGCCGGGCCGAGACGGGACTGTCGAAACACCCGTAGTGCCTGGTCAGAAGCTCATAACCCGCACCTCTGTTCGCCCAGTCCAACCCTCGCATCAAAATCGGGGCTAGGTCGCACCGGAATCGGTGAACCGACCATGAATTACCGGTACCCGCCACCAAAGCTTGGGAAGAAGGCTTTCGGTTCCTACCAATATCCCGGAGGCCTTGGTGATCGCCATCAACCTTGATGATCCATCAGTCCGGCGACTGCGTTCTTCGGGTAGCATCCCGGTCTGTTGCCTATCGGAGGTCGGGTCCAGTTCGCAGAAGCCTCGCAGTCATGTGTGCCGCGGTTGTGGTCGTCGCGGTGGCCACAGCGGTGGTTGACCGCTAGCGGACGGTTCTCTGATGTCGAAACCGGTCATCCGAGATATGCGGACATCGAGTATGCCGCTTCCCAGGGTTGGTCCGTCAGGTACGACGACTGCACCTTCAGACCCCCCTTGGTAATCCCCGAACACCAGATCGCGTCGGTGGTCGCCCGTGTCTTTCCCGACGGAGCGACTCGAGCCGATATGGCTACCTTTCTGCGCGGCGGGGAGGAACGTCTAGTCCGCGTTCCTCAACATCCCTTGGTTCTGCAGCCCGGACGCACGCGCAGGCGACGTCCGAGCAGTGCAGGAGGGCTCGGAGTCACCGCTGACGGCATATGGGGCAGGGGTACAGAGCCGCGTGGGTGGACCAATGCGCCACTTACATCGATCGTCAACAGCCCGCCAGCCCAGGCATTTTGCCGGCGGTTGGCAGGCCCGAGCAATCGTCATTGTTCAGCACGCCCCTAATACGGTGTGGGGGTCGGATGGGACGACCCGCCAAGTGGTCGAAACGACAAGTCGTGGACGCGATCCTCTATGTGGCGGCTACCGGATGCCAGTGGCGGGCTCTTCCGCCACAGTATCCGCATTGGAACACGGTGCACCGCTATCACCTCACCTGGAGTCGGGACGGTACTTGGGAAAAGATCGTGGACCGTCTCCGCGGTCTCGTACGCGACCCCGAAGGCCGCGACCCGGACCCTTCGGCGTCGGTTATCGACGCCCGCAGCGTTGTGGGAACTTCGACTGTTGGTTCGTCTACCAGAGGATATGACGCCGCCAAAAAGGTATCGGGCCGCAAGGTGTTCGGGCTGGTAGATACCACAGGGCTGCTGTTGGGGGTGGTCTTCTGCCTGCCGACGTGTCGGACAACGCCGGTGGGATAGCAACGATCACCGCGACCGTCCACAAGTCCGGGCGGCTCCAGAAGATATGGCACGACGCCGGTTTCAACAAGGCGTTCACCCAAGCGTGCTCCGAGTTCGGCGTAAGCGCCCAAGTCGTCAAACGGATATCTGCGGGTTCCTTTGCTGTGCTACGCCGCCGCTGGGTAGTAGAACGCACCTGGGCATGGCTGACCAACCACCGGCGTCTACGTGTCGACTACGAACGGGATCCCACCGTAACCGCCGGGTTCACCTGGGCAGCCCACACCCGCCTACTACTACACCGCCTCCAACAAACCCCCAACCCCACGCGCAGCACAAACTAACGCGACAGCCTCTAAGCCTGCCGGCGGCGTGAGCATCGCTGTTCCCATTGCGATCTATGCAAGACGCCGTCCAGCGTCGCTTTCTTGTTGTGCTTAGAGGATTGTTCCTAGAAATAACGTCACCCCAAGCATCGCCAGCATAGATGTACCGACTGCGTGAGCGAGGAAGGGCTGTGATGAGCTTGGTCAGGATGAGTGGGATAAACCGGGCTGATTGTCTTCTCGCTACGTCGTGGTCGAGCCGATGCGCGTTCCACCATCGCCAACACTGCTCGAGGTCATGAGCTCCGGTGGTGACACTACAACCCGGCTCACACGGTCCTCGAGGAAGGATGGTGGTGGCAGACGGACCTCTTCGCTATCGATGTCGTCAGCCGCGACGCTGATGCTGACGCGTTCACCGTCGAGATACGCCCCGTCTGACTACGTCGATAGTTCCCTATTCGGATATCTCGTGATCTTCCACAACCGGCATCGACGCCACACCGCCCTCAAGACGCGAACCCCGATCGGATACGAGAGAATCCACCACCACAACCCAACTGGCGCGCCGCTGATCCTAGTGAGTTGACTCCACAAAACCCGGTCATCATCACTCCAGAAACCGGGGAGGTTCAGTCTGTACCGAGAACGGGTTGCTTGGTGTTGGTGCTTTGCGGTTATCTCCCGTATGCGACGGGCTTGTGTCAGGGCTAATCCTCGTGTCACATGGACCCTCTAAAGGCAACCTGAACAGGGATTCGGGACATCAGGAGGGTCGTCGGTGGCTGGTGATGGTGAGGGTGTCGGTGTGGTGGTCGGCGTTGCGGACTGTGATGGTGTAGCCGCCGATTGTGACGCTTTCGCCTTCGGCTAGGAGGGGATAGTCTTCGAAGTGGAGGGTGGGGTAGGGGTTGTTGGGTGGTCCGATCACCCGGATGGGTAAGTGTCCGCCGGGGCGGGCGGCGTCGACGACGTAGACGAGCACGCCGCTTCCGGCGAGCGTGGGGAGGATGGTTTTGGCTCCGTCGTCGTATCTGTATTTGTGTCCGGCGTCGTAGCCGACCTTTCGGCGGCTTTCTGCGACGATGACCTCGGTTCCGGAGAGTGGGATGGCGACCATCGCGGTTCCGACGCCTGGGGAGGCGACTGGTTTGAGGGCGACGGTTTTCTCGGTTTCGAGATCGGTGAGGCAGCGGACCTGGCTGGGCTGGAGCCAACCGAGCTGCCATCGGGTCCATGCCAGCATCTCTGGGGCTTGGAGGCTATATGTGTAGGTGGTGTAGCGTGCCCCGTCCGGGTAGTGCAGTTGGTGGGCTAGACGTGGGTCGGTGTCGGTGGTGAGGTAGTTGGCCCAGAGCCCCATCAGGCCGATCTGGTTGGTGACCCACCTGCGGTGCGGGGGCGGCTGGGGATGGTCGTGCAGGGAGTCGTCGGAGGGGTACAGCGCCGGCAACCCGAGGGAGTATCCGAGTACGTGCGCGGCGACCAGTCCCCATTCGAGGGGTTGGCGCGGCTGGGTTAGGGATGAGAAGTTGATCCGGACCCGTGAGAGGGTCTCTTCGTCTGTACGGATACTTCCCGCAGCGAGGCCGTTACCGAAGTGTGAGCTGGGCATGACAACCATTACGGCGTGGTGGCCGGTGAAGTCGAACTCGGGGTCGGCGAGTCTTACCGCTTCCGCATCAGGGTCGAGCGGGTCTTCGAGGGTCGGGGATGCTGAGGTTCCAAGGTAGCTTCGATAGCCGTGTTCGGCCCGTAGCCACCGGTGGAGGGGCGTGAACTCGGTGTTGAGGAGGCCGTAGCTGGCCGTCTTCAGATAGTTCTCGATGTAGGGCAAACCCAACTCGGCTTCTTCTCGGGTGCTGTGGGGCGCTTTGGCGTCGGGGAAGTCCAAGAACAGCACGGCGACTCGGAGGACACCGGTGGGCGGGACCCGATTCCGGAGCGGGAATCCGGCTGGGCCGGGTGGACGGCAAGAATCCGGATCCGGCGGGTCGGGGCTGACATGGTGTTGGTTTACCTCTTCGGGTGTCGGTACTACCAGGGTGGGCACGACACCCATCTGTTGGGGCGTCTGACCCCAACAGGTGATGGCGCCGCCGGTGTGCAACCCGCACGAGTGCCGGTCGCCCAACGCAATGGCGCTGAACTTCCCTGGGGGAGGATCGGCCCGGCCGCCTTCGTCGTGGCCCCAACAAACCACCGAATCGTCGGTGGTGATCCCACAAGAGTGCTCCCAGCCGGCAGCGACGGCGCGGAAACCCGCCCCGGGGGTGTTGCCCTGTCCGGCGTGGTCGGCACCCCAGCAGACGCCTCCGCCGTCGGTGCGGACAGCGCAGGAGTACCAGTTCCCGGCCGCGATGGTGAGGAACCGTCCCCCGGGCGGGTCGGCTTGGCCATCGTTGTCGGCACCCCAGCACACCAGGGCCTGGTCGGTGTCGTGGAGCCCGCACGTGTGCCATTCCCCGGCCGATACCGCGGCGTAGGTGCCTGCCGGGGGGGCGGCCTGACCTGCATGGTCGGCACCCCAGCAGGCGACGCGTCGGTCGGTGCGGATTGCGCACGAGTGGTCACCCCCCGCGGTGATGGCGGTGAACGTCCCGTCCGGCGCCTCCGTCGCTCCCCACCCGTCCCAACCCCAGCAGACCACCTTCTGGCGGATGTCGATACCGCAGGTATGGCTCCGGCCGGCGGCCACTGCCACGAACTCCTCGTCCGGAGCCTCCGCCTGGCCGGTGGCGTTGTTTCCCCAACAGATCACCGTGCGATCCCTCTGTATCCCGCATGAGTGATCCCCGCCGACCGTGACCGCGGTGAAATCCCCGTCGCCCGATGGAGCGGGGAGGCGGGTGTCCGCGGGTGGGATTACACCAGCTAACCGCAGAGCGTGGGTCAGGTAGGTGGCCATCTCCGCGCGGGTGGTGTCCCACTCGTCGCAGTCGCGGGCCGGCTCGACCGTGCACCCGGGGGTGATCCCTGCCGCGGCCACGGCGGCGACGCCAGGTAGGTGGATGCTGCCCTCCCCAACGTAGGCGAACCCCGACGGGGGTCCGGACGGCAGCCGGAAGGCTCTCTGGAGGAGGGTGGCCATCTGCGCGTCGGTGACCTCGGCGTAGGGACAGAAACGGGCCGGTCCGGTGGCGCATCCCCGGGTGATTCCCAAGTCTGCAAGGCGTTCCACATGCACTGCCCACCACGCACCCTCATCGACGTCGGCGAACCGCGACGTACCTACCGGGGCCGGGTCCACTCCGTCCAGCGCCCGGACCAGCCAGACCGCCATCACCCAACGCTGGACAGCCAGATCAGGGCAGAACCGGCCTGGCTCGCACTCCGTTCCCGCCAGAATCCTCCTCGCAGCCAGAATCTCCACACTCCCACGATCCGGACCCGCATCGGAGAGATCTGAGAACCGGTCGGTAGCCTGCCAGACCGCAGCCCCGTCCCCCGCACCGGAGAAGGACTTCCCAACTCCCCCGGCGGATACCGGACGTACAAGGCCCGCTACCAAGCCCCCGACCACAAGCAACACAACAAACACCGGAACTAGGCGGCGGGCTCGCCCACGGCACGAGCACCCGCCACTATCACAGCGCCTGTCCACGAAACCCCTCTGAAGAAACCTAGCCGTCAAACCGCGGATCCAAGTTGAACCGACCGCCACAACTGGGGACCCGCTGAGGTCTGCCGCCCGGATGGTTCACGACCAGCACCTAGCAAACAACCAGCACACGGGCCAGGAACGACGCCATCTGAACGCGGGTGACCACGTCGTCGGGACAGCAGGACGGCGGATCGTCCTCGCAGCCTTTGGTCACTCCTGCGGCCCGCAGTCCCTCGACCGCAGCCGCGTACCATGCTTCCACCGCTTGAACATGGTTACCGGGCCCCTTCCGACACCGGTTCGCTCCCCGCGTCAACCAAGCGGCAGGCCATGCCAGCCAGGGAACCCTACCTCGACCACAGATAGGCCAGCCCGTCGGGCGTTCGCCCACTCTTCGTTCAGGTTGTTCTCCTGTCCGGGGTGCTACCTGATAGGTACGCTTCACATTCTCCTCCGAACACGCACTCGACCACCAGGATAGCTTCCTTAGAATTGATTAAGAGCATTAGCGGATAGGGACTGAGTTGGGGCTCCAGCGGTTTCTCCAGGCGATGAGTTTGCTGGTGATGATGAGGGTGATGGCTAGCTGGAGTTGGGCGTGTCGGTGGTGGGTGTGTCGGTGGTGGGTGTGTCGGTCGGTGTTGAGGTTGACCCGCTACTAGGATACTTCGCGAGTTGTTATCCGGCTCTTCGCGTTGGACCAGGGACTAGACGGGGCTGCGCGATCTCATGGGATCTGGGCGTTCTGGTGCCGGTGCGGGATTCATGCTACAAGGAGCCCGCGGGCTGCGTAGTTGTCGTAGTTCGTGAACCCGTGAGCGACCCGGAGCAAGCTGTTGATCCCTTCGAGCGGTCCGTTCAATGCTCGTCCGCTGAGGGTGGTAGGCCACGATCTACCCCCAGACGATGATCCTGTCCACGATCTCGCGGTATTCGGGGGATCTGGCCGGCGGCATTGAGATCGGCGAACCGTCCCGACGCCTTGTTGGCCCCATCGAGGTCATCGGTTCCATAGATCCGGCAGGGGGCTCCTCGAGCGTCCCGAACGGTTGGAAGCCGGGGGTGGGATCCCAACCGAAGAGGCACGTTCGGGTAGTTTTCGCGTTCTCGGGGTTCGGTGGAGTGGGGGAGTCGCCCGCTTTTCTGTTATGAACTTCCAACTCAGGGCATTAGGACTAATCATCTAGTTCGTCTAGCCGGGCGGGCGTGATGCGATCGCTCGGGCGAGGAAACTGGCCATCTGGGCTCTGGTCGTCGGGTCTCGGGGGCAGAAGAGGGGCGGGTCGGCTGAGCAGCCCACGGTGATCCCGGCGGAGCGCAACGCGTCAATGTTGCTTTGATGATTGTTGCCGGTGGTGTCCTCAAAGCCGGCTGACGACGCGACGGCGAGTTCGAACGCTCGAACGAGGAAACTGGCCATCTGCGCCCGTGTCACGGGGTTGTCAGGGCAGTAACCAGGCGGGTCGACTATGCAGCCTAGGGTGATTCCCAGCTGCGCGAGGCGTTCGACGTGGCCGTCCCACCATATGCCTGCGGTGACGTCCTGGAAGCGTGGCTCGGTTGGCCGGGCGGGGTCTTGTCCGTCGACAACCCGCACCAGCCATACCGCCATCTCCCAGCGTAGGATCGGATCTCGGGGGCATAACACCCCGCCGCCGCATCCGGTGCCGTCCATCACTCCCCTCGACACCAGATCCGCCACCGCCGCGGCGTGGGCGCTTCCTGCCTCGTCGAGGTCCGAGAACCCGTCATCGGGCTCTTCGTCATCCGGCGGGTCGCCGCCTGTCGGACCCCCTGGGGGCCCACCTGTCGGGTTGACCGTCGGGTTGACTATCGGGTTGACTGTCCGGCCGCCGGCGTCAGTGATCGTCACCGAGGCCTGCGAACCCTCGGCATGGCGCGTGTAGTAGTCGCCGAGGTCGTTCTCCGGGTCGTCCGCCGCCGCGATGCGCAGCTTGATCGTTTCACCTGCCTCTACCGAGGCGTCTGCCGTGATCCTGATCATCACATTCTTCGTCGTGCTGTCCGACGGGCCGAACTCAACCGACTTGACCGCGATGCTGTAGTCTGTGTTCTCCGTCGCGGTGCCGCCCGGCACGACCTCGATCTCGAACGTGGTCGCCGCCTGCGGCCGGTGGCTGACCGTGACGGGCAGGTTGAATATCCCGCCCGCCACGTCCTCGGCCACGCTGTCCATATAGACGAATGCCGCCGTGGCCCGGTTCCCGAAGGCGACTGCCGCCACCGGCGCGTCGCCGTCGGTGATGGTCACCGTCGCCGTGCCTGCGCCCGTAGTGGCCGCCGACCAGCCTGAGGCGCTGATCGTGACCGTGACGGTCTCCTCTCTCTCAACCAGGCCGTCGTCGGAGGCAGGCACGATCAGCGTGGAAGTCCAGTCGCCTTCCTGCACCGTCAGCGTCGTCGCGGTCGTGCCCAGGTCGGCAGCGGTGGCCGTGCTGCCCGAGTAGTCGTAGGCGACGTTGAGGGTCAACCCGCCCGTGGGCGCCGCCTCGCCAAGCGTCACCGCCAACTCGGCGCTTCCGCCCTCGCCGGCCGTCGCTGAAGCGATGGTGAAGGTCTTCGCCGGTGTGTTCACCGTTACGGCCACCGAGGAAATGCTCACGCTGTCGTACATGGTGTCCGAGCTCGTGGCCGCGTGCGTGATCGTCGCGCTCCCCGCCGTGACACCCGTGACGGTTACCATCTGCGGATCGCCCCAATTGGCGCCCGTGAAGGTCAGCGTGGCGGGGGACACCGTCGCGTTGGCGACTGTGCCGCTGGTGGGTGTGATCGTGACGGCGGCTGTGGGCGGGCTCTCGAGCCTGACCGTGTAAGTCGCCGTCGTGCCCGCCGGCAGGGAGAGCGCGGATTCGCTCACCGTCACGCCGGGGGTGTCCTGGTCGACGATGGTGAGCGTCAACGGCCGCACCGGCAGCGCCCCGAGACTCGAGACCGCCTTGCCGGAGAGGACGATGGTCTCGTTCGCCTCGCTGCTCAGGTCGTCGACGATGTTGACGGTGGTGGAGGCGGTGGTGGCGCCCGTCCCGATCGTCAGATTGGTCCTCGACAAGGTGAAGTCATCTGGTGACGTGGCAGTTCCCGCGGCTGTGAGGGTGATCCTGAACCCGCCCGCGGGTGCCGGACGGTCCAGCGTGGCCGTCACCGTCACCGGGCCCTCGCCCTCGACGACCGCGTTGCCGGCCGCGCTCGCGGTCAGCGTCACCGCGGTCGCCGAGTCGTCGTCGTTGATGGTGAGCGTCGCCAGCGACCCCAAGGGGTGCCGCTCGTAGTGGTCGCCCAGGTCGTTCGCCGGATTGTCGGCGCTTGCGATGCGCAGCCGGACCTCCTCGTTGCCCTCCGCCACGCTGTCGTCGATGATCGTGATGGACACGTTCTTGGTCATGGTGGTGTCCGACGGGCCGAAGGTGATCGATTTGGCGGCTATGGTGTAGTCGGAACCTTCGCTTGCGCGGCCCGTGCCGGTGGTCAGGGTCTGGATACGGAAGGTGGTGTTCGACTGCGGCAGGGGGCTGACCGTGACAGGCACGCTGAAGGGACGGTTCCCTACGTTCTCGAACACGTAGTAGCCGGTCTGGGCCGATGTCGTCGCGGCGTCCTCGCCGAAGGCGATCTTCGCGGCCGTCGCTTCGTCGTCGGTGATGGTCACCGTCGCCCGGTTCGCGCCCGACGAGGCCGCCTGCCAGCCTGAGGCGCTGATCGTGACGGTGAAGGTCTCTTCGCCCTCAACCAGGACGTCGGCGGCGATGGGCACGCTCAGCGTCGCCGTCCTTTCGTTGTACGGCACTGTGATCGTCGTCTCGGTCATGCCCGTGTCGGCATCGGTGGCCGTGCTGCCCGAGTAGTCGTAGGCGACGTTGAGGGTCAGCCCGCCCGTGGGCGCCGCCTCGCCAAGCGTCACCGCCAACTCGGCGCTTCCGCCCTCGTCGGCCGTCGCTGAAGCGATGGCGAGGGTCTTGCCGGCCGGGGTCACCGTGACCGTCACCGAGCCGATGCTCACACCGGCGAAATTCGGGTCCGCGCTGGTGGCCTCGTGCGTGATCATCGTGGTGCCCTCGCCCTGGTCCACGCCTGTCACCGTGACTCGCTGGGCTCGGGACCAGTTGGCCGGCGTGAACGTCAGTGGTCCCGACACGGTCGCTTTGTCGGTGTCGGCGCTGGCGGGAGTGATGGTGACGGCGGCGGCGGGCTGGGTGTCGAGCCGCACCTGGTAGGTCGTCGACCCGCCCTCGCCCACCGACAGCGCGGACGGGACCGTCACCCCGGCGGCGTCGTCGTCGGTGATGGTGATGGTCCCCGTGTCGACCGAGTACCCGGGCGAGGTGGCGGCCGTCAGCACCAGATCCTCGCTCCCCTCGGCGATCCGGTCGTCCACGATGGTCAAGTTCGCCCTTTGGAAATTAACGCCCTGGGGGATGGTGATGGCGCCCGGCAGGCGGTAGTCGCTGTCCGCCGCGGTCGTTCCCGCCGCGGCCAGGAACGTGACTCTGACCCCGCCCGCGCCGGCGTTCGCGGAGTTGGCCAGGCTCGCGTACACAAGCACCGTGCCCCCCTCATCGATCGTCTTCGCCGTGGTAGCTGTGTCGTTCTCGGCCAGCCGCAGCAGCACCCTGAGCACCGCCGTGGAATCGGGGTCGGTGACCAGCACCGAGGCGCGGGCGCCCCGGTCGTGGCGCGTGTAGTGGTCGCCGAGGTCGTTCACCGTGGTGTCGGCCGCGACGATCTGCAGGTTGATCGTCTCGTTGCCCTCGCGGGCGTCGTCCGCGCTGAGCGTGATGGCCAGGTTCTGCGTCTTGGCGCCCGACGGCTGGTAGGTGACGGACTTGGCGGCGATGCTGTAGTCCGTGGTCTCAGTCGCCAACCCCGAACGCACCCGCACGGCAATGGTGGTGGAGGACTCCGGCAGGTGGCTGATCGTGACGGGCACGTTGAAGACCGCTTGACCGGTCGCGGGTTCGGCGGCGGTGGCCCGGTAGGTGATGGCGCCGTCCGCGCTGTCGCCGAATGCGATCCTGGCCTCCGCAGCGTCCTCGTCAGTGATGGTTCCCAGGGATCGGGCGCCGGCGGCGTGGCGCGTGTAATAGTCGCCGATATCGGTCACCGGGTCGGCAGCGGCGACGATCCGCAGCGCTATGGTCTGGTCGCCCTCCACCAGGTCGTCATCGGTGACGGTGATCGTCAGGTTCTTGGTCTTGGTCGTGTCTGACGGGCCGAAGCTCAGCGTCTTGGAACTGATGCTGTAGTCGGTGTTCTCGGTCGCCGTGCCGGCCGCCAGGACTTCCACCATGAACGACTGGCTGGACTCGGGCAGATGGTTGACCGTGACCGGCACCGTGAACGTTCCGCTTGCCAGGTTCTCGTCGATCGTGTAGGTGTGCTGTGACGTGGACGACGCGTTGTCACCGAACGCGATCTTCGCGGTGCGCTGCTCGTCGTCCTCGATGGTGACAGTGGACAGCCTGCCCATCGCGTCGCGATCGTAATAGTCGCCCAGGTCGTCGGCCGTCGTGTCCGCGGCGACGATGCGCAGCTTAATCGTCTGGTCGTGCTCCGCCAGTTCGTCGTCGGTGAGTGTGATGGCGACGTTCTTACTCGTGGAGCTTGAGCTGGTGAAGGTCACCGACTTGGTTCCGATGCTGTAGTCGACGCCTTCCGTCGCCCTGTTGCTACCCGTCGCCAGCACTTCGATGGCGATGGTCGTCTCCTCGGACGGCAGGTGGCTGATCGTGACGGGCACGTTGAGCGCGCCGCTTGACACGTTCTCGCGTACTGCGGCGGTGTGTTCCGTGGTCGAGGAGGCGCCGGCGCCGAAGGCGATCTTGGCGGCATCCGCGTCGTCGTCGTTGATGGTGATAGTGGCGAGGCGGCTCTGGGCGTTGCGGCCGTAGTGGTCGCCGAGGTCGTTGGCGGTGGCGTCGGCGGCGACGATGCGGAGCTGTACCGTCTCGGGATGCTCCACCAGAGCATTGTTGGTGAGACGTACACGCACATTCTTCGACTTGGCGCCCGTCGGGCCGAACGTCACCGATTTGTTGCCGAGCACCTGATAGTCACCGCGGTTCGCGCTGTTTACGTACTCCGTGGCCGGACGCGTCGCCGTCTCGAGCACCTCTACGGTGAACACGGTGTTCGACTCCGGCAGATGGTTGATCGTCAGCGCCACGTCCACGATCCCGCCCGTCACATCCTCATCTGCGCTGACGGCCAACGCCGCGGCGCCCTCCGCGTCGGTCCCGAACGCTATCTTCGCATCGGGCCGCTCGTCGTCATCGATGGTCACCGTCGCGGTGCGGCCCGCGCTGTGGCGGGCGTAGTGCCGGCCCAGGCTAGTCGACGTGCTGTCTGCGAGGCGTAGCGCTACGGTCTGGTCCTCTTCCACCAGCATGTCGTCGGTGACCGTGACCGATAGGTTCTGCGTCTTGCTGCCCGTCGGTGTGAAGGTCACGGACTTGGTGACGATGGTGTAGTCGGCGCCCGTCGCCGTCGTGCCCTGTGTCAGGACCGCGACGGCGACCTCGGTGTCCGCATCCGGCAAGTGGCTGACAGTCACCGGCACATTCAGCATTCCGCCCGACACGTTCTCGTCCACATCGTCGGTGTAGGCCGTCGTGGACCCGGCGTCGCTGCCGAACGCGATCTCCGCGTCATCAGCGTCGTCATCGTCGATGGTGAGCGTGGCGGTGCTGCCCGCACTGTGGCGGCTGTAATGGCGGCCCAGGCTCGTGCTCCCGGAGGCGGCGATGCGCAACCTGATCGTCTGGTCATCTTCGGCCAGGTCGTCGTTCTCGATCGCCACCGACAGGTTCTGTGTGGTGCCGCCGCCGGGGGTGAAGGTCACCGACTTGGTCGCTATGCGGAAATCGCCGGGGTTCGACGAGTCGGCGTACTCCGTGGCCCGCTTCGAGCCCGTCGCCAACACCTCCACCGTGATCGTGGTCGAAGACTCCGGGCGGTGGTTGATCGTCACCGGCACGCTCAACGTCCCGCCCGACACGTCCTCGTCCACATCGTCGGTGTAGGCCGTCGTGGACGCGGCGTCGCTGCCGAACGCGATCTTCGCCGTGTTGTCCTCGTTGTCGTTGATCGTCACCGTTGACAGTCGTCCCATGGCATGACGGGTGTAATGCCGACCCAGGCCGCTCATCCCGCTGTCCCCGATGCGCAGCTTGATCGTCTGGTCCCCCTCCACCAGCATGTCGTCGGTGATCGCGACCGATAGGTTCTGCGTCCTGTTACCCGTGGGCGTGAAGGTCACCGACTTCGTAGCAATCCGGAAATCGCCCGGATTCGTGGAGCTCTGCCACTCCGCCGCCGTGCCGCCGGTGCGGACCTCCACAGCGATGGTGATGCTGGACTGAGGATTGTGGCTGACGACGACCGGCACGCTCAACGTCCCGCCCGACACGTTCTCCGCCACCGAGATCGTGTGCTCCGATGTCCGCGCCGCGGTCCCGAAACCGATTCTCGCGTTCGTTGCGTCGTCATCGTTGATAGTTACTGTCGCCGACCCCTCCCCCGACACCACCGCCCAGCCCGACACCGCCGTGGACACCGTCACCGTGAACGACTCCTCATCCTCCACCAGAGCATCGTTGGTTATGGTCCCGGTGAGCGTCCTCGTGGTCTGACCCGCGCCGACTCTGAACCCCACAAGGGAGAAGGTCGCGTCGTCGGACCTGCCCGAACTGGACGCGAACGCGGACGAGGTCACCGCGGCGAAAGTGAAATTGACCTGCAGCCCGCCCTGGGGCGCTGGTCGGCCCAGCGTCACCGTCAATTCCACGTTGGCGCCTTCGTTCGCCGTAACCGCCGACGTTATCTTGACCGTCTTGGTCGACGCGTTCACCGTCACCGCCACCGAACCGACCGAGATGCTGTTGTATCCGCTGTCGGTGCTCGTCGCCGCGTGGGTGATGTTGGACGTGCCCGTTGCCACGCCCGTCACCGTGAACGACTGGGGCGTCTTCCAATTCGACGACGTGAACACTCGACTCGCCGGCGCCACCGTCGCCTTGTCGGACGCGCTGCTGGTCGGCGTGATCGTCACGTTATGGGTCGGCTGCGACTCCAACCTGACCGTGTACGTCGTCGTCTCGCCCACCTCCACCGAACGCCCCGTCTGGCTGACAGCCACCGCGGCGGTGTCATCATCGGTGATGGTCAAAGTCACCCCCGACACCGACAGACCAGACACGCTCGTGGTCAACACGATCGTCTCGTTGCCCTCGTCGATGTCGTCGTTGACGATCATCACCGTACCCGTCGCCGATTTCGAGCGCGCGGCTATCTCGAACGCCGACGGCAGGGTGTAGTCGGATGTCGCTGTTGCCGTGGACGACGACGCCGCCGACAGAGTCACCGACACCGCCGTGGCGGTGGCATGATCCAAGGTCGCCGTCACCGTCACCGACCTGCCGTCCTCCGCCACCGAATCGTTGTTAGCGTTCGTCGACAACGTCAATGTGGTCGGCGCCAACGCCGCGCCCTTCACAGAAATACGTAGGGAACGAGTCTGGGACTGCCAGGTTCCGGACGGCGTATTGGAAGAACCCAAACTGGAACTGTTCCCGATGGTCCAACCATCAGCTCCACTCTCCTGGTTCGAAACCGTGCGGGACACTGAAACGGCCGACAGATCGCCAGTTGTGTAGATAACCACATGATACGTCGTGTCGGGATCGAGCGTGGTGCCCGCAGGCGCTGCGAAAGAGCCTATTTCCGACGCGAAACTCGTCGGCGTCGTCAGATCAGCCAGCTTGGTACCCGGAGATCGCGCGCTGTCGGACCACAACTCCGCTCTGAACGTAGCCACCTGCTCAGCGGTGGCCGTCCCGGACAGCTGCACGTCGACGCTTGCCAACGTGTAGCCCGCCGGGTTGCCACCCGTTTGAAAACTCTGAGCATGAGTCTTGGCTGCGAAATCTCGCGTGGAATGCTGGCTCTGGCCGATATTGCTAACCAACGCCGTGTCCTGCGCCCCCGCCTCCCTGGCAGGGCCCGCCAACAACGCCAACGCCGCCAACAACACCACCAGGACGCGCCACGACCCCTTGAAGCTGGTCAGAACACCGGACCCGATCCGTGGCACACGACCACAAGGCGACGAAATCCAAACCCACAGAGGGGGTGGGAAGGAAAAAAGCGACATCACCCGAGGACCCCCCGGACGGCGGGCTGGTCTGGCCGGGGACGGGCTCGGCGCGCCCCTTCCGGCGACTCATCTCGGATGGCGTGAAGGGCACGGTTCGCCAACTCGTCAGGTATTGCGATGGGTGTTTCATCACCCAGTAAGGCTCCAGCGGTTTCTCCAGTCGATGACTTCAACCTGAATCCACCGGTCAGGATGTTGGGGGTGGGTGTGCTGGCGCGGAGGCCTGATCTGAGCGGAACTGGGATGGCCTTGGTCGGTTTCGTCATTCCCTCATATCCTCCTGTCGGCAACCGGCACCGCACGGCTGATACGGCAGTCTCCGTGAATGATAGCGTATTAATAGATCAATGGCATTGCTGACCATAAGTTTATACAGATGCGGCCCTGCGGGGGGGGGTGAAGTCCTTGAAATGTCGGCTAGGGAGAACGCGTCCAGGCCACCATCACGCCGGGTCCGAGTAGTCGGACCGGTTCCCGCAGGGCTGCTTGGAGTGTTGGCCTATGTTCGGCCGGGGGGCATGCGGTAACCGACGCGGGGTTCGGTGAAGATGTATTTGGGGCTCGCGGCGGAATCGCCCAGTTTGCGGCGGAGCCGTTTGATCACGTCGCGGACCAGCGAGGGCTCGCCCACTCTCTCGGGGCCCCAGACCCGGTGCAACAGCGCGCTGTGGGTGAGTGCCCGGGGGGCGTGGGCGGCTAGCTGGTAGAGGACAGCGTATTCGGTGGCGGTAAGGCTTACCGGTTCCCCGGCGACTACGGCACGGCGGCGGGCGTAGTCGATGCTCAGCCCTGCGGTTTCGTACGGCGCCGACGGTTCGCCCCCCAAGTACGCGAGCTGCTTGCGCAGCGCCGCCCTGATCCTGGCGGTCAGCTCGGTGGGGGAGAACGGTTTGACCACGTAGTCGGCGGCGCCCATGTCGAAGGCTCTGGCCACGGTCTCGTCGTGACCGTATGCCGACAGGAACATGATGGGCGCGTCGGTAGTCGCCCGGATGTCGCTCATCACCTCGATGCCGTCACGGTCGGGCAGCACCAGGTCCAGCAGCACGAGGTGGGGTTTGTGCTCCGCTATGAGGCGGGCGATGTCGGCGGGGGCGCCGGTCGCGATGGGTGCGTAACCCGCCCGGGTGAGGATGTCGGTGATGTAGCGGAGCGCCTGGGGATCGTCGTCCACGACCAGCACACGGACTTGGCGCCGGGTTGTGAGCCGCGACCCGGCGGTGGCCGGAGCCGCAGCGATGGGAACCTCGGCCACCGGCAGGGTGAAGGCGAACCGCGCCCCCAGACCCGGCCCGTCGCTCTCGGCCCAGATACGGCCTCCGTGGGCCTCCACGATCCCCTTGCAGATAGCGAGCCCCAGACCCGACCCGGCGAGACCGGATCCGTGGTCTGCGCCGTGGCCCCGCGAGAACTTGCGGAACAGTTCCGGCATCTCCTCCGACGGTATGCCCCGGCCCTGGTCGGTGACAGAGACCACGACATGGATACCGTCACGCGCCGCGGTCACCAGGATCGGCGACCCTTCAGGCGAGTACCCGGCCGCGTTGAACAACAGGTTGCCCAGCACCTGGATGATACGCCGCCGGTCTGCCATCACCAGTGGAAGGTCCTCTGCCAACTCCACGCTCAGAGGGTTCGCGGCACCCCCGGCCAGGAACCTGCTAGTGGCGTCGTTTGCCAACAGGTGCACATCGGAAGGTCCCGGAACAACCAACAGGGTGCCCATGTTTATGCGGGCAACGTCCAAGAGGTCACCGATCAGATGCCGCATCCGGTCGGACTGGTCACGGATGATGCGGAGGAACTGCGACGTCTCGGCGGGATCCAACCCACCGGCCGTGTCCAACAGCGCGCCCACCGACCCCATAACCGCGGCGAGGGGCGTGCGAAGCTCGTGACTGACCATAGCCAAGAACTCGGCCCGCAGCCGCTCCTGGTCCTCCAACGGCTCCATGTCCTGGAGAGTCACCACGAACGACACCAGCACACCCTCATCGGAGCGGATCGGGGACGTGTTCAGCAGCACGCCGACGCTGCGCCCGCCAGGAGCCCGCAACATGATCTCCTCAGCCCTGATCGTCTCACCCGCCCCGAGCAACTCCGACATCGGCAACCCACCCAACGGCACCTCCCGGCCGTCGGCCCGCACACACGTCACCACCGCCAACAACTCCTCCAGTGACTGGTCGCCCTCCCGCAGACCCGCCACAATACGCACAGCCTCCCGGTTCACCGACACCAACTCCCCGGTCACAGCGTCGATGACGACAACACCCACCGGCGAAGTGTTCACCAACGTCTCCAAGTCAGCCCGGGCCCGCTGCTCGGCCCGGTGCCTCCGAGCATTCGCGATCACCAACGCCGCCACAGAAGCGAACATCACCAACGTGTCCTCATCGGCCCGGGTGAACTCGGCGCCGCCGTCCTTATCACCCACAAAGAGGTGACCCACCCGATCCCCCCGGTAGAACATCGGCACCGCCAAAAAACTAAACACCTCCACCTGCAAAGGGCTCTCGAACCCGGCGAAACCCAACGACCTGACATACTCCACCAGATCGGCAACTCTCAAAGGCTCGGAAATCTCGGTCAAAGACTCAAAGATCCGATAACTGTCAGGTGTAAGCCAGAGCTGCTCAGCCTCCTCAGCAGTGGTCCCCGACGACAAAACATCCTGCACCCGACCGCCCCCGTCAACCAAGGTCATCACCCCATAGCGAGCAGCCGTAAGACTCGCCGCCGAGTCGAGCACCCCCTGAAGCACCACGTCGAACTCCAAACTCTCATTAATACGCAGGCAAGCCTCGCTCAACCGCGTGAGACGCTCCCGAAGCGCCTCAAGCTCAACATCCCGCTGATCCGGACGGATCACTATTCGCCTCCAAACCAAACCGGCGCCGCCCCACAGAACAGCCCCGCCACCTCAGTCAACAAAACCATACCGGCGCATATACCAAACCTCACAGCCCGACACCGCCCACCCGGCAACGTCGGCCGCAGGTACCCAACCACCGTCACCGACTCCAAAACCCCAGCAACAACCCGCAGATCGGCCGGCGGCAGGTAGGCCAACCTCTACCAGCATCCCTGAACCGCCCCGGGTTTGCCGGAGCGTGTTTTACTTAACACCAGCTACCTGGGCTGGGGTGTGCTGCTGATGGTAGTTGGCCTCCCTTTCCACTGGTGGTATGTCCCCGATGGGTTCGAGGAGCCGGCGGTGGTTGAACCAGTCCACATATTCGAGGGTGGCGTACTCGACCTGGTCGAGGTCACGCCACGGTGCCCGCTTGTGGATAAGTTCTGTCTTGTAGAGGCCGATGACAGACTCGGCCCGGGCGTTGTCGGGCTCTACGCGGCTAAGGGGGGTTTGCGGCCTCGTATTCGTTTGGTAGGGGCAGTATACCAGGTGACTCCACAGTGGAGTAGGAGCCTTAATCGGTAGTTGTCCCAGTTACGGAAACCGTGTCCTAGGAAGGTACTGAGCAATCCACCAGCGGCCTGCCAACCGCCGGCATTCTTCCTGGGCTGGCGGGCGGCAGGCCCCAGCAATCGTCATTGGTCAGCACCCTCCTAGACGACGGGTCTTTTCGATGATCAGGTTGACAGCTTCAGTCGCATCTGTTGGTAGCACCGGTACGGTGACCCCTGACCAGGGGTAATGGTAGGGGTCCCATGAGCCTGTCTCCTCCCCAGCCGGAATCTGTAACCTTGTATCAGTGGCTGAGAATCGACCGGCCTGGCCCTCGTCTCCAGACGACATCCAGTAGTTTCACACAGCCCAGTCGCGACGAGGGGAGTCACCAACGCCGATGTCTTCTGCCAGGCTTAACCCCGTACCTGACGTACCCGCTTCTGCGTGCAGGTCGTAGAGTTCAACGCATGGCAGGAACGCTACAGCAGCGTCCTTTCGGGTAGAATATGCCTATCGGAAGTGACACGCTAATGGGCGAAACGTTGCTACGTCGGGGCGACATGAGTGGAGCAGCCGAAGACACACCGCCTGTGCTCCCTGTTGGTTCGTGGCCGCAGCATTCGGAGAACCCGATGGTTCTCCGAATGGTCGACTGGCGGGACTGTCCCGCCCTCGAATATGTTCCCGGGCGGAAAGGCGGCCAGGCAACCTTCATCGGGCGTCGTATCCCAGCGCAAGCCCTGGACGACTGGCTTTCCACAGGCCGCGCCCTCGAAGCCTTCTCCGACACGTTCAGGATAGACATAGGTTCTGTAAGGGCTGTCCACGACTACATGACCGACAGCCCACCGGTGGGCACGGTCGACCTGACAGGCTGTTGCTCAGTGGAACTCGCCCCGTGGGGGACACCCATCTTCGCGGGCACGTGGGCACACGTCGAAGCGTTGTTCGATTTTGTGAAGGCAGAGCGGACAGCCCGGGAGTTCAGCGACACATACGACGTGGACTACGAACATGTTGAGGCGGTGCTGCGTCACGCCGTAGATCAGGACTACCAGGGACCGATGGCATAACCCCTGTGAAGATCCTGATAGATGAAGACCTGGATGTTCGCCTGCGTCACCTGTTCCCTCACCACGAAGCCTATACGGTCGAATACATGGGTTGGAAGAGTTTGTCCAACGGCGCGATGTTGGACAAAGCTGACGGCGCCGGGTTCGCGTTGTTGATAACCGGGGACACGACGATGGCCCAGGAGCATGCGCCGAAGGTCAATACAGATATTGGTAATTGCCAGGAAGCGTCCCATGGACGATGCCCACAAAGCGGACCTTCGAAGGGAAGTTGACCGGTATCTCCGATGACCCGACTCTAGGAGGGTGCTGAGCAATCCACCAGCGGCCTGCCAACCGCCGGCAAATGCCTGGGCCGGCGGGCGGCAGGCCCGAGCAATCGTCATTGTTCAGCACCCTCCTAGGGCGGTAACAGCCCCGGCCACACACTCGCTGCTCTCGCCGCGGCCGTCATCCACAACCTCGAACAAACCGGAAGAACCCAAAACCCCGAGAAGCACAACCCAAGCACCCCAGCCCGCGCCGACCAGGCAACCGACACCACCGCAGCGTCACCAACCCAACGCCCCGACCACTCACACACCCACCCGGGCACCCCCCATAAGCCATCCCCCACCGACGGAACCCACCCGTCGGACCCGACGCGTCCAGAACCAGCCGCCAAAACCACCAGCACCCACAACCACCCCGAACACCGCCGAAACGGGCGCCAAGACCCCCGAAACCACCCAAGATCCCGCCAACAGCCCACAACACGCGAAGAACCCAGAGTGGGTCGCCCGGGACTCGAACCCGGAACCTGCGGATTAAGAGTCCGTTGCTCTGCCAGATTGAGCTAGCGACCCGAAGGCAGTTTAGTCAGCCCTCTAACGATGGGGAAACAAGATGTTCAGCGGACTCTTAACTGTCTCAGCGCTTCGGCGAGACCACGGATTGCTCTCGCCCGGTGGCTGATCAGGTTTTTTTCGTCAGCTGGCATCTCGGCGAGGGTGCGAGACCCGACAGCGAATACCGGGTCGTATCCGAAACCACCCGACCCTCGGGGGTGGTGGGCGATCTCCCCCGGCAACACACCCTCGGCTACCACCTCGCTGCCGTCAGCCAGAATGGCGATCACCACGGTCCGGAAACGGGCGCCCCGGTTCTCGACATTGGCGAGGGTGCCCAGAAGTACCGAGACGTTGGACTCGTAGGTCGCGTCGGGTCCGGAGAAACGGGCGGTGTGCACCCCGGGAGCGCCTCCCAGAGCGTCTACTTCCAGACCGGTGTCGTCCGCGATCGATGCCAGGCCGGTACGCTCGGACACGGCCCGGGCCTTGAGGCGGGCATTGCCCTCCAGGGTCGTTGCGTCTTCGACCACGTCAGGCCACTCCAGGCCGGTGACGATCTCTCCGATCACGCCGGAGGCGACCAGCAGGTGTTCCATCTCCGCGATCTTGTCGGGGTTCTTGGACGCAACCACTGCCCGGCCGACCACCGGGCCGGTCATCCCGCCACCAATTCGTCCTGGAGGACGCCGATCTGCTCGATACCGATCCCGGCCAGGTCTAGCAAGCGGTCCAGTTCCTCTCGGCTGAAGGGCAGACCCTCGGCGGTGGCTTGGACCTCCACCAGCAAGCCCCGGCCGGTCATCACCACATTCATGTCCACGGAGGCGGCCACGTCGTCTCGGTAGTCGAGGTCCAGCAGGCACTCGCCGTCGACGATACCGACCGACACGGCAGTCACCCGGTCGAGAACCGGACTCGCCGCCATCATGTTCTCCTCCAATGCCCATGCGAACGCATCGTGGAGGGCGAGCCATGCGGCGTTGACCGCCGCGGTCCGGGTGCCGCCGTCTGCTTGGACCACATCGCAGTCCACGGTCACCATCACCTCGCCCATGGCGCGCAGGTTGACGACCGACCGGAGGGATCGCCCGATCAGCCGGGAGATCTCCTTCGATCGGCCTCCCTTGTACTGGTCGCGGCGGATTCGCCGGTCAGACGATCCAGGCATCATGGCGTACTCCGCGGTAACCCACCCTGACCCGGTTCTCTGCAGCCACTTCGGAACGCGGTCCTCCACGGACGCGGTGGCCAGCACGATTGTGCGGCCCATCTCAATCAGCACCGACCCCGGGGTCATCTCGGTATAGCCCTGGATGATCCGGACCGGCCTCATCGCGTCGGCAGCACGCTCGCGTCGCCTGCTCATGGTTCTCCCTTCATCGCAAACTCACACACTGACCCGCGCTCCGGGAACCGCGATGGAGACCGTTCCGTCGAACTCCGACTCGGCTTCCATCACCGTCCGCTGAGGATCGACATAAGGGGCGATATGGGTCAGCATCAGGCGGCGGACCCCGGCTCGGCAGGCCATCGACCCTGCCTCCGACCCGGTCATGTGGTGCGGGAAGGAGTCACTTGTGCGGGGCGAGCCTAGGGACGCCTCCGCCAGCAGCAGGTCCGTACCGGACGCATGGCTTTCGAGTTCCTCGCATGGGCCCGTGTCGGCGGTGTAGGTAAAAGAGCGTCCGGCGCTGGTGATGCGCGGCGCCAGGGTCGGCGGCGGGTGATTGGTCCGGACCACCGCTATCTCCATGGACCCCAGAGGGAAGGTCTCTCCGGTGGCGAGAGTAACGAAGTCGAACACCGACCGCCAGGCGGAAGAACCACCGACCAGCTTTCCCAGGTGGTCGGCGAGTCCTTCAGGGCACAGCACCGGGATTGGGGGAACGCGACGATCCCCGTAAGCCAGAGCGTGGTAGAGCGCGAACACGTCGGTGCAGTGATCGGGATGGCGGTGGGACAGGAAGACCCCGCTGAGGTCGCGCGGGTCCATCTCGCCACACAGGGACAGATAGGTTCCGGGTCCGGCATCGAGCCAGAGTGTCGTATCGAAGGTGGACACCAGGTAACCGGAGGCGGGACGGCCCGCCGTCGGGTAGGTGCCGTTCGAACCGAGCACGACCAATTGCATGAGGCCAGCGTAGCCACGACAGGAGCCGGGTCTACGCAGTAGGGATGGCCGGATCGCCGGCTCGGGCGACAACGAGCCCGTCGCCATCGATCTCGACCGTACCGAGGGCCATCAAGCGGCCCAGTTCGGCCATCGCCTCCACCGGATCGTCTCCCAGGGTGGCCAGGAACCGGTCGACCGGTAAGCCCGAATCCGGCACCGGCGCGGCCGGGCCATCGTCCGCAACGGCTGCCGGAGGCTCTCCGATCACAAGCCGGAGACACTCGAGGAGATCCTCCGCGTCGAACACGGGGAAAGCGCCGTCGCGGATGAGAGAGTTGCATCCGACCGAACTGGGTCTTCCGACGTCCCCCGGCGTGGCGAAGATGTCACGACCCTGCTCGAGCGCGATCCGAGCAGTCACCAGTGCCCCTCCCTTCACGCCGGCTTCCACCACCACCACCGCACGGGCGATGCCCGAGATGATCCGGTTCCTGGGTGGGCAACCGAACCTCTGTTTCATACCGTAGCACAGCTCTCCATACCATCCGTATTCTCCCAGGTCACAAGCATTTCTCTGATTCTGTTGTTTCATCCAATCTCGCACCGTTCTGTGCAATCCCAGTGCTAAACTGATAACCAGACCGATACCAAAGACAGGAACCAATCGGAAACATGAGACGACCAGCCACCCTCTCAGCCACGTTCGTCAAGACCGTGCGCCGACCCGGACGCTACGGAGACGGACGCGGCGGCCACGGGCTAACCCTACTGGTAAAGCCGACCAGAATCGAGGGTCGGCTATCCAAGACCTGGAGCCAACGGATCCGAATCAACGGCCGCGAAACCAACCTCGGCCTCGGTTCCTACCCGGCAGTGACACTGGCCGAGGCCCGCCGCCGCGCCCTCGACAACCGCCAAGCCATCGAGGAAGGCCGAAACCCGAGAGCCAACAAGACGCCAACGTTCGAACAAGCCGCCGACAAGGTCATCGAACTCCACTCCGCCAAATGGCGGCCGGGCAGCAGAAGCGGAGAAATCTGGAAGTCCAGCCTCCGAACCTACGTGTACCCAACAGTCGGAGGAAAACGGATCGACCTGATCACGTCAGCAGACCTCATGGCCTGCCTGGCTCCCATGTGGTTCACCAAAGCCGAAACCGCGAGACGGGTTCGCCAGCGCATCAGCGCCGTCATGAAATGGGCCGTCGCCGAAGGTCACCGCCAAGACGACCCCACCGCCACGATTACAGCCGCCCTAGGCAAGAACAGCGCCCGGCGTCAGCACATGCGATCTGTGCCCCACAGCCAAGTATCCGAGGCGCTGGCCACCATCCGGGCCACCAGCGCCTCGGCGGCCACCGTCTACTGCTTCGAGTTCCTCACGCTGTGCGCCGTGCGAAGCGGCGAGGCACGGCTCGCAACATGGGACGAGATCGACCTCGACTCCGCAACATGGACCATCCCGGGCCACCGCACCAAGACCGGCGAACCACACCGGGTTCCACTAAGCACCGCCGCGCTTGCCGTCCTCAACAAAACCCAAGCCCTGTCAGACGGCAACGGTCTCGTCTTCCCATCAGCAACCGGCCAACCCCTCTCAGACTCGACCATCAGCAAACTCTGCCGCGAAACGGGGTCGAAGGCACCCCACATGGGATGCGGTCCGCCTTCCGCAGCTGGGCAGCGGAAATAGGAGCAGACTGGGCAGTCGCGGAACTATGCCTAGGCCACCGCGCAGGATCCGACGTAGAACTCGCCTACCAACGCTCCGACCTACTCGAACGCCGCCGCCAACTCATGGAAACCTGGGCACAATACCTCAACCCCTAACACTCCCACCATCCCACCACCACGAACACAACAACAGCATCCTTCCGCTCAACAGACCGTGCACACACCCAGGTCAACGGTCAATCACGGATCGAGAGTAGGGACTCTCCATGCTCGTCAAGACGAATCCTCGCCCTGAAAGGCTAGTGCTCCCCGGGCAGCCTTGCTGTGTGGTTGGTACTGTCCTTTCGGAGGGTGTCCTCGTCTTCGAGCGCGGGCTGGTCGGCTTCCTTCTTGGTCTTTCGCTTCGGGCTGTTCTCCGCTCTTTGATTAGGCTCCAAGGTCGGGGATTGGGGCCGCCGTGGGATTCTGTCTGCGTCTTTTTTTGAGTCCTTCGATGATGGTCTGGCGTTCGTCTTCGGAGGCTTGATCGAAGAAGCCTTTAGGCCATTCGGTCATGTTACCGTATGGGGTGAGGTCGATGTTGCGAAAGGTGCTGAGGCCGGTGGTCCGGTCCCGTTCGGCGAATATGATCTTGGCGACATCAAGGAGTTGATCCTCTGGGTCTTCGGCGATTCGTCTACGGAGCCGTGACAGCATGTATTCGCTGTGGGTTTCGACGATGAGTTGGCGGCCGGATCTTGATATGGCGATGAAGAAGTCGGCTAGGCGTTGTTGTAGGGCTGGGTGGAGGTGGAGTTCGGGTTGTTCGAGGAGTATGACACTTCCAGGTTTGGATAGGAGGCATAGCACCAGTACTGGGAGGAGTTGGCTGACGCCGACTCCGACTGAGGTGAGAGGTAGTTTGTTTTCCATTCCGTGCGGCTTCACCCTGAGGGCAAGACCTAGCGCAGCGAGGTTTTCTGTTTCGACATCCTGGACGAGGCCGAGGTGTTTGACCCAAGCGCGGAGGGCTTCGATCAGGGTGGTAGAGGTTGGGGTGGCTCGGGTAGGTAAGGGTGCGGTTACGGGTGCGTGAGCGTGGGCGCGGATGACGGCCGCTGTGTCTTCGCCGCGGGGTCCAACTCTTCTGGGATGGTGGGCCGCTGCTTCACTAGCTGCCTTTGGTTCTTCTCTCAGGGGGCCGAGGTATTGTATTTGTTCGCCGATCTGTTCAAGTGCCTTCCCGGTTTGGCACAGTTCTTTCTGATCGGAACTGTCCCATGGGTGGTTGATCGTCTTGCCGGACTCGATTCGATGAGCGATAGCCCGGCTGCGACCCTTGAAGGATATAGGTAGGTGACTTGTCCACGTCTTGTTACTGATCCGGCTCTTCAGCTGTTCGGTGAGCTGAGTGGCCACTTTGTTCCGGACTCGGGGGTCTTCGAGTTTCTGTCTTAGTTGTCGAGTGAGGGCAACTCGTTCAAAGATACTGCTGAAGACAAGATCGAAGAAGGAGCGAAATGGTAATTTACCAAGCTCGTCTGCCTTCTGTATTGGAGGCAGGTAGTCGTCTATTAAGCCAGTTGGTTGAAGATGCTCAATCCCCAATGGAACCGGGTTGAGGGTATCTAGATCTATACCGTACGACCAGCGCAGTATATAGATGTCAAAAAGATCTGCAAGGCTCGTGACGAACTCCTCTGGTGTGGATGCGACCTGCCAAGACAACTTGAGCTGTATCTTCTCCCAACACTCGTTGTCACAATCCGTATAGTCACCGAATTGGAATACGCGTTCGTGCAACCAACCGTCGCGGTCATCAACATCCACCACGTGGTTCATAAAGGTTTGACCAAGTAACATACCAGATCGGTCTCGTGTTACCACACACATCGTCCCGTTATCCTTCGTTTGATAATTCCATAAGTCTTTGACACTTGTGACGTTGTTATCATCTATCACAATAGCATCGGTCGATATGAGATCCGAGAGCCATCGATCTGTGAGAAAGAATCCCTTTGGAGCATGCTGACTTGAAAGGACTTCGTCGATCTGCTTTGTGATCACAGCCGCTAAGGCAGGCTGTTCTATGATCACTGAGTCGGGGACCAGGTGACGCAGTTCCGTAGTAACCTCGAACTGACTTCTCCCGTTCCCGTTGCTGATATCCAACCTACCCCCGACCAGTGAAGTCGGGTTCGCGACACTCTGGTCGGGCTGCAGAGTGCCAATATTCCAAACCTCTTTGTTTTCAATTCGTCTTGACTTGGACTCGCGAAGAACAGTGATACGCGTATCGTGACCTTCCGATGAGGGGATAGAGACTGTGACCTGTCGTAGGAAGGTGGACGCCTGGTCCCCGGGGACTTCTCCTTCAAGGGAGATGTCCCATCCCACGGTCATTCCTGAGTCGGCCAGTAACACATCGAGACCGATCCCGACAGCGGTTTCTTCTGCTGCTTGGATTGTCCTTACATCAGTGATCGTACCCATACGTATGAGTCTGCCGTTAAGCGGGAATACACCATCGCCTGTGGCGTCTTGCGTTCCTTGCTGCACGAGCCGGATAGCTTGGAGGACGCTGCTCTTCCCCGATGAGTTCATCCCGACCAAGATCGTGAGTGGCCCCAGGTCGACGTCAGCTTCCGCGACAGACTTGAAGTTCCGCAGCCGCAGACCGCTGATGAGGGATTGGGTACTAGGGGTGGGTTGCTCGATCATCGGTTGGTTCTCCTCACACCAGCTCGGGCATCACTTCGGCGCGTCTTCCCTCTCGGGTGATCCGCTGGTGACTAAAGGACGGATCGGTGGTGACGAGTCTGACAAACGGAGCAGCGACCAGACCGTCGGCTATGGCCAGGTCCCGCAGCGACGGCGTCGGTCCCTCACCGGTCTGGTAAGCGGAAGGCAAGGGTGCCGGATCCGAGTCCGGGGTCAGCAGCGCCGGGTACGCCCGCAAGAGCCGCGGATTAGCGGTCGGGAGGATCAGCTCGACTGAACTCGGCGAGAATCCACGAACACGGCCTGCACGGGTGTCCTCTTCCAACGCGTCGAGTGTCTCGGCGCACGACAGGTCCCATCCGCTGTCAGACGCCGGCCAAAGCTCGGGATCGACGAGCGGGAGAAGCATCTCCTCGTCGTGGCGTTTGCGCGTGCAGTCTTCGGAGAGTTCATGTATCAGTTCGGCTTCCGCTTCGAGATCCGACCAGCGCAGGTCCCGGCTCCGGTCCTGGAGCGGTACACCACGGCAAGCGTTCTGGAAGGGATCCTCGGCCCCCACATATCCCGCCATGACAGCGTCGAGGGCTTCATCTGTCAGCGCGCCCAAACGTTCGTCCACCTGCACCATCCATAAGTAACCGGGTAGGCGGGCGAGAACTGCCACCTGATAGGGCAAGCCCGTCAGCTTCGGATCAAGGATGAGGTCATCGGCTCCGGCCTGCGACACGTCGTTGGTTACCAATACCGCAAGAAAGAACCGCCGGTTCGCATCGACATCCAAGACCGCCACGACACGACGCGAATCATCCGATGCGTCCATGTCACCCACCAGAACCAGGTCACCGGCCATCACATCAACAAGCGTGCCCCGTTCCCGCCATCCATACACGGCCGGATCAAGCCCGCTCTTCGCCTCGGTAAGCCATTCAAGTAGAACCAATCTGGAACCTTCCCTCTCCCATCACGAGCAACGACACCTCATCGACCAGCGCCTCGCGGCCAGCCTCGCTCAGGCCCTCAGCCGCTTGACGCAGCCGATCCAACAACACCCTCCGACGCTTGATCAGCGTCGGCCTGCTCAGCCCGACCTCTCGAGCTACATCCGCATCCGGAAGACCCGCCAGCCTGCCCCTCACGATCGTCATCTCCTCACCCGACATCCCAGCCAGCAACTCCGCAGCTGTAGTGCGGATCACAACAACCTCCGACGGATCCATGACCACCGCCGGCGCCGCGGCGGCGGTGCCTTCATCATGTTCAAGGACTGCCGGAACCCAATCTGTCAAAACAAATCCGAATACCCTGCCCAGATCCCGCACCGAGACCCCTCCCGGCACAGCATCGAGCACGCAACCCAAGACTGCTTCTAGTTCCCGACCCCCATACACCACTGGAGCCCGATCACCCCGACCCGGTAACCGGCGGCGGACAACCCGCACCAACTCCCCTACCTGACGAACCCGCCGATCGTCCAGGGGCTCATACTGGGCCCCGGACCCCGAGAACGAGTACACGACGTGGCCGAGGGCCGTCGACCGCACCACAGACCCCCACCCGCCCAACATCCTTCTCGCCCTATCCAACAGATTGTCCACGACAGTCCGAACCCGGCGGCGAGCCAACACGACGCGAACCTGCCGATCCAACAGAGCCCTCCAGGCGTCAACGGTCCGGGCAACGTCGAACAGATAGTCAATCTGCCGCTCCCCCAACAACCGATCAACGACCACATCCTGGACGAGGTCGTCCATCGACTGCTCGTCCCACACCTGAGACCGCGCATACACCGCCGGCGGATATCTGCGAGCGCGAAGCGAGCACACCCGGCGAACCTCGCCCAACACCACCGGGCCTATCAACTCCCGCTCATACTCACGCACCAACTCGCGGAAACTCACCACCCGCGTCTTCTCCCACCCCGCCGGGTCCTGCCAGACCTTCGAGCACGCCGTTCTCTCCAAGTCCGGTCAGCATGACCCATCACCCACCCGATAACCTCGTCTGACGGCTCATGGCACGATCTACGCTCCTCCGTGAGATCCCGAGTGGGAGCGTTCTCGACCTTTCCCCCGATCCGACCCCGAACATCGATACGGCACTTCGCGGACCCGCACCGACCGTCGTGTGCCTCATGATCCCGACATCCGGACCAAGATTGAGTAGACCGCAACACCACCGGATACGTCAGCCCCAGGGTGCCACTACCCGCAACAATCCACCGATGCTCCTTGTCCGCAGGAACCGAGGTGTAGCGGTCCACACACACAACGGTCTGCGGGAGACAGAACCAATCCCCTAGATCGGGGACACCCAAGACAGACACAACCTCTGATCCTAAGCACTCAAGATTCTATTGCCCATCCGCCAGCAAAGCCCGATCCGCTAACGGTGGCTGAACCGCCCCGGAGGGTGAGACCGGACAAGACCATAGGCCGGGGAGTTCGTCCGGATGGAGGAGGGGACACATGTTCCAATGGTGGTCCTGATCTGGGGGGACATGTATCCCACACGAGGGTCGTCAACTGGGGTTGAGGGTACAGCGAAGATTTCATTTGGAAAGGGCACACCGATGCGCCTAGGCCGACAAACTCATGGGATAACAACTCTATGCCAGACGGACTCGGCGCCAGTGGTTGAAATTGTACGGCTCTTGAGCAGCGCACCAGGCCCTGTACTAGCCTCTGGGATAGCGAAGCAGACCTTGAATGTGGCCGCATTACCGGCTAGCAGGTTAGGCGCGCCATTGCCATAGTAGTCTTGGTCAGCACAGAGCGTGGATGATCTGTAACCGCGTCCACCGACGAACAGCTCAAAGTGGGTAGACAGAATACTACCAACATCATCGTCTCCATCGTAACGCGCTGTGACTGAGATCGTGATCGGCTTGAGACCTTCGCCCGGATCTGCAGAACGTCTCCAACTAGAAGTGTTCGCACTGTGAAGAGTGAATGTCCAGTCGCCCGACACTCCTAAGCAACCGGGATTCGCCGGCTCGTCGAATGTGGCGGAACTACATCCAGCCGATGGCTCGGGAACGGCCGCGAGCCGCTGTGCACCTCCCCTCAAAAAAGTCGCCATGTCAGCTCTGCTAGCCCCATCAGGAAAGGCACGCTCGATTACGATCACAATTTGCTTGTGAGTTATAGCTTGATCAGGTCTGTACGTGCCGTCCCCGTAACCTTGGAACCACCCCTCCTCAACGGCGAACTCGATGTCTCGGTACTGGACGTGTGTCTGATCCACATCGCTGAACATCGTCGCTGCGTAGGCCAATCCACCTAGGGCCATGATCAGAACCATGCTTATCCAAAGGATTGCCTTCGTCCGCATACCGTTCCTCCATGCTTTCAGGGACTATCGACGGTTGATCTGACAGACGCTAGCAGTGGCCGAAAAGAGGTTAGCAACGCTGCTCGCTCAACTCCCGAATCGTTTCCAAATCCTCATGCGTGGGGCCTGGTCAGTAGTAGACGGCTAATCAAGGTTTCGAGTTGGGCGAGTCGGGTGTCAATCAGTTCTAGATGTAGGTTTAGGGGCTCTTCGCGTTGGAGTAGGGACTAGCTGGTATTGGTGGATGGTGTAAATGCTTGGTTTTGGTCTGTGGCCTCACGACACTTAGCGGGATTGACTGCCTGCTAGGGAAGGAGGCCACAGATGGTTGGTGAGGATAGCTCCTTGGACGTTGCGGTTCTGGGTTCGGGTCGGGTTCCGTCTGCGGGCTGCGACTGAGGACGCCGGTGAGTTGTTGATGCTGGTTGAGACCACGGCGTCGGTGGTGGGTTGTTCGGGTTGCGGAACCCGGGCACGGTCGAAGGGACGCCGCAGGACGAAGGTGCGGGATCTGCCGGTGGGGGGCCGCCCGACGGTGTTGGTGTGGTCCAAGCGGCTGTGGCGCTACCCCGAGGAGGCCTGTTTTGCGAAGTCTTGGTCGGAGACCAGTCCCCATATCCGGCCGAGGGCGGTGCTGTCGGAGCGGGCTCGCCGTGAGGCAGCTCGGC
>JAPOQZ010000035.1 GCA_026710435.1 bacterium | reverse complement strand
CGTGGGGGCTATCGGGTTGGTGACGGCCGCCCTGCCATTCGCTTCGGGGGAGGAACCCCTCTGGGTCACTGGGGGGATGACCCTGATCGGGTTGGCGATACTGATCGCCGCCCTGACAGTCAAGGAGCCCGTGGAAATGGTCCGGGCATCCGCTGCGGGCATGACGGTGGTTTGCCTCTTGATCTGGTTCATCCCGATGCCGTTCCTCTACCGCATACTCATCATCGCCTTCACCCTGTTCCTGCTCGTAACGCCCACATTCGGAGGAACGCAGCGGGGAAGGGCCAACCTGGTCCGGGCCTGGGCAGTAGCTGCCGTGCTGATAGTGTTGGCATTCCGGCTCGGCGCGGCCAACACGTCCCTCGAATTCCAGGGCACGACCTTCCTGGGCGGGTTCAATCTGACCATCCTTCTGGCCGTCACCGGGATTGCTCTGTCCCTACCCGCCGGCCTCATCCTCGCTCTGGCCCGGACGTCGTCCATGCCCATCTTCCGCCTCCTGGCGACCGGCTACATCGAACTGGTGCGCAGCGTTCCGATGATTACCTGGCTGTTCTTCGGATCCGCGATGCTGACCGCCTTCCTGCCGAGCGGCGTGGAGTTCGACGAGATCATCCGGATCGTCGCAGCCATCGCCATCTTCAACTCGGCGTACGTGGCGGAGAACATCAGGGGGGGATTGCAGGCCATCGACAGAGGCCAGTACGAGGCGGCCAGGGCTACGGGCCTGAGCATCGTCCAGTCCACCTCGCTGGTGATCCTGCCCCAGGCGGTGCGGACCGTGATCCCGGCGCTGGTCGGGTCGGTGATCGTCGCCTTCAAGGACACCTCTCTGGTCGCGATCATCGGGCTGGCAGACATCCTGCTGATCGCCCGCAGCTTCATTCCCCAGCAGAGCGATCCCAACTTCCAAGGCACCCTGCCCCAGATGATGTTCTTCATGGCGCTGTTCTATTGGATAATCACCTTCACGATCTCCCGGCTGAGCCTCCGTTACGAACACAGCCTCGGCCTCGGGGAACGCTGAGGTTGAACCATCAAGGAGGACGATATGACCGGCAACGGACACACCGACGGATCACCAGCGATCCTCTGCGAGGATGTCAAGAAATGGTTCGGTGACTTCCAGGCGCTGACCGGAGTAACCACCTCGGTGGCCTGGGGTGAGGTGGTGGTGATCATCGGCCCTTCGGGATCCGGCAAGTCGACTTTCATCCGCTGTATCAACCGGCTCGAGAACCACCAGAAGGGGAAGATCGTGGTCGACGGCATGGAACTGACCAACGATCTCCGCAACATCGACGCCATCCGCCGCGAAGTCGGCATGGTCTTCCAGCAGTTCAATCTGTTCCCCCACCTCACGGTCATGCAGAACATCGCTTTGGCCCCGGTCTGGGTGCGCAATCGAACCCGGACCGCTTCGGAGGCCGACGCAATGCAACTGCTCGAGCGGGTCGGCATCCCCGAGCAGGCGAACAAATACCCGGGCCAACTCTCCGGCGGCCAGCAGCAGCGCGTGGCCATCGCTCGCGCCCTCGCCATGAACCCCAAGATCATGCTCTTCGACGAACCCACCTCGGCCCTCGATCCCGAGATGATCAAGGAAGTGCTCGACGTCATGAAGGAACTAGCAGACACCGGAATGACCATGATCGTGGTCAGCCACGAGATGGGATTCGCCCGGCAGGTGGCCGACAGGATCCTCTTCTTCGACTACGGAACCATCGTCGAGGAGGGAACGCCGGAGCACTTCTTCACCAACCCGCAGCACGACCGCACCAAGCTGTTCCTCAGCCAGATTCTCTAGTCGGATCCGCCTTCGAAACCGAGCCTTTGTATCCCAGGCTCGGGTACTCGTCCTCTGGTCAAACGTCCGGATGCCGAAGATTCCGACGCGCCCGCAGGCGATCCGTGCCTCGTCAAACCCCTGGTAGAGGACCAGTTAGGGCCCTACTTGGAACGGGTGGCGCCTCTCTCCCGAACCCACGAGCTACCTGCCTAATCCGCCTTGTGGTGTGCTCACCTCCCGTTCTCCTATGTGGAACGCTAGCGACCCGGCCATGGGAGGAGCGATATTATTACCATCAATAATCGAGCTCCAACGGACCATCGTAAGGAGCTCATGTCATCGGTTCGAAAGGAGGTGGATCGTGAAGGCGGATGATCAACGGCCTAGGTCGGACATGTTCGTCTGGGGCGCGCTGAGGCTGATGATGGGATGGATTTTCTTGTGGCCCTTCCTCGACAAGCTGTTCGGGTTGGGTTTCGCGACCGAGCGGGGTAGCGCTTGGATCGACGGCGCCAGCCCGACCAGTGGCTTCTTCGAGTTCGCGACTCGGGGTCCGTTCAAGGACGTCTTCCAGTCAATGGCAGGCAGCACCATGGCGGACTGGTTGTTCATGATCGGGCTGCTGGGAGTAGGCCTGGCACTGTTACTCGGTTGCGGTGTCCGGATAGCCTCGGTGACCGGGGCGATCCTGCTCGTGTTGATGTGGCTGGCAGCCCTATGGCCCGAGCACAACCCATTCCTCGATGATCACCTCATCTACGCCTTCGTGCTGGTCGGCCTGTACGTCACAAACGCCGGTCGCTATCTGGGTTTCGGCAGGCGTTGGGCAGAGTCGGCTCTGGTCAGCAGGAACCCGTTCCTCAGGTAGCGCGTGCACATGTAGATGGACGGGCCGGGCGCTGACTTCGGTTCACGGTTAGAAGGGTGCTGAACAATGACGATTGCTCGGACCTGCCGCCCGCCAGCCCGGGAATAATGCCTGCGGTTGGCAGGCCGCTGGTGGATTGCTCAGTACCCTCCTAGAGGGTCACTAAGAAGAACGAGGCCCGGGTGCGAGCCCGGGCCTCGTTCTCTCGCTGATCGGGAGGAGGATCAGCTGGTCGAACCGCTACCGGAAGGAGTTCCCGCCCCTTCTTTGAACATCTCGCCTATCGCGGCGACACCGCCCAGCAGCCCCGAAGTATCAAGCGGCAGGAAGATCTTCGTTGCCTGACCGTTGGCGATGCCCTCCAGGGCCTCCAGATACCGGATGGCGATTAGGTCATCGGTCGGGTCGCCGTTGTGGATCGCGAGGAACACCCGCTCGATTGCCTGGCCCTCACCTTCGGCCACAGTCAGCTTCTGGTACTTGTCGGCTTCCGCCACGCGCTTGATGGCCTCCGCCTCACCCTCGGCCCGCAGGATGGCAGAAGCCTTCACACCCTCGGCCTTGAGGATGGCGGACCTCTTGTCGCCCTCGGCTTCGGTCACCACCGCCCGGCGGAACCGCTCCGCCTTCATCTGGCGGTGCATAGCCTCGGTGACATCCGGTGGCGGCTCGATCCGCTGGATCTCGACCCGCACCACTCTTGTCCCCCACTTGTCGGTGGCATCGTCGAGTATCTGGCGCAGCTTGCTGTTGATGATCTCACGGGACACCAGCGCCTCGTCGAGTTGGAGATCGCCAACCACGTTCCTCAGGTTGGTCTGTGCCAGCTTGGTCACCGCGAGGATGAAGTTTCCAACCGCGTACTTGAGCTTCACTGGATCGGTCGCCTCGTAGTAGATAACGGCGTCGACCGTCACCACCACATTGTCCTTGGTGATGACCTCCTGTGGCGGGACATCCACCACCTGCTCGCGCATGTCCACTTTCAGCAGCCTCTGCACGAATGGCACCACGAACCGGAGCCCAGGGGTGATTGTCCTCTGATACTTGCCCAGGAACTCGATGAGACCCTTTTCGTAAGGCCGGACTATCCGGAACCCGCTTGCCGCGATGAGCAGCACCGCCACCGCGATGACAGCTAGTAGTAGGACAGCTGCAATCTCCATTAGTGTTTCCTTTCTCTTCGATCGATCTTTATTCGATCTCTGATACCGCTAACCGGGTACCTCGAACCTCTGTTACTTCGACGAGGGCGCCCTCCGCAATAGGACCTCCGTCGGTGACGGCGCGCCACTCCTCGGCTTCGACTCTGACCAGACCGGTGTTGGAGCTCATGTCGATCTTCTCGAGCACGAGAGCCCTCATGCCCACGTAGCGGCCCGGTCCTATGATCAAGCCTTCCTCTTGGTCTTGCCCTCTCATGAATCGATGCACGAACAGCATCGCCACACCTGTACCGGCGAAGAAGAGGACCCACTGAACCGAATCGTGCATATTGAACCATGCCGCTGCCGCGGCCAGGCCGGCTCCGACCGCGAACGGGAGCAGGAAGAAGCCGGCAGTGATGATCTCCCCGAGTCCCATCAGAAGGGCCACGCCGGTCCATACCCACCTCAATATCTCGTTGTCCATAACGGACTCCTTTCCCCATGTAAGTACGATCACGACCCCTAGAACGACTGCGGCCGCCCCCGACACCCAAGCCAACACTCTGGACGAGGACCGGAGGGCGAGTTGCCGCTCCATCACAGTCCAGCTCGGCATCCCCCGCCCTGGGGGACGGAGTTCGGCTGCCCAGTCAGCTGCAAAGGCCGGGAGACTATCGCCAATCACGGACCGGGGATCACGACCATCTGCCGAAGCCTCCTGTAGATGCGATTCCAATTCCGTTGCCATGCTGTCGACAGCATCACGAGAGATCCCCGCCTCGTGCCAGTACCTACGGCATTTCTCGACGAGTTCCGTGCGCTCGCCGGTCATCGACCGTCTCCTTTCAATCCATCGTCTCCGTGTAACACCATCTCGACACCGGTTGCAAGCCGGGTCCAATCCTCCCGCCAAACTGCCAGGCGTTCCTCGCCCTCGCGTCGGATCCGGTAGTACTTCCGCACCGGGCCGGCGGAAGAATCTTCGTAGTACCCCTCGACGAGACGTTGGTTCTGCATCCGGCTCAACAGCGGGTAGATGCTCCCGTCGCTCATGAGATCGAGTCCGCGGTCCTCGAGCTTGCGAACCATCTCGTAGCCATAACTCGGCTCCTCCGCGATGAGGGCCAGAAGGCACATGTCCAACACCCCTTTGAGCAGTTGGGAGCGGTGTTCCATGCCGAGTACCGAACCTCCGGGGTTTGTCCCGGCCAAGCCGTTGGTGTCGCCGGCCTGGCCATGTCGTACCTGGTACGGATAGTACCTCGGTTTGCTAGGTACCTGTAATCACAATATAGCGTCCTCCGGATGGGTAAGGCACGGTACACAGCGCCGAGCCGTCTTTCGCTTGGCCCGGCCGCGGTCATAGACTGAAACGCATGTACGGACCACTCAACGGCGTCCGAGTGGCGCTCGTCACGCTGGCGGTGCTAGCTGCACTGGTCGCGGCGATCCTCGGCTACTGGTCGGTCTCCCTGATACTCGTTATCGGTGTGGCGCTCCACGCCTTCGGCTGGCTATACCTCGCCCAGCAGGCCAAGCCCGGACGTGACACGTCCGGCTGAGCCGGGAGTGTCTTCCCGTCATCCGCGGATACGTCATCCATTGAGGCATTGATCCGAACGACCGCGGACCGCCCTCCATCTCAACGCGGGCATGTGAGCTCGTGGCGGGGATCCTGCCGGCGCCAATCGGAAAGGAGGCAACCTCCGCTCCGGCCGGCCCCGGTACTGGTGCGAGAGGTCTCAGTAGTGCCAGGGGAAGGGCGAGAAGTCCTTGGGTCGCTTCTGGACGAAGGCGTCCCGACCCTCCCTCGCCTCGTCGGTCATGTAGCCGAGACGGGTCGCTTCTCCGGCAAAGATCTGCTGGCCCACCAAGCCGTCATCGATCAGGTTGAAGGCGAACTTCAGCATCCTCTGGGACATCGGGCTCTTCGCGTTGATCGCCCGGGCCCACTCGAGCGCCGTCCGCTCCAACTCTGCGTGGGGCACCACCTTGTTCACCATCCCCATCTGGAAGGCGTCCTCGGCCGAGTAGTCGGCACCGAGGAAGAAGATCTCCCGGGCCCTTTTCTGGCCCACCATGCGGGTCAGGTACGCCGAGCCGAAACCGGCGTCGAAGGAGGCCACGTCTGCGTCGGTCTGCTTGAAGACCGCATGCTCCCGGGAGGCCAAGGTCAGATCGCACACCACATGCAGGCTGTGTCCGCCTCCCACCGCCCAGCCGGGAACCACGGCGATTACCACCTTGGGCATGAACCGGATCAGCCGCTGGACCTCGAGAATGTGCAACCTTCCCAGCCGGGCCGGGTCAATGTCCTCGGCGCCTTCACCGTCGGCGTACATGTAGCCGGCCTTGCCCCGGATTCGCTGGTCCCCGCCCGAGGAGAACGCCCAGCCACCGTCCTTCGGGGAAGGCCCGTTGCCGGTAAGTAATACGGCCCCCACATCGCTCCACTGGCGGGCATGGTCGAGAGCGGTGTACAACTCGTCCACCGTTCTGGGACGGAAGGCGTTGCGCACCTCGGGCCGATCGAAAGCCACCCGGACCGTTCCCTGGTCCGCAGCCCGGTGGTAGGTGATGTCGGTGAAGTCGAATCCCTCAACCTCGTGCCAGACGGCCGGGTCGAACATTTCTGAAACCATCTGGATGGGTTCCTCCCGGTAGTGACTCCTACTGTACCTTCAGAACCGACCCACCAACACCGGGTACTTCGCGAGTAGGAACTCTCCGATTAACCGCGCGAACGTTGCTCGCTACGAACGAGGAGTCAGGCTCGGTACACACACCCCGCAGGCTATGGAGGAGCCATACCTGCGCGTTGCTGCCGTCTCATCCGCCCGGTTCTGATACTGGGGGGTGTCATTTCGGGGCGACCTCTCGTCATGGGGTCTGCGCGCCTCCCGTTTCCACTCCGTATCCCACGAGTGGCCCAAATCGACGATGGTTCCCGGCCCATCCAGGGTCTCGAAGAGCACCAGCGCATCTCGCATGATGTCTCTCTGGAGGTGTGGACGCGCGGGTGGCCCACAGGTGTGCCCTAGCGGAAAGTCGGTAAAGGCCGCTCGGGGCGGATTGGCCGAGGCTGTTATCGACCAAGCACTGGTCATCGATAGGGTCGGAACCCCCTTCTCCTCTATCGCCCTGCTAACCAGTCCAACTGACTGGTGGCAGACCGGTCAGACGGGGACGAGCAGCACCGCGTCCACTTCCAATTGGAGTGTCCGTTCCACGAGAACCGGGATCAACTCGGCCGCTAGGCGCCGTTGCGAGTAGATACCACCCATGAAAGTTAGGGCTACGGGTGCCAACTCCCCCACATGCCCCTCTGCCACCAGTGCCCGGAGGGTGTCAAGCGGGAAAATCACGTTGGGATCCCTGCGGGCATCCGTAAGGTCGTAAGCAAAGTGCGTAACCCGCAACTCGCTGGTGTCCACGTCAGTAGGGATCTCCCGGTGGGTGACGTCGTCTCTGTGGGTGAAGGCGACCTGCCCGTGGCGGTAGATCCCACCGGACGCTATCAGCCCCAAGCGGGATTCCGTCAAGGGCTTATCCAGTGTTGCCCACGGCGGGAGGTCCTCGTTGCAGGCCCACCGGTAGGGTTGGTACCCCAGCCGGCTATAGGTTTCCCTAGTACGGGCTATGTAGTCGATCGGTTTCCGGTCGGATTCCATGTCCGCAGTGTAGAACAGTCAGCGGCAAGCGACGGTACGTCCGCTAACCGCTCGAAGGCGGCCAGTCAGGATCCAGTTGGAGTAGGAAGTCGGCACATCTTGCTTCCTCCTCATGCTCGCCGATCAGCCCCGCCAGCCTCCGGAGTCCGTCCAAGCAGCGCAGGAACCCCCGGTTGGGTCCATCCGACCACCGGACCAGCTGCGTACCCCGCCAACCGTTCTTCCTGAGAGCATCCAAGCCCCGGTGGTAACCGACTCGGTAGGAGGCATAGGCACTGACGGCAGCGAGGCCCGACGTCCCAGCCGCTTCCTGTATAGCCCCCAGCGCCGCCCATGCATCCATGGACTCAGGGTGTGCGGCCACGACACCGGCCAGTCCGTCAAGGGTCGTAGCCGCTTCTATCCGTCCGAGAAGCGTCGGGTCTGGCGGAGGGAGCACGATTGTCGGTCTGCCCCCGACACTGAGATGCACTTGCTCGCTCGCCATCGGGTATCAGCGTAGCGCCCGGTTCCCACCAGACAACCACCACCGTCGCGCACCGCTTTCGATCGACCCTTGACCAACTCCGCGAGGACTCAACGGTCGATCGGGTTTGCCGACCTTCAACCTGAAAGTATGCTCAGCCTCACTGTCCTCTTCGGAGTGACTTAGTACCGGGGACCGAAATGGTCCCCGGTACCCTTTATCGGTGACGATCTGACGGCGCAGAGCGAGCGATTCCGTAACACATTCAGAACTGCGCGGACCCATCAACCCGGTTGGCTGACTTCCCAGCGCCTAGTCTAGCCGTGGCGGGTCCGCCACCTTCCCGAAGCGAGTCGCTGCCCGCGTCGCGACCTATTCAATCATAAAGTCCTAAGGACAAGCCCTAGACATGTTCGAGACGACCTTCGAGCCATCCGTCCGCCTCAGGACGCGGTGCCAGCGGACCCCGGGTTCCGACGCCTGCTGTTTGGTCGGCCTCAAACCAAGCGGTGAACTCTTCAAAGATGTAAGGAATCGGTTAGAGTCACGATGCCGTGATGCCTGAGCCAATCGACGATGACCTGCAGGTGTTCCTCAAACGGTACCCGGTGCGGCCTTACCATCTACCCGAAGAGCGTGACTATCCGTCGGCCGAATTGGAGCAGGTCGGCCCTAGCGATGGCCTTCGGTTCCTGAACGAGGTTCCGGCCACCGCGCCGAGAGGTACCCCTCGGAGATCCAACCAGGACAATGGGGAGAATTGTCATCTCTGGGTTATTGATCAGCGAGGGCGACCCTGCATTTCTGAGGCTCCGCTCCCTCGACTCGGCAAGGGCAGGTTGCATCATACGAACCTTACTGGTGGAGGAGTAGCGTCCATGGGTGGCGAAGTCTGGTTCGATGAGATGCTACGGATCTACCTATCAGGCTCATCGGGCCGGTACCCACCCCTATGTGCAGAGCACATGGAAGACGCCGAGCAACTCTTCACCGCTGTTGGCTTCGAGGTGTTCTCGCTAGGCTGGGATCAGGAAACGGACACGCCTCGGCGCGTATTGCGCGAGCGGGTACCGAAGGCGGAGGAATGACCGAGCCTTCTGCAGAGTTGTTTGTGCGCGGCAAGTACCAGTTGGCCCGGTACCTGCCAGGAAGTGCTGCCACGGGTCGTCGCCTGACGAAGCACGAAGTGCTCGCGTCCTACGGTCCGAAAGTCCTCGACGAGATCGACGAGCGAGTGTCGGCAGTGCTGCTCAAGAGCAGCACTGCGATCGAGCAAGCGTTCCGAAGTCGGCGGGATGAGTTGGGCGTGACGCGCCAGCAACTCGCGAGCGCCGCGAATACCGACCGTCAGATGGTCGAGGATTCTGAGACCGACCCCGATAGGCTCACGCTTCGCGATCTCGAACACCTGGCATTCGTCCTAGGACTCGATCCAGCACAACTAAGCGTTGACGAGAAGGCGGGGGCCGATGAGAACTTAGGAGTAAGACTTCGAGTGCTCGAACGAGGCGAAGCAGCACCTCGCGGTGCTCGCCTTACCCCTCGAACTGTACTCCGTTTTTCGGAGGCCGCATCGATAATCTTGGCTCAAAGCCGGCTTCAGGACTGGCTTGAAGAGCCAGGGGAGGCGAAACGATTCGAGCCTTCGGCCGACTACGGTCCTCCGGCCTGGCGCACGGGATACGAACTCGCTGGGCAAGTACGGGAACACCTAGGGATCGGTCTGGGGCCGATTCGCTCGATGCGGGATTTGGTCGAGAACCGCCTTGGCATCCCGATTATCCAAGTCGGATTACTGCCAGAACAGATCGCAGGTGCCACTATCTCGGCGAGCGGTCACCGTGGGATCGTTCTCAACACCAGAGGAGCGAACACGAATGTCTGGATCCGTCGTACCACGCTGGCACATGAGCTGGCTCACATACTCTTTGATCCGGAACCACAACTCTCGAGCGTCCGGGTAGACAGCTACGAACAGTTGGAGCGAGACACGCAGGATGCCCACCACTCACAAGATGTCGTGGAGCAACGAGCCAACGCTTTCGCCGTTGAGTTCCTTGCTCCTCGAGAATCTGTAAGATTACTAGCCGACGTGACCCAGGTTAGTGGTGAAACTATCGGTTATGTAATGTCCAGGTTCGGTATCGGCCGAGTAGCCGCCAGGTTCCACGTCGGCAACGCTTGGTACCGCCAGGCAGAACTCCCACCCGAGTCATCCATCCATGCGACACCTACGGATGAGCAGAAGGCTGCTGAGGATTTCTCGTTGGACTTCTTCCCGATAGCGGCCACTCCGGAGCAGCGCCGCGGTCGTCTTGCACCCCTTGTCGCAGAGGCGTTCGATGCTGGCCTGATCACGGCCGATACGTCATCCCAATACCTCGCCTGTACCGAGACCGAGTTTCGGAGTCAACTGCCCGCCCTGCTCCAGTTGGTCTAGGTGTGACCACCGTAAGTCGAAGTGTCACTCGGTGCCTGCACAATGGGGTAGACCAGTAGGGGCACACTACCGGTCTGGTACAAGCACAACCGCGGCTGGCAAGGGAGGACCGCTGTGACCGACAACGCTGAGAAGAGGAGCGGGGGAGACCTCTTCATCGTCGACAACAGCCTCTCCCGGTGGACGGGTCTCAAGTATCTCCATCAGTGGACCGATGTCGCCCGGTCGTTCGATATCGCTACCGGCTTCTTCGAGATCGGTTCGTTGCTCGCCCTGGACGGCAAGTGGCAGCAACTCGACAAGATACGCATCCTCATGGGCGATCAGGTCTCGCTCAAGACTAAGAAGGCCTTCGCCGCGGCGCTCCACAGCCGGATCGGGAGGCTCGACGCCAACCTTGAGAGAGAGAAGCGAGCGAACCCCTTCCTGCGAGGAGTCGACCCCGTGGTCGAAGCCATCCGCAGCGGAAAGATCGAATGCCGTGTCTACCGGAAGAAGAAGTTCCACGCCAAGGTCTACATCACTCATGCCAAGTTCGATGTGATCGGCGCCCAGGCATTGGTCGGGTCCAGCAACTTCACGAGGCCGGGCCTCACCCAGAACGTCGAACTCAACATCCAGATCCAGAGCGGCCAGGAGGTCGCCCAGCTCCAAAACTGGTTCGAGACGCACTGGCTGGAAGCGGAACCGGTCACCGAAGAGGTCCTGAGCATCATCAACCGCCACATCCATGCCTACACGCCCTTCGAGGTCTATGCGAAGGCCCTACACGAGTACTTTCGAGGTCACGAACTCACGGCAGGGGAATGGGACGAACACCGCTCCGAAATGTTCCCGCAACTCGACCGCTACCAGAAGGAGGCCTACTGGTCGCTGATGAAGATCGCCCGCCGCTATGGGGGAGCGTTCCTGTGTGATGGGGTCGGACTCGGTAAGACCTTCGTGGGCTTGATGCTGATCGAACGGCTGGTGCTCCACGAAAACAAGCGCGTGGTCGTATTCGCGCCCAAAGCTGCTCGAGAGGGCGTATGGGAACCGCATCTCCGTGAATGGCTGCCCGACCTGGGCGGTGTCGGAGGGACCTCCGACTTCTCGAGCCTGGTCCTGTTCAGCCACACCGACCTGAACCGCAAGGGCGACTTCCCGGAGCGGTTCAGGCACATCACTTCTCAGGCCGACGCGGTGATCGTGGACGAGGCCCATCACTTCCGTAACCGAGGCCGACAAGCCAAGCCCGACGACGAAGAGGACCACCGTTCCCGGTACTGGCGGCTATACGACCTGCTAGACGCCGAGATCCGGCCCAAACTCCTGTTCCTGCTCACGGCTACGCCTATCAACAACCGGTTGGCCGACTTCAGACATATGGCCGAGTTGTTCACGAGGGGGGACGAGACCTACTTCGCTCGTACGCTGGGGGTGAACCACTTCACGGCTCGCTTCAACCAATTGGAAAGACGGTTGCAAGAGTCGCTCGGTGGTAAGGCAGCCTCGCTCCAAGAGGGTGTCTACGAGCAGGCTCGTGACCTGCTCACGACCGACCAGATCTTCGAAGCCTTGGTCGTGCAACGGAGCCGGGCTTACGCCAAAGCCAGCCAGTTGCAGGAACGAGGCGAAACTGCATCCTTCCCGACACGGCGCCCACCTCGAGTAGCGGAATACTCGATCCGCAAGTCCTACGGGCATGCTCTCGACATGTTCCAGCAGGCCTTCGAGAGGAAGAACCCACTCTTCTCCCTTCCTATCTACTACCCACTCGCCTACTACATCGGACCTGACGACGACATCGATCCGCTCGAGGAAAACCGGCAGAAACAGGTGGTGGGACTCATCCGTATCTTGTTCCTGAAGAGGTTCGAGAGCTCTGTACATGCCTTCGAGCGGTCGCTCGACCGGCTGATGCGAAGGCTGCTGGCTTTTGTGGAGGTTCACGCTGAGACCCAGGCCGAGAAGGACCGGTACCAGCAGTGGAAGCTCGCCAACTCAGACGTGGTCGCTTACCGTCCCACCAAGCAACTCGGCTTGTTCTTCGACGGAACGGACGAGGACTACGTCGAAGACGACATCGTTCCGCAAGAATTGCTCGAGAGTGTAACGGAGCTATCGCGAGACGAGTACAACGTCGCCGCCATACTCGACGAGACCTATCAGGATCTCGACCAGATCGCCCGGTTCCTGGTGTTCACTCGGCAGTTCAGTCCGGCGCAGGACGACAAGCTGAAGAAACTGGTCCGGCTCCTGCGTACCAAGGACATGGCCAGTCGCAAGATCCTGGTGTTCACCGAATACGCCGACACCGCCCGATACCTCTCCGCTCAACTCAGCGAGGCCGGTATCGAAGGTCTGGCGCAGATCGATAGCGGATCGAAGGTCGACCGCGCGGAGATCATCCGCCGCTTCTCCCCCTACTACAACGGCTCCGATTCCAATGAGTTGGCCCGTGAGGGAAAGAAGGAAATCCGGGTGCTGGTCTCCACCGACGTTCTCTCGGAGGGCCTCAACCTCCAGGACGCCACCCGGCTGGTCAACTACGACATCCATTGGAATCCCGTACGGCTCATGCAACGCATCGGCCGGGTCGACCGCCGCATGAGCCCCGTGGTCGAGCAACGGTTGATAGCAGATCATCCGAATGCGGCCGGCGACCGGGGCAAAGTCACCTACTGGAATTTCCTGCCCCCGGATGAACTCAACCGGATTCTCTCGTTGTACACCCGAGTTACCAACAAGACCCTACTCATCTCGAAGACCTTCGGTATCGAGGGTCGCAAGCTGTTGCGTCCCGAGGACGACTACGACGCTCTGCGGGAGTTCAACGCCTCCTACGAGGGGAAGAAGTCCCGCGCCGAGGAGATGCACCTCGAGTATCAGAAGCTCCTGAGACAAGACCCCGAACTGGCGAACCGTCTTGAGATGATGCCCGGATCGGTGTTCTCCGGCCGCAAGCGGCTCTCTAAGGGCACCCGCGGGGTGTTCTTCTGCTACTCGTTGCCCGCCCTAGACAAGCAACAGGGTGACTTCACCCTCGAAGCCGGACCTACGCGCTGGTACCTCTACGATCTGGACCAGGATGCGATCATTGAGGCTCCAGGGCAGATCGTCGCGAGCATCCGCTCGCGACCCCGGACTCCACGCCGATGCACCATGGAGGAGAAGTCATTGAAGAACCTTCGCACAAAGGTGCTGCGCCATGTTCGCAATACCTATCTCAAGCAGGTACAGGCGCCCATCAATGCCCCGAAGCCCAAGCTCATGTGCTGGATGGAGTTGAACCAATGAACACACGATCTGCTACCGCGCTGGAACGCCTCCGGACGGTCCGAACAGCGGATGACCTGCTCCGCTACTTCATCGACGAATTGGACTGGCCTCTCGAGGACGAGGCCATGCTTGAAGACGAAGATGTAGACGACCTCACTTTCGATTGGGATCTCGCAGAGTTGGGCGTTCCCCGCCTGATCAGGGCCCGGATCGAGCGGGTACGGCAGGTGCGACCCTTCACCGCAGACCAGCCTTGGGGCATCTTTTTCGTCGATCTGTCTGGCGAGAGGCTGTTGATCACGCGCTTGCGCGGGATCCTGAGTGCGCTCATCAGGAGAAGGAGAGCGGCCGGAGAAGCCGACCACCGCTCCTGGGTCCTCGACGATCTGCTCTTCGTCGTAACAACCGGCGACGGGGACTCCACCGAACTACATGTGCTGGTCTTCTTCGATGTGAGGGACAAGGTCGAGTTCCGTTGCCTCTCGTGGCGACCCGCTGACTCGACCCTTCGTCTTCGTCGGCTGGCCGAGGAACTGCTGCCACAGCTCAACTGGCCCGATGACGACGAGGATATCGATACGTGGAGGGCCGCATGGCGGAACCCGTTCACTCTGCGTCCGGGCCAGGTGATCGATTCCGCCGCCCGTCTGGCCGACCGCATGGCGAGAACCGCCCGCGACCTACGGGATCAGATCGGCGGAGCACTCGGCGATGAGGGCGGGCAAGGTCCCTTCACGGAACTCATGAACGACATCCGCAAACAGTTGGTCGCCGATGTGAACGCGAACCGGTTTGCCGACATGTGCGCCCAAACCCTGGTCTACGGCCTGCTCGGCAGCCGGGTGAGCGACCCCGATGGGTTCGGCGCCACGCCGGTCCTGTCGGCGGTACCGCTCAGCAATCCATTCCTGTCGGCCTTCTTCGAGCAGGTGCACGGGGAAGCCACCGCGCTCGATCTCGAAGGCAGCGGACTCGATCAGTTGATCGCCGATCTCCGCGTCACCGATATCGAGGCGATCTTGGACGAGTTCGGTTCGAACGCCAAGGGCGGTGACCCGGTAATCCACTTCTACGAGGATTTCCTCAAGAAGTACGACCGCAAGTTGCGAGCCGAAGCCGGCGCCTTCTACACGCCGGAGCCTGTGGTCGAATTTATGGTGAGAGGTGTCGACGAGATCCTGCGGACACGGTTCGGCCTCGAAGCAGGCATCGCTGATCCGTCCACCTGGCAGGACGTGGCCGAACGTCTCGGGTTCGCCGTACCTGACGGAGTCGATCCCGCCAAGCCGTTCATCTCGATGATCGATCCGGCCACCGGTACCGGCACGTTCCTGGTTCACTGGCTCCGCCGTGCCAAAGGCTCATTCGAAAGAGCTCGCCCGGATGAGAGCTGGCGTCAACATCTCGGGGAGAGCGTGTTGCCGTCAATGCATGCCTTCGAATTCATGCTCGGGCCCTACGCGATCGCCCACCTCAAGCTCGCCCTCCAGTTGCACGACGAAGGCCTTCCGACCGACGCTGCTCAAATCCTGCTGACCAACACCCTCGATCACGACCCCCCGCAGATGGCGTTCGACTTGATGGAAGACCCTGTAGCGGCCGAGGGGCGGCGCGCAGCACAACTCAAGAAGGATGAACGGTTCACCGTCGTCATCGGTAACCCTCCCTACGAAAGGGAGCAGCGCGCCGCAGGCGACACCGGCAAGCGGAAGGGCGGTGTCGTACGCTACGGCGCATCGGGAATCTCACCCTTGCTTGAGGACGTTATCCGACCCATGAGCGACGCGGGTCTCGGCAACTACGCACCGAACCTTTACAACCTCTACGTTTACTTCTGGCGATGGGCCGTATGGCAGGCAACCGAACTACCTCCCGGCCCAAGCATCGTCACTTTCATCACCGCCTCTTCTTACCTAGAAGGGTTCGCGATGGGAGGCGTCCGATCCCTGCTTCGTTCTGCCTTTGACGAGTTGCTGATAGTCGACCTAGGAGGCGAAGGTCGCGGCGCACTTATCGAAGAGAATATTTTCGACATTCAAACGCCAGTCGCCATCGCCTTCGCGCTTAGGAAGGGCATCCCGAGTTCGTCATGCACAGTTCGTCACCTATGTATTTCGGGAAGCAGGCAAGAGAAGTTCGAACGATTGGGTACGCTAACACTCGATATGGTAGCAACGGACGTGCACGGTAAGGGACTCGAACGGCTCGTCCCACACGACGACCAAGGCGCTTACTGGTCATGGCCCATCGTCACAGACCTGTTCCCTTGGCGTCACTCGGGTGCCAAGTTCCACCGGACTTGGCCGATTGGCGAAACGCTGAGTCTTTTGCGGCAACGATGGAGTGAACTGGTCACAGCAGTGCCGCGTAAACGTAGCGCGTTGCTGTTCGAGAAGGAAATGACAGCGACCAGCACACCGATACCCCTATTGCACAGGGGCCAGAGGCTCCGCCCGATTCAACATCTCGACAGAGACGATCGGCCTGAGAGCATTGAACGATACGGCTACCGCAGTTTCGACCGTCAGTGGGCAATAGCCGACAAGCGAGTCGCGGATAGGCCAAGGCCCGTTCTTTGGCGCGTACGAGGGGGTGGTCAATTGTTCCTCACAACGCTGACCTCTGCCAAACTCGGGCGTGGGCCAGCCCTCACCGTCACACCATACGTACCCGACATACACCACTTCAGCGGTCGCGGCGCCAAGAACGTGATGCCGATATACCGCGACCCAAGTTCCCGGGAGCCTAACGTTCCTGGCGAGTTGCTGGAAACACTCAGCCAAACGGTGGACGAACATCTGACGGTTGAAGACCTCGTCGCCTACGTGCACGGTTTACTCGGGACAGGAGCGTTCACTGATCGATTCACCGACGAACTTGCCGAAATAGTCGAACCTGTCCACATACCGTTCACTGCTAGCCCCGATCTGTTCAACCGAGCGGTGGAACTCGGCCGAGAACTTCTCTGGTACCAAACCTGGGGAGAACGCTCTGGGCCGGACGACGCCACGACCCTGCCACCCGGAACAGTGCACAGGATCTCACCCATCGAAGGGTATCCCGACACCTTCCGCCACCGCCCTGACGACCAGATCCTCGAAGTGGGAAGCGGACGGTTCGGCCCCGTCAGCAACGAGGTCTGGAACTTCGAGGTCTCCGGCCTCAAGGTTCTGAGCTCGTGGCTCGGCTATCGAATGGCCAAACGGAAAGGAAAGACGGCAGGCCCGTTGAGCGACATACGACCGAGTACGTGGGTCTTCACCGACGAACTTCTACGCCTGATCACCATCCTGCAACACACCATCGACAAGACACCGACTGCCGCCCAACTCCTCGACGACATCGTCGCCGGCCCCCTCCTACTTGCAACCGACCTCCCCACACCAACAGACGCCGAACGGAAACCCCCGAAGGTGTAAAGATGCCCCGGTCATCACAACGCGTCGGAAGATGTCTCCGGTCTATCAGCCCGCCCATCTCCACCGACTCACGAAGCCCCTCATGAACTCGAACCCCGCATCACCAACAGGCCAGTCAGAGCCTCACATCCTTGAAGTATCGCATCCGGGTCCTGAGTTCGATACCGTCGTCAACGAACTATGGAAGCAAAATAGCCGATGGCTCGGCTTCATGCCAACTTCCGGATTTCGGGATCGCGCCGAACGAGGTACCCTCCTCGCTGCCCAAATTGACGACCGTATTGTCGGATACGTACTCTTCGACCTCCCACGAGACGTAGTCAAGATCGTCCATCTTTGTGTGGACACATCATATAGAGGACGAGGCATCGCTCGCTCCCTTGTCGACAAAGTCGGAGACAGACACCAAGACCGCCGTGGGATCGAACTTGCCTGTAGAGAAGACTACGGTGCGAATACGCTATGGAGGAAACTCGGCTTTGCCATCATCGCTGAGCGCCCTGGCCGAAGTCAGCGAGGGACTCTTCTTAAAATTTGGTTCCGCAATCATGGCCACTATAGCCTCTTCACTCCGGTTGCCGACGATACTGCACAACTGGGGACACTAGTTGCCCTTGACTTCAATATTGTCCTAGATCTTGTAGAGGAGGCTGCACCGCGGGGCCTTCCAAGCCAGCATCTTCTCGACGACTGGGTTACTCAAATGGTTGATATCTGTATCACAGACGAAACATATCACGAGGCTGCTCAGTTACCAACGTTGGAACGGCGGAACGATATACGCAACCAACTCGAACAGTTTCCCAGGCTTCCCGTCTCTCGTGATCAACGATGGCACAAGCTGGTGTCGACAGTCTCTGCTCTAGTCTCACGCGCCCAAGACTCCGACCATCGCCATCTTGCTGATACTATTGCTGGCGGAGGCTACTACTTTGTCACTCGTGATCAAGCGATCATCGATTGCTCCGACATATTAGCGAATCGCTTCGGGATCTCTGTACTCTCACCTCAACAGCTCATCGTCACTCTTGACAGTATCAGATCCGAGGATCGCTACGAGCCACGACAATTGAACGCCACCATGCTGAGGGTGGAATACACGATAGATGATGAAAGATCATTCATAGACGACTTCCAGAACTATGGGCAGTCCGAGCCACATAGCAATCTTGTAGGCATCATACGAGAGGCCCAGGCTACTCCGGACCTGTCTGGGATCACTGTTGTACAAACAGACTCAAATCAGGCACTTGCCACTTCTATCAGTCACATAGAGAACCACAGCCTCATCGTACCTTTGTTGAGATTGGTAGGTACGGATCGCCTCTCCGAAACTATGGGTAGACAGATATGCTTTCTACTTCGGGATCAGGCTCTACAGAAAGGCCTTGGATCTGTACTGGTTACCGACCAATATCTTTCCCTCTCGCTACGGCGTGCTCTAGAGGATGAGGGCTACCTACAGATCAGTAATGGATGGAGATGTGATACCAGGGTTGGTCTGATACCAATCTCGGAAATAGCCGATAGAGGGAACCTGACAGCATCAGATATCGCTCTCTACGAACACCAGAATTGGCCCCTGAAGGTAGTGGGTAGTGACCTCAGAACATTTGTCATTCCTATCAGACCTGCTTTTTCTGAGCAGTTATTCGATACCCATAGTGCCGAAGGCACTCTCTTCGGGCGCTCGACAGAACTCGGGATGAGTCGGGAGCACGTGTACTACAGAAGTTGGCGTAATTCCCAGGGACTGGCATCCCCGGCCAGGATACTTTGGTATGTGTCCGGTGCTACGGTGTACCAGTCGGAAGGACATATCCGAGCTGTCTCACAATTGGCGGAGGTACAGGTCGACCGACCGCTAACACTACACCGCCGGTTCGCTCGTCTCGGTGTCTACACACGAGATGATGTGATGAAGACTTCAGCACGTGAGGGACGAGTTATGGCATTGCGGTTTGTAGACACCGAGCTACTTGAGGCTCCAGTGAGCCTAAACAAGATTCGAGAGATGTCTGAGAGGATCGGGAAGCCATTTGTAGCGCTCCCATCTCCACAAAAGGTTTCTGAACAATTGTTCGCTACCATATACGAGAGGGCCTCTCGTTATGTCACATGAGAGAGGCGTACTCCTTCTCTCGCTGAAACCGAGGTTCGCGATGTCGATCCTGAATGGTACGAAGACAGTTGAGCTCCGGCGTGTAGCACCTACGGTACATCCCGGTCACACTGTACTGATTTATGCTTCTTCACCTGTTCGTCAGTTGGTAGGTACATGCCGGGTAGTTCGTTTGGATGTCGCCCCTAAGTCAGCCATTTGGAAACGCTATGGAAACCAGTGTGGAGTGACGGAAACAGAATACGATTCTTACTTTGATGGAGTACAGGACGCCGTGGCTATCGTGGTAGATAGGCCGTGCCCGCTACAAGAACCGCCATCCCTTGCAACGCTGCGTAAGCGAGTGGCTGGATTCCGACCACCTCAGAGTTTCAGATACTTGAGTAACAGCATGTTGGAGCAACTTGAGATCGCAACTGTCTGACCAAAGAGAGTAGACCGACTCAGTGCAGATCGGGGAAGCAGGTCAGAGGACTGTGGTGATCGGATTTGCAGCGGTTCAGTGATCGCTCAACTCTCATGGCGGCCTGCCTGACCAGGGAGATCTCGATCGGGGTACCGCCTATCTGTTCAGCCGCGTATGTAGCCACTCCGCAGGCAACTGCGGCCATCGCCCGGACCAGGCCACCACTCGGGGGCTCCTCGGCGGGTCGTTCATAAATGTAACGCGAATCCTCGTGCCTACGCGTCAGCCTATCCGACCCCACGGCTGCAATCCGGGCGGCGACGTCGCTGCGATATGGCTCTACCAGTTGCGAGCAGAGCTCACCGATGTCGTGTGCTCGCAATTCGCGTCGGTGGCACGCCAGGTGTACCAGGGCCTTGATCGCCGGCTCGACAGCACGCTGGGCCTGCCTACAGGCACCCTCGAACCGGATCACCTGCAGGTACAGGGCCTCATCAATATCACCGGCATGTCGTGCTTCCAACTCGGGATCATCCGGCTTCAGGAACATGTGGAGCGCTGTCAGAGCGCTGATCACCTCACGCAAGCGCCTCACGGCTGCTTCGTAGCCGTGAGTGGGCAAGACCATCGCCTTGTCCCAATCCACTTCGCCGGCGCCTCGGTCGGCGAGCACCACCCCGTAGCCGGCTACCCGGCTCTCCAGAGACGTGACCACGTCCTCGGTACGGACCTTCCATTCGGGACGGTCCGTGACCAGCAGATCAACCGGATGACCCGTATCGGCTTCCACCAGCCTCGAAAGCTCCTGTTTGCGAGCGAACCGCTCCGAGTAATCCAGGTCGTCGTAGATCGCTACCAGATCGATGTCGCTCTCCTCGGAGGCCTCACCGCGTGCCACCGAACCGAACAGCATCACCCTGCTCACCCCCGCCGATACGAGCAGCGTCGCTGCCCGCCCGGCGTCCGCCCGATTCGGGATATTGGCATTCGCACGCATACTGGCGTCGTCGGTCCTTTCGACTCGAACTTTCGAGTTTGTCAACCCCCCTAACCTACTCCCTTCGGTTACGGAAGGAACTGGAGAACGGCCCACAGGGCCCAGCGCGTGTGACCAACCAGACTCGATATCGTTTACCTGGCCGGACGGTGCTACTGCCATGCACCACTAGGTATTCAACAGGCGGCCCAAGCGGTCCGAGTTCGATCAGCGGCCTGCTCGTCGGCTCGAACGTCTTGCTCATGTTGTCACCTATATCGGTATTATATAATAGTGTACAATCGGGATGATGAATTGGGAGGTAGTTACTCTTCTCGAGTTCGAGACATGGTTCGGCGATCTCGGTCGACGAGAGCAGTTGGCCGTGCTGGCGGCTGCCGAGCGTTTGGCCGATCAAGGACCTAACCTTGGAAGGCCCTATGTGGATAGCGTCGCGACATCCTCCTACCACAATATGAAGGAGTTGAGACCTCGTGGGGCCGGCAAGAACATTCGCATACTGTTCATATTCGACCGGCAACGTCGGGCTGTACTGCTGTTGGGAGGTGACAAGTCGAGAGACCCGGACCGGTGGTACCGAAAGTCGATCAGCAGGGCGGACAGGCTTTATGAACGTTACCTCGCCCTTGGAACGTGATGCGGACCCGCAGAGCAGATCAGAACGAAGGGACGAATGATGGGGCTTCCTACGTTGAAGGAACTGATAGGCGAGATCACGCCTGACGAACGGGATGAGATAGACGCGACCAAAGAGGAAGCAGCTGCCGAGTCCGTGGCGTTCAACCTGGCGGAGCTTCGCCAGGCGCGGAAGATGACCAAGCTGGAGTTGGCCTACCTGATCGGGCGAGCCCAGCCGGTGACCTCCCAGATGGAAAACACGGGCGATCATCTGCTCTCGACAATTCGAGGGGTCGTCGAGAGCCTGGGAGGCAGGCTTGAGCTTATCGCCGTTTTCGACGACGAGCGGATACCGATCGACGTCTCGCCGGCGGGGACAGCAGGGGTCGAGGATCGCGGGCACGTGACCGCAGAGGTTGACGAGGGGGTAGGAGGTTGGCAAAGCCAAGGGATACCTACAAGTACCGTTTCGTCGGGCCCGACGGAAGAATCAAGCACTCGGGGATCACCAAGAATCTAGAGCGCCGGGAAGGTGAACTCCGGCGGCAGTATGGACCGGGCGTCATCAAACAGGAAGGCCGCCGGACTACGCGCCAAGCCGCCAGGAGGTGGGAGCGAGGCAAGCCGACGGCCTTCTCCTGAGTAGCGATCGGTTTCCAAGACCCGAGGGTGGTAGTCGGGGCCAATTGGACGTTGTCGGGACCGCGGTAAGCGGGGCCGCCGGACGTGGCCACTATCAGCACCGCCAAGTCCTCGACTCGGTTCCTGGCTACTTGCTTAGACGCAGCAGGGACTTGGCGACTTCGTCCACGATGTAGGGCACCGGGCTCAGCTTGAGCGAACCGCTACAGTTGCCGGCCCGGTCTCGGGATCAATAGCCCGCGAGCCAAGAAAAGCGACAATGGCGCGTGCCAACCTCACCATGTCCTGGCCGGAAAGCCGACCGATGCGCGAGCGTAGCATCGTTGTGAGCTTGTCAACCATCAGGCTGCAGTGTTCGTGCAGGTCGTTCTCCTGATCGGGACCCAGAAGCAGCTCTATCGGGGGCCCCTCGGTCGGGTCGTTCGTGAAGGTGAACACCGTCACTGAGTTGGTGGCATCGAAACGATCGTCTTGGACGAGCCCGATGGGCTGGGGCTTTCCCGCGTAGCCACGACCGGCTGTCGCCTTCCATATCTCACCACGGCTCATTCCTGGTCAAGGCCGAGTGTGCCTATGAACGTTTGGTCGCCCTCTGCTCGGTCGCTTACGGCAACCGCCGCCGACTGCCGGTGCGCTCCCCTAGCGAAGGCTGGAGCGCGTACGTCGATCACCCACATCTGGATGGGACGCATGCCTTGTTTACGCAACCGCATGCGGTACTTGCGAACCCGGCGCGTGCTCGTTGGCTCGTGTTCCTGTGCCGTCATCGATTCGAAGGGCTTGAGTTACTGAACCCGTGGAGTCCCACCACTGCGGAGGATCCGCTTCTACGCGGGGTGGTAGAGGCTACGGGCCGAGGGTTGTGATGGGGGCTACCTGAACGTCGTCGGGTCGCCGGTAGGCGGAACCGGTGGAGGTCACCACCATCAGGGCGGCCAGATCTCTGACTCGGCTTGGGGCGACCTTGTTACGCAGGCGTAGCAGTGATCTGGCCGCCTCGTCTACGATATGGGGGGCCGGGCTCAGCTTGACCTCGACGGCTATCCAGGCGCCATCGTCCCGCTCGATGATGGCATCGACTTCAAGGCTGGTTTCATCGCGGTAGTGGGAGACGTCGCCTCGGTCGGGTTGGCTGTAGATGCGGAGATCGCGCACGACCAGCGACTCGAACAGCAGGCCGAACGTGTTGGGATCGGCCAGTAACCGCTCGGGTGAGGCTCGCAGCATCGAGGCGGCCAGGGACGGGTCGACAAAGTGACGCTTAGGAGCCCGCCGGATTGTGGCGCGCGATCGGAGTCCGACCGACCAGGCCGGTTGGTTCTCCACTACGAATATGCGCTCGAGAGCATCCAGGTAGGCGTTCACCGTGGACCGTCCGAGGGGAGTATCGCCACCCGCGTCGGCGGCCAGAGTGGTTGTCTTCGCCTCGGTGGCCACATGGCGTGCCAGGGAGCGCACCAGCCTCCTCACCGCGGACGGCCGGTGCCTGATCCCGCTTGCAGATGGCACGTCCAGCCGGACGATCTCGCTCAGGTAGTCACCCACCGCCAGACGGGCGTCGTGCTCGTCCAGGCCCCGGCTACCGGGCCATCCCCCTACGCAGACGAACGAGGCGACATCCCGCAGGCCGGCGTCAGACGGAAGGGCCGAAACCTGCTCACCCTTGAATAGCTCGCTCAGTGACGCCACGCCGGTGGAGTGACCCATCTCGTAGAGCGACATGGGACGCATCAACACCCGGCTGATCCGACCCACGCCCGTGTGACGGGTGATGTCGTCCTGCGGCATCGCGGAGCCTGTAAGGATGAACTGTCCGAACTCGGCCCGGTCATCGCACTCACGGCGCACCCTGTTCCACAGCGGCAGCACGTTCTGCCATTCGTCGAGCAATCTGGGAGTCGGGCCGCGGAGCACTGCGGCCGGATCAGCGGAGGCCAGCAGCAGGGTCGCCTCGTCGTCGAGGCGAGCTTCACTGCGGGCGACGTTGCGAGCCGCCCAAGTCTTGCCGCACGCTCGGCAGCCCTCGATGAGGACCGCTCCGCGCCGCCGGAGGGCGCCATCGATGTCCGCATCTGCCGTACGCGGGAGATATCCGGGCATCGTGAGCGTGCGAGGTGCGCTAGCGGCAGATCCCATGAAACCCGGAAGCCGTTCCTACGTGGATGCTACGTTGCGAGAATGCGCTGATCGTGGAGCACGAACCCTTGTCGCAATACATTTCAGAGATCAACTGTAATACGCTTCAGGAACGAACTACAATACGTTTCAGGAACATAACTTCCTTCACTTCAGAAACTACCTGCAATACGTTCTGGGTACGGGACAACGTTCGTTTCAGGGAATCAGTCGTGATATCTTCCGCAGGGCAAGTTATCGGGGCCAAGAATCCGCTTCTCGTCACAGGCGTGAGGCATGGTGAGTAGCGGCAAAACGTCGGTGGCCCCGTGCTGCGTCGACCGGACTGTGGCAGGAATCAGAATTGTCGGAGCCGAATCTTCTCAGGTTTATCGGGGCACGCGCTGAGCCTCGGAGGTGACACACGGGGGCATGCCCGCTGGAGTCCGGCCACGTTTCGGGGTTCTCAACCGAGACTCAAGTTACGGGTTCGGAACGTCCCCGGGTTCTGGGTAGCAGACTCCTTGGATCGGTTCGCTAACCAGGCAGGTCGGGGAGGCCCATGATGTCGCGGCGGACGAGTATCTCGGTCCGGTAGGGACGCTGCGACTCCTGCGCGGCCAAGACTGCGGCCTCCTCGATGACCTTCATCCGCCTTCGGAGACGGCGGACTTCGTTGCGCAGGGCCTCGTTCTCGGCCTCCAAACGCATTATGCGTTTGACCCCTTCGATGTTGATGCCCTGGCTGGTCAGGTCTTGGATCAACGAAAGGCGCTCAAGGTCGGCGTCCGAGTAGCGGCGGGGACCTCCAGGTGTCCGGAACGGTTCGATCAGCCCGCGCCGCTCGTAGATTCGCAGCGTCTGGGGATGCATCCCGGACAGGGCTGCCGCAACCGAGATGACGTAGACCGCCTCCAACTCGTTATGGGTCTGTTTCCTGGCCATCATGCCTCCCTACCACTCAGAGGTTATCTCGTGGGTTCTCCGTTTCGTACAGGTTTCTGAACTCTTCGAGCATCTTGCGGGCGTCTCGGGTTAGCTTCGGCGGTACTGCCACCTGCACGGTAACCAGCAGGTCACCCGGACGTCCCCTCTCTCGCCTGACTCCTTCCTTGCGCACGCGGAAGATCCTGCCGGAGGAGGTTCCGGCCGGGACCTTCAACGTCACCGACCCGTTGAGGGTCGGGACGTCCACCTTCGCACCCAGGGCGGCTTCGGTGAAGCTCACCGGAAGTGTGAGGAGAAGATCATTCCCGCGACGGGAATAGAGGGGATGGGTAGCGACCCTGACCCGGACCAGCAGGTCACCCGGAGGACCTCCCCGCGTACCGGGCGAGCCCCTCCCGCGCAGCCGGATGGTGTTCCCGTCCTTCACGCCGGGTGGGATTCTCACTTTGATGGTGCGGGCGCTCCTCTCATGGCCGGAGCCTCGGCATTTGAGACATGGGGAGTCGAGCGTCCTTCCGGAGCCGCCGCACTGCCGGCATGGATTGGTGAACGAGAAGAATCCCTGATTGGATGCGACCGTTCCTGTGCCGCCGCAACCAGGACACACGTCGAACGAGGTGCCGGGCTCTGCGCCGCCGCCCCCGCAACGGCTGCACGCATCCGGACTCTCGATCCGCACGGAGGCGGTGGTCCCCTTGACCGCCTCCTCGAAGGTCATGTCGAGGGTCGCGGACACGTCGGAGCCGCGTTGGGGACCGCGCCGCCCGCCGCCGAATCCGAACAGGTCTCCGATCCCACCGGCACCTCCCAGCAGGTCCTCGATACGAACCTGCTGGCCGCCCCCGAAGGGGCCCTGACCGCCCGTGGCTCGACGGAAGGGTCCGGCCCCCATGGACCGCACCTGGTCGTACTCCTTCCTCCTCTCGGGATCCGAGAGGACCGAGTACGCCTCCGATACCTCCTTGAACCGGTCGGCCGCCTTGTCGTCGTCAGGGTTGGCGTCGGGATGCAGCTTCTGGGCGAGGCGCCGGTAGGACTTCTTGATCTCGGCCTGATCTGCGTCCTTGTCGACCTCCAGCAGCCGGTAGAAGTCCTTCTCGAGCCAGTTGCGATTCATGCTCCACCACCGGTCACGGTTATCCCGCTACCGGATCCTCCTCCCCCGGATCTCCGGAATCTCCGGTGTCCTCCGCGTCGTAGCCGACGGCGACGAGGGTGGCCCGGATGACCCTTCCATCGAGCGTGTACCCCCGACGCCACTCCGCCTCTACCACCATCGTTCCGCTTCCGTCCGCGATATGGGCGGCTTCATGCAGGTTCGGGTCGAACGCCTCGCCTAGCGCCTGTATGGGTTCCAGACCCTCCTTGGAGAGAGTCGACAGCAGCAGGTCACGCGTACCTGTCAGACCTTCGCGCATACTCTCATCGGAAACAGTGCCGGCCCCGGCGGCCATGGCCGCATCCAGGCTGTCGAGTACCGGGAGAAGACGGAGCAGCACGCGCTCGGACGATCTGGCGACCATTGCAGCCTGGTCGCGCTGGGAGCGCTTCCGGTAGTTGTCGAACTCGGCCACCGACCGTTGCCACCGATCGAGGGCCTCCGCGGCTGCTGTGCGGGTAGCCAGCAACTCCCCTACGAGAAGCGCAATCGCCTCATCGGGGTCTTCCGGTAGCTCCAGAGCCGGGACCTCCTCGTCGGTCTCCCCCATCTAATCGCCTGCGATGGCCTCCGTGTTCTGGGCGGCCTCGACGACGAGGTCCTGGACCATTTCCCCGTGCTCTCCGTTCATAGCCTCACCCCGCATCCGGGACCGGGCATCACCGCTCCTCGTCATCGTCGATGATCTCGGCCTCGACTATGTCCTCGTCGTCGCCCATCGGACCACCCGTCCCGGCCTCGGGCTGCTCACCCGCCTCGGACGCGTACATCTTCTGCGCGAGAACCTGGGAAGCCCGGAACGTCTCCTCGATCTTGGAGTCGATGTCCGCGGCGGTGGCAGACTCGTCGCCCTCCGTGCTGCGCAACGCCGCCAACGCCTCGTCGATGGCTGCCCGCTCGCTGTCGTCGAGCTTGTCGCCGTGCTCCTCGAGCAACGTGTCGGTCTGGTTGATGACCTGCTCGGCACGGTTGCGGGCGTCCACCAACTCCCGCTTGCTGGCGTCCTCCTCCGCGTAACGCTCGGCGTCCTCCACCATCCGGTCGATCTCATCCTTCGACAGGGCGGTCCCGCCGGTGATGGTCATCGCCTGCTCGCGCCCGGTGCCGAGGTCCTTCGCGTTGACCGAGACGATGCCGTTGGCGTCGATGTCGAAGCTGACCTCGATCTGGGGTACGCCCATGGGCGCCGGAGGGATACCGGTGAGGTTGAACTTCCCCAGGCTCTTGTTGTCGTGGGCCATGGGACGCTCGCCTTGGAGCACGTGGATCTCCACCTCTGGCTGGTTGTGCGCGGCGGTGGTGAAGATTTCGGTCCGCTTGGTCGGGATGGTCGTGTTTCGCTCGATCATCTTGGTCATGACGGAGCCCTTGGTCTCTATACCGAGAGTGAGGGGGGTCACGTCGAGAAGGAGGATGTCCTTCACGTCACCGGTCAACACGCCCGCCTGGAGGGCAGCCCCCGCCGCCACCACCTCGTCCGGATTGACCCCGCGATGAGGATCCTTACCGGTCAACCTCTTGACCAGGTCCTGGATCGCAGGCATCCGGGTGGAGCCACCCACCAGAACCACATGGTCGATTCCCTCGGTGGGTATGCCTGCGTCCTGGACGGCCCGCCGGAACGGCCCCTCGGTCTCCTTGACCAGATGCCGGGTCATCTTCTGGAACTCGGCCCGGGTGAGCCGCTTCTGCAGGTGAAGGGGGCCGCTGGCAGTCGCCGTGATGAAGGGGAGGTTCACGTCGGTCTCGGAGACGCTCGACAACTCGATCTTGGCCTTCTCCGCCGCTTCCTTGAGGCGCTGGACCGCCATCCGGTCTGCAGACAGGTCCACCCCGTTCTCGTTCTTGAACTCGGCGACCAGCCAGTCGATGATCGCTTCGTCCCAGTCGTCCCCGCCGAGTTGGGTGTCGCCGCTGGTGGACTTGACCTCGAAGACCCCGTCACCGATCTCCAGGATGGAGACATCGAAGGTCCCGCCCCCAAGGTCGAACACCAGGATGGTCTGATCGGACTCTTCCTTGTCAAGGCCATAGGCGAGCGCCGCGGCGGTGGGTTCGTTGACGATCCGCAGTACCTCGAGACCGGCGACCTGGCCCGCCTCCTTCGTGGCCTGACGCTGTGCGTCGTTGAAGTAGGCCGGTACCGTGACTACGGCTGAAGTGACCTCGCTACCCAGGTAGGCCTCTGCATCACGCTTCAACTTCATCAGGATCCGGGCCGACACCTCCTGGGCGCTGTAATCCTTGCCGTCGGCGTCGGCGGTCCAACCGGTGCCCATATGCCGCTTGACCGAACGGATCGTGTTGTCGGGATTGGTGATCGCCTGGCGCTTGGCCACCTCACCAACCAGTACGTCCCCTTCCTTGAAAGCAACCACCGACGGCGTGGTACGGCCGCCCTCGGCGTTGGCGACCACGGTGGGCTCGCCACCCTCGAGGACTGCGATCACGCTGTTAGTGGTACCTAGATCGATTCCGACGGCCTTCGCCATGCAAGTCTCCTTCTCGTTCCTCAGATGATGAGAGTCTCAGTGTGTTCATTAGGTATAACCTGAGTCATACCTTATCATATTCCGACAAATGATCCCTTATCGGAAGGTCCCGCCGCGGCGATTGAGAGACGCCGATCAGCCGATGTCGGCCCTTCCGTTCTTGCAGAGTCCGGCAGATGAGTGCCGACCTTCTGAGCGAACTCTCGCAGAGCATACGGCGTCTCACCGGAGACGGTGACACCTCGGAGCAACCGTTTCCGTTGCGAACGCCGCACTTCCCGTGACGGTGTGCAACTGAGTGAGCAGCGTATGAATACGATGGGTAAAGTCCGCTTAGCTTGACAACTGCTGATCGCTCATGGCATGATCAAGGTTGGTCGGCTAGAGAAGGATGACGTGTCCACCGCGACAGAGGGGTACGCGGATGCCAAGGCATCGGAGGCGTTGGCCAAGGCAGAAGCCGGAATCGAGAAGGCCATCAACCGGTTGGTCCGTTGGATCGTCGGCACAGCCATTGCTCTCGGCAGCTTCTTGGTCGCTATCGACCGACTGTAGGCTGTTCAGGTCGAGCAGCCCCGGCACCGTCGTCGGTTGACTGAGGCGGCCTGACCCCGTCCGGATGCTCCGGCTCAGATCTCCCGGTGGCGACGGCTGGAGATGACGCCCGTGTCGAAACCGGCCAGGTTGAGACGGCCCGAGAAGCGGGCGTGCTCGATCTTGAGGCAGCGGTCCTGCACCACCTCGAGTCCGGCGTCGATAGCGGTCTGCGCGGCATCGTCGTGGCGGAGGCCCAGTTGGAACCACACCACCTTGGCGCCGATTGCGATGGCCTCGTCGACCACACCTGGGAGCGCCGAGTGCTTGCGGAACACATCCACGATGTCGGGCACCTCGGGCAGGGCGGCCAGCGACGGGTAGCACTTCAAGCCCAGGATCTCCTTGTACATCGGATTCACGGGATAGACCCTGAGATGAGTTCTTGCTATGTACGTCGCGACGAAGTTGGAAGCTCGCAACTCGTTGCCCGATACCCCTACCAGGGCCACCGACTCGGCCTCCCGGATGATCCGGAGCCGGGTACGGGGATCTGCCTCTAGAACTCTCGTCATCGTCCGCTCCCCAAAGCTTGGTCAAGATCCCAGATTATGTCCTCGATGTTCTCCAGTCCGACGGAGATGCGGATCATGTCGTTGCCGACCCCGGCCGCGTCCCGCTCCTCGGGGGGTACCTGCTGGTGCGTGGTGCTGGCAGGATGGATCACAAGGGTCTTTGCGTCGCCGACGTTGGCCAGGTGGCTGGCCAGCTCCACCCGCTTGATGAACGACACCCCTGCCTCGTACCCTCCCGCGATCCCGAAGGTGAACACCGCCCCCGGCCCGGCCGGCACGTACTTGCGCGCCAGGTCGTAGGACTCATGGGATGGAAGACCCGGATACGACACCCATGAGACGCGTTTGTCGTTGTCGAGGAATTCCGCCACCGCTTGGGCGTTCGCGACATGACGATCCATCCGTATCGAGAGGGTCTCCAGCCCGAGCAGCAGCAGGAACGAACTGAACGGCGAGAGAACCGAGCCCACGTCACGAAGCAATTCCATCCGGGCCTTCATCAGGTAGGCGTACTCCCGGAAGTTCTCCCAGAACCGGAGGTTGTGGTAGGCCGCCGACGGCTCGACGATGGCAGGGAAGCGTCCGTTGTCCCACGGGAACAGGCCGTTCTCGACGATGACCCCGGCGATTACGGTTCCGTGCCCGCCGATGAACTTGGTGGCCGAATGCACCACCACGTCCGCTCCGTGCTCGATGGGGCGGCACAGAGCCGGCGAGGCGAAGGTGTTGTCGACCACTAAGGGCAAGCCGTAAGAATGGGCGAGATCGGAGATGGCCCCCAGGTCCAGGATGTCGCCGCCCGGGTTCCCGATGGTCTCGCCATAGACCAGCCGGGTCCGGTCGGTGATCGCCGCCTCGATCGCGTCGGTGTCGTTGGTGTCGACGAAGGTGGTGTCGATACCCATACGGCGGAGGGTCACGTCGAACTGGGTGAACGTACCGCCGTACAGAGCCCGGTTGGCGATTATGTTGTCACCCGCCTCGCAGATGGTGAGGATCGAGAGGAGCTGGGCGGACATCCCTGAGGCGGTGGCGAGGCCGCCCAACCCGTCCTCGAGGGAGGCCATGCGCTCCTCGAACGCGGCATTGGTGGGGTTGCTGATCCGGGTGTAGATGTTGCCGAAACTCTGGAGGGCGAAGAGATCGGCAGCGTACTGCGGATCGTCGAACACGTAGGAGGTTGTCTGGTAGATGGGCATGGCGCGCGCACCGGTCTCAGGATCCGGCCTCTGGCCGGCATGGATCGAACGCGTGTCAAACCCGAAGGTGTGCTTGGTCATGAACACCTGCTCTTGGTGTTGTCAACAGGGGAACAACCCCCACTCCGACTCCAGATGATACCGCAGATGGGGCTCGAATAGATGGGGTTCCAGGAGGAAGGCGTCGTGGCCCTTCTCGGAATGGACCGTGATCCAGTTGAAGGGGATCCCGGCTGCCTTCAATTCTTCGGTCAGCTCTACCTGCTCCCCCAGGTAGTAGCACACGTCGGAGTCGATCGAGAACACCAGATACTCGTGCGCGCCGCCGGCCAGCATCTCGGGCATGGTGACCCCCCTCTGGGCTGCCTCGGCGTAGAGGTCGAAGTCCTGCCAGGCCCACATCGTCCGGAGGTAGGCGTTGGCATCGAAACGCTTCACGAACTTCTGGCCCTGATGCCACATGTAGCTCTCGAGGGGAAGCCGGACCCTCTCGTCAGCGTCCGGCACCACCTCACCCCGCGCCCGCTCTTCCATCTGTTCCAGGGACACGAAGGTCTTGTGGCCGATCATCCTGGCCAGGGCTAGGCCTGCATTGGGTGGTGGACCCTCGTAGTAGTCGCCTCCCTTGAAGTTCGGGTCGTTGTAGATGGCGTTGATCTGCTCGAAATCGTGGATGATATGCAATGCGGTAGCCCGCAACCCGGCGGCTATCGGAACGACGAAACGAACCCTGTCGGGGTAACGGGTGGCGACATCGAGGCACATCATGCCGCCCACGCTTCCGCCAACGACGGCGTGGAGGCGGTCGATCCCCAGTTCGTCGAGGAGCCGGAAGTGGGCCCGCACGGTATCACCGGCGGAAACGCGGGGGAAGGATCCCCCGAAACGCTTTCCCGTCACCGGATCGATGCTGGCAGGACCCGTGGAGCCGTAGCAGTGTCCCACCCAGTTGGCGCAGATTACCGCGAACTTGTCGGTGTTCAGCGAGCGGCGCGGACCGATGAACTCGTCCCACCAGCCGACATGGACCTGTTCGGTCCAACGTCCGTCCAAGCCCGGAACGTGGCGGTTGTAGCCCGCGGCGTGGTGGCTACCGGTGAGAGCGTGGAACAGCAGGATGGCGTTGTCCCGCGCCTCATTCAGCTCACCGTAGATCTCGTAGGCAAGCGTGATCTCCGGGAGCGTGGCGCCGCTGTCGAATACGAACGGATCAGCCTCGCTTCCGAAAGTGAGGAATCGGGTTTCCACTTGGCCTACGCCTCTGCCCATCTCCATTCCAAATGCATCTAGGGGGGTGCTGAGAGCTGCCGGGCCAGACTACCTGATCCAAGCTCTGCAAGATAGGAGAATTCCTTTTGCAACGGGTCCTGGGCACCCTCATGGTCAGGGTAGAGCGATATCGAGTGTCAAGGCCGCCGTGGTTCTCGATCCATGCGCCACCGATTGCCCCGGGGAATGTGTCGCAAGCGTTCTCTCGTGCCGGGAGGCTTGCCGGGCTTATCACGATCAGGTCGGGCGAGTACGATCCGGGGTGTGGAGTACCAGGCGCTCTATCGCAAGTACCGACCTCAGCGCTTCGACCAGGTCATAGGTCAGGAACACGTCACAGAAACCCTCTCGAGGGAGATCGTCGAGGGTAGGGTCGCGCACGCCTACCTGTTCGCAGGTCCACGTGGTACGGGGAAAACGACCACCGCCCGTATCCTCGCCAAGTCGCTGAACTGTCCATCCCGGGACTCGGAAGGCGAGCCTTGTGACAGCTGCCCCTCCTGCGCCGGAGTGGCGGGTTCCTCATCGATGGACGTACTCGAACTCGACGCGGCCTCGCACAACAAGGTGGAGGATATCCGAGACCTCAGAGCGAGCGTTTCGACGGTCGCCTCCATCGGCGGCGCCAAGCGGATCTTCATCCTCGACGAGGCGCACATGCTTACGAAGTCCGCCAGTAATGCACTGCTGAAGACCCTTGAAGAACCCCCTGATCATGTGCATTTCGTGCTCGCCACCACCGAGCCCTACCGGTTGCTCGATACGATCCGATCCAGGAGCCAGCGGTTCGACTTCCACTTGGTGAATGCCGAGCTGATAGCCGATCACCTGGACGCCATCAGCCGGGCGGAGGGTTACCGGACTTCCAGGCCGGCCCTGCTGGAAGTCGCCCAGCACGCGGCCGGATCCGTCCGGGATGCCCTGAGCCTGCTCGAGCAGGTAGCGGCGCGGGACGGTTCCGTGACACGGCAAGGCGTGCGCGACGCACGCGGGGTGGCCGGTCCCGAGGCGATGTCGACCCTCGTCGAGGCGCTCGTGACCTCCGATGCGAAGGTGGCGCTCGAGCTGATTGCCGGATTGGCAGCCAGCGGGGTGGACCTGCGCAGATTCGCGGGCGACGCGATGGCATTCTTCCGCGGGGTCTTCCTGACCATGTACACCCCGAACCTGCAGGACATCACCGACGAGCCCGCCGAGGTGGTTGCCAGATGGGACGAAGTCTCCCGCAGGCTCCCTGTGTCCAGCGTCATGAGGGCCATCGATCTGCTCGGCGAGGCGCTGGTCAAGCTCAGGGAGGGTCGAGAGGAACGGATGATGCTGGAGTTGTCGATCCTGAAGCTGGTGCGACCCGAACTCGATAACACCGCCGACGCGTTACTGAACCGCATCGAGAAACTCGAGAGAGGCACCCCCCGAGTCCGTGTTGCCCCGGCGCGCCCGGAACCGGCAACCGACGCACCAGGCGCTCCGACACCGCTGCGTCCTGCTCCCGACGAGCACCTTGCCGGTCACCCGGGATTCAAACCCGAGCATCCCGCCGAAGAGACCGAGACCGGGGAACCAGCTGTGGAAAGCCGTCCCCCAGAAACGGACCGGCCTCTAGTCACGGACTCCCAGCCTGCGTCAGGCCCGGCGCAGGCCCAGACCGGGGAGCCTCCCACGCCGGCCGACTTCGACCGCATCTGGCCGCGGTTGGTGGCTGGGGTCAGGGAGGAGATGGGCGTGATCCGCGGGGCCCTCTTCCGGGATGCCATACCCGGAGGAGTTGAGGGTTCCACCCTCATCTTCGCAGTTCCGGCCGGGCTCGACTATCACCTGCAGAAGCTGTCCTCGGACCCTGACCTTCACGGCTATCTGGCTGGACTCGCGGGTAGGTTGTTGGGCACGCCCGTGACGGTTTCCTTCCGCGCCGCCGACCATCCGGTGTCGGGTCAGGAACCGGAAACGACCCAGGAAGGACCACCAGAGCCGTTGCCCGACAAGGAGAGCCTCCCCGAAGCACCCGCCGATTCCATGGATCCCCTCTCACTCCTCGAGGAGACCTTCGGAGCCCGGTTGGTGGAAGAGGACTGACACTCAGGCATCGCCCCCCAGGCGCTTGACACGGTCCTCGCCCGGCGCGGGGCTACGCTGGGGAATCCGATGTTCGAGAAACCCGTCCAGAGACTGATCGACGAGTTGACCCGGCTTCCGGGTATCGGCCGCAAGTCCGCCCAACGACTTGCCTTCCATCTCCTCAACGTCGACGAAGGCGACGCGCGCAGCCTCGCCCAGGCCATCGTGGACCTCCGCGAGCAGACGTCGTTCTGTACCCGTTGCCACAACGTGACCTCCGGCGTCGAGTGCTCGATCTGCCTGGACCCGCGCCGGGACCACGCGATGGTATGCGTGGTCGAGCGGGCTCAGGACATCGCGGTCATCGAACGGACCCGTGAATTCCACGGCAGGTACCACGTGTTGGGAGGAGCCCTGTCCCCGATTGACGGGGTCGGACCCGCCCAGTTGAGGATCGACGAACTCCGGAGCCGCATAGGGGCGGAGCCGATCACCGAGTTGATCATCGCAACCAACCCGACAATCGAGGGTGACACCACGGCGATGTATCTCGCCCGTCGGTTCAAACCGCTGGGTGTGGCGGTTACCCGACCGGCCAGCGGACTGCCCGTCGGTGGCGACATGGACTACGCCGACGAGATAACCCTCGGACGGGCTCTCACGGGTCGGCGGGACCTGTGACGGCAAGGAAGCACCCTCCATAGGACGCCGACCGGCCCATGGCGTCGCCGAGACAACACCTCTGCATTAGTTTTGATCGTGGTCGGTCCAACCACCGGAGCCGCGGTACTAGTGTCCTGTATCGGGAATTCGCTGGAGACAGCCTCCTCCGCCTGACACGCACCGGTTCCGGGGGTGGCGAGACCGCGAAAACCGTCGAGGCGGTCTCCTCCGGCGGGCCCTCCCCCAACCGCCACCTCCTCGGCGTCGAACGCGTCCCGCCGTACCCTCTGCGAGGGGCT
>JAPOQZ010000015.1 GCA_026710435.1 bacterium | reverse complement strand
GGGATAGAAGGTCGCGTCCGTGACCCTCGGAGGTGGCGGCGGGGGTGGGATCCCAAGGAAAGAGGCACCTTCCCGCGGTTTTCGCGTTCTCGGGGTTCGGTGGGGTGGAGGTGTAGCCCGCTCTTCTGTGACGAACTTCCGGCTCGGGACACTAGGAAAGTGCTGAACAATGACGATTGCTCGGGCCTGCCAACCGCCGGCCCAGGCATTTTGCGGGCGGTTGGCAGGCCGCTGGTGGATTGCTCAGCACCCTCCTAGCCTCTACCCGCACCCTTGCTGCTGAGCTCCGTTGGAGGAGCCGAGCAAAGGTCCGGCGCCTATCCCGCTTCCCCCTCCATCTGGCTACCCGGTTTCGTGCTTCCGCCCGTGAACACGCTCGCGCAAGCCTCGCAATGCCGTACCGACCAGTTGCTTCTCGGCCTGGCGTCGCAGGAACCCGGGTATGTCGAACGACGGGACGACCTTCAGCGCATACACGACCGATGTCCCCCCAGCGATCGGCTGGAACTGGTAGGACCCGTCCAGTTCCTTGATGTCTGGCCCCGGTTCCGCTGTCCAGGACATTACGAGCGGTGGGTCGTACACATAGTTGAATGTGGTCTCGATCCGTTTGATCATGGCGTCGATGCTCAGGGTGGCTCTGATCGGTCGACCGGCACGGTCCCGCTCGTGGATCACTACCTTCCGTACCTGACCAGCCCACTCCGGGTAGGACTCCAGATCGGAGGCCACGTCGAAGCACTCGCTCGGGCCGGCATCGATCTCGATCGTCTGAATGGTCGCCTCGGCCGGCTTCATCCTCTCCCCGGGGGTCCGCCACGCTCTTGCACAACTAAGCGTAGCTCCCCGGTCCAGCTCGGCCATCTCGCTCTCGGGCCACTCCGGTCCTCCGAAGCCTTATTCATCAGACCGCGGCTTCCACCAACTCGAGAATCTCCTCGCCGTACTCGTCCAGCTTTCCCGGGCCGATGCCGTAAACCGCCAGCAGGGCGCGCTCACTTCGTGGACGGATCGCTGCGATTTCTTCGATGGTCCGGTTCTGCAGGACGATGTATGGAGGCACCCCGCGCTCATCCACCTTGATCCGGCGCCACTCCAGGAGGCGTTCGAGGAGGTCCTCGTCCGGCCCGTCGGGCCCGGCCTGGACCGGACCAGCACCGTCGACACCGCCCGTCCCGGTCCTATCCTCCCTGGCTGCATTCGCCGCGGCAGCGCGGGAAGGCGCCGCCGATCCCTTCACCAGCCCCAGCAGTTCCTCGCCGTACTCGTCCAGCTTCTTGCGACCGAAACCATACAAGCGCAGGAGTTCCTCTCCGGAACCCGGCCGGGCGGCGGCGACCTGCTCGAGAGTACGGTCCCAGAACACCGCGTAGGGGGGAACCCCGCGTTCCCGGGCCTTTTGCATGCGCCATTGTTTCAGCTCTTGCAGAAACTCCACATCGTCGCCGGACAGCGGCTGCGCATCCGGGTCTCTCCGCTCACCCCTCCCATCCTCCTCCAATCGAGCGGTCGCGGCAGGAAACGACGACCGAGGTTCACCCCTGAGTTCGGCTACGAAGGGGGACGGCCTCTCGGAGCAGGCCACAACCACGACCCGGTATCGGCCCCGTGTCATGGCCACGTGCAGCACGCGGCGCTCCTCCTCGACATCCTCGGCAAGTGTGTGTGGTAGCAGCCCGTCGTCCACTCCGAACACCACGACTCGGTCCCACTCCATACCCTTGACCCGATGGACGGTTGACAGCGTCACACCTTTGGCCGCCTCCATGGAAGCCGGCGCGTGCCGGTTCAGGAGGTTTCGCAGTTCTTCCTCGAACGATCCGAGCCGCTGGTATACGGCGGTGGTTCGTCGCAGGGCAACAAGGTCGTCCGAGTGCGCGGCTCGGTCCACCCGGGTCCGTCCCCCGTCCAGCAGGCCGGCTGCCCTTCCGAGCCCCATGCCTTCGATCAGCTCCGTGAGCACGGTCACGGTCTGCCCGGAGGATGCGGCTTGCGAGATGCGAGTGATGTCGTCCACCCAGCGCTCCCAGTACTCCGCCTGACGCCTCTCGAGAGGCCGTGCCAGGCCTGACAGGCCTTCGAGCGATAGCGGTCGGTCCCCTGGGATGAGATCTGCGGCGATACGGTTCAGCCGTCGCGCGGGTCGGCGGACCGCCTCGATCAGGTCCTGGCGCCACATCTCGGCCGGGTCGAGGGCGATTCGTATCCAAGCCACCGCAGCCCGCATTGCACTCCGATCCAGCAGCCCGCGCGAGATGCGGGCCCCGAGGGGCGCCCCGGCTCTGTCGAGGGCCGCAAGGATCGGGAGAAGGGCGGAGTTCACGCGAGCCAGGACCGCAACCTGTTCTGCCGGCACCCCTTCGTCGAGCCACCCGGAAACGGCCGAGGTAGTCACGCCGACGACTTCGGCGTCCGGTACCTGAGCGATCCGGAAGCTCCGGGACTCGGACCCTGCCGCGGCGCGGACGCTCTTGGGTATGCGTCGACGGTTGTTGCCTAGCAGGAGAACAGCCGCGTCCACCACCTCCGCAGGCGATCGATAGTTGACCTCAAGGGCGTACGGAGCGGCGCCGGGAAAGAAGCGGTCGAAGTCCAGCAGGAATCCGGGGTCCGCTCCGCTGTAACCGTAGATGGTCTGGTCGTCGTCCCCGACGCCGAACACGGTAAGGCGGGGTGAGGCCAGCAGCCGGAGAAGGAGGACGTAGGCAGGAGTCAGATCCTGGAACTCGTCCACGAGGAGATGACGGCAGCGCCTCTGCCACCTCCTCCGGAGATCGGGATCGCGGAGGAGCAACTCGATCGCGCCGTACACCTGCTCGTCGTAATCGTACTCGTTGCGGTTGTCCAGTGCGGATCGGTAATCGACCAGGACACGGGGCAGGTCCGGGACGTCATCCCGGCTCTCCTCCACCTCGTGAGGATCCCGTAGGGCGATACGGACGTCGCTCAGCGCCTCGATGTACGGACCCACGATGTCGGTGTTGAGACGGGGCTTGCGCGGAATCATGCGCCGCAGACGGGCACGGACACCTCGTTCGTCGACAAGCGCGGCGTCCGGGTGGACATCGCGGATAACCGCCCACCCGAGCGAGTGGATGGTGCGGATGTGGAGATCGTCCCTCTCCAGCCGGTTCCGCATCTCGGCGGCGGCGCGATTGTTGTAGGCAACGGCGGTTATCAACCGGGGCTCGATCCCCCGGCCGTCCGCCAAGTGGAGGAGCCGGGCGTTGAGGGTCCTCGTCTTTCCCGATCCGGCTGGAGCGACGATCCGGGCCGGCCCGCCCCCGTGGGCTACCGCGGCCGCCTGATCCGTGGCAAGGCCCTCCCCGATCCCTTCCGCATCCCGGGCCAGTCGAAGCCATCCTGCCTCCACCGACTCGGCATGTACGATCGCTAACGGCAGCGGAGCACGCGGCCCTCCGTCCACCCAGGCAGGAGTCCCGTCGGCCAGCAGGATGTCGGCAGGCCCACCGATCGTGGCGCCGAGTGCCGCTGCCTTGGTGCTCCACCACCAGATGGGGCGTTCGTGACGGCAGTCCCAGTTGTTGGCCCACACCAGGAAGTGGAGCCGTTCCCGGAGGAGGGTGTAACCGGGCCCGAGTCGCCAAGGTTGCGATCTCTCTACGACCGGTCGTCGCAGTTTCTCAGCCTCGACCACGAGTTCCACCGTGATGGGGCGCCGCGTAACCCAGGCCCGGTGGAGCTCTTCCACCGTTTGTTCCAGCAGGGATTCGACGGCCAGCACCTCCGCATCGACGCGTACCCGGTCGGTGCCCTCAAGGGGCGTGACCGCCCCTGGCGCCACAACGGTCCCTCGCCCCAATGCGTCAGGTCCGGGAAAAGGCATCCCCGTGTCTATGCGCGCCGCTTGGCCATCGCGCTGGGCCCCGTCACCGGGTCACGCGTGCCGCACCGCCCGGGCGGTGGCCCGGAAGTAGCCCACGTTGCGACACAACGTCCTCCCCACTCGCCATGAGTAGGCCTGAGGCTGGTGCACGTCCCCGAAGTAGTGAAAGGGAGGCTGGTAAGTGCGCAGGTACTCCAGTAGCACCGGCGACGACCGCTCCAGAACGCCGGTGACGACGTCCCGGTGCAAGGGCGCCACCGAGGGTGGAACGTGCGTGCAGAGTATGTCCACCGCGCCCAAGGCATCCAGTTTCGCTGCCATGGCCTCGTGCGACACTTCCCCGCGAGCGTTGGCGGGTGTGGGCACGCCACCGCCCGCAAAACCGACCGAATAGCCCTCGATCTCCACCACCTCGGCATCCACCATGCGGACCGCTCCTGAAAGGCTCGCTCGCATCTCCTCTGGCCAGTCGACATTCCCGAATGTCACGTAAGCCTCAGAACCCGTCAACGCCTCTCGGGCGCCCGCGTACTGTCGCAGCACACTTTCTCGAGTTCGGACCGCCAACTCCTGCAATCGACCGGTCGTGCTCCGGCGCCACAGACGCCGGTTCGCTTCCCAGTCTCCCGTCTTTCGATTCCGGATGAACTCCAGAGCATGATCGCGTCCGTACACGTCGGCCGCGATTCCGGCCCCGGTGCGGTAGTCGACGAAGTTGAGCAGGTCACCCAGTACCAGTAGAGGCTCCCCCAGAGCTGCTACCGCCCCCAGTTCGGTGAACGCGGCGTGAACATCGCTGACGATCAGCACCAGTCGGAGTCCGGGTTCGGCAGCCACCTCGGCCAGAAGGGCGAGGAAAGTGGGTGTGGGCAGGACATTCCCCAGCAGAGTAACCGGTCGGCAACCGGTGCGGAACCCTCACGGGTGGTCTACCTTTCGAGAAGCCTCGCCGAACGGAGATGGTCGTGACCGGGGATGAGGGTTGTCCCTCCGTACGCAGAACACTGATTCCGTCATCGACCGGCGGGACAGCGGGGTTTCGCTGCACCCGCTGGATGGCCACACGGTCGGCGACCCTCCTAAGATTGGGGCATGCCGCAATCCATCAATCTCGTTAGCAGACGCATAACCCAGGAGCGATCGCAAGGCGGGTCCCAGGCGATGCTGTACGCCACCGGTCTCACTACGGAGGACATGTCCAAGGCCCAGGTGGGAATCGCCTCCATGTGGTACGAGGGGAACAGTTGCAACATGCACCTCGATGATCTCGCCGCGCTCGTCAAGGAAGGTGTGACCCGGGCCGGGCTGATTGGAATGCGCTTCAACACCATCGGCGTCTCCGACGGCATGTCGATGGGAACGGAGGGCATGTCCTTCTCGCTCCAGTCCCGGGATCTGATCGCCGACTCGATCGAGACGGTGATGGGCGCTCAGTGGTACGACGCCAACATCTCGATCCCTGGTTGCGACAAGAACATGCCTGGAGCGGTGATGGCCATGGCCCGCCTGAACCGGCCGGCGCTGATGATCTACGGGGGCACCATCCAGCCGGGATCCGACCGGCATGGAAACCCGATCGACATTGTTTCTGCCTTCCAATCCTACGGCGAGTCGATCGCAGGGCGCCTCGACGAGGAGGACCGCCTCGACATCGTTCGTAACGCCTGTCCCGGAGCGGGCGCCTGCGGGGGTATGTATACGGCGAACACGATGGCGGTGGCGATCGAGGCCCTGGGCATGTCGCTTCCCTACAGTTCGTCCACACCTGCGCTTGACGATGGCAAGGCTGCAGAGTGCTTGGCGGCGGGCGCGGCCATTCGGCGGTTGATGGAGAAGGACATCAGGCCCAATGACATCATGACCAGGGCAGCCTTCGAGAATGCGATGACGATCACAATGGCCCTAGGGGGCTCCACCAACGCCGTTCTCCACCTCCTTGCCATGGCGCACTCCGCCGGCGTGGATCTGCATGTCGACGACTTCCAGGAGGTAAGCGACCGTACCCCTTACCTAGCCGACCTCAAGCCTTCCGGCCGTTACGTGATGGCCGATCTGCACGCGGTGGGCGGCACACCGGCGGTGCTCCGCATGCTGCTCGAGAGGGGCGCAATCGACGGCGACTGCCTGACTGTTACCGGACTGACGTTGAGGGAGAACCTGGCCGGCCTACCGGGCCTCTCCGAGGGCCAGCGGGTGGTTGCCGATTGGGACGACCCGATCAAGGACTCCGGACATCTCCACATTCTGCGAGGCAACCTCGCCCCCGAGGGGGCGGTGGCCAAGATCACCGGCAAGGAAGGACTATCGTTCAGCGGCACCGCCCTCCCCTATGACAGCGAGGAGGCCATGCTGGAAGCCTTGGAACGGGGGGAGATAGGCCCCGGTTCGGTGATCATCATCCGCTACGAGGGCCCCAGGGGAGGGCCGGGAATGCCGGAGATGCTCACCCCGACCTCCGCCATCATGGGCGCCGGCCTCGGCCAGGACGTGGCCCTGATCACCGATGGCCGGTTCTCGGGCGGGTCCCACGGGTTCATCATGGGTCATGTGAGCCCGGAAGCACAGGAAGGCGGACCGCTGGCACTCGTCGAGCGGGGAGACGGTATCTCTATCGATGCGGTTGCTCGAACCGTCACACTTGAGATACCCGAAGACGAACTGGCCCGCCGCCGTTCCGCATGGGTCGCACCCCCTCTGAAAGCCACGCGAGGGACCCTGGCAAAATACATCCGTACCGTATCGTCAGCCAGTTCGGGCTGCGTGACGGACGCCTGAAGGAGCAGAGCCTCCGACGATGGGTCACACATCACGGTAGGTAGACGCTCGTGAGACAGTTGGGCAATCTCCTGATCCTCGTTGGCGTCCTCGCCGTATTGGCCGGCGTGGCAGCGCGGTTCGGACTGCTGTCGTGGTTCGGCAACCTGCCCGGCGACATCCGTCGGGTGGGCGAGCGATCGGCGGTGTTCGTACCCATCACGTCCATGGTGCTGTTGAGCATTGTCCTTACGGTGCTCGTCAACCTGCTTGGTAGGTTTTTCCGGGGCTGAGCAACTCCGTCGGCGGGCCGGAGTCACCGCAGCCTGAGCGGAGGCTGCACACCGCCGCGCTCCGTCCCGCGGGGCCATCGCCTCGTCAGGCGTTGAGCATCCACCCGGCCAGAGCCTCGCTCCACAACCCTATGGACCCCGAGGCCTGTGCGCCCTCGCGGACACGACGATCGCTCGAGACAACCACCGCCGCCGGACCCATGTCAGCAGCGAGTGTCAAGAGTTCATCGTCGGCGCTGTGCCCGGCACTGGTGAACCGGACCTCGATTCCAGAAGGCCCGGAGTCGCAAGTGGTGCCGCCCGACTGGGCGGAGTCGTAGACGAGCGTCACCCGCGGCCTTCCCTGCGCGAGTTCCTTCAGTCTCGCCAAGTCGTTCTCCAGGCGTTGCCGTACGTAAGGCGAATTGAACCGGGTCCGATCCAGGTGGTAACCGACGTTGTAGCCATCGACCAGAAGCACGAATTCGCGGTCAACGGTCAGCAGCCACTCGATCGCCGACCTGTCGTCGGGCGGCGTCCCCATCGGGAGATCAAGCGGTCTCTCAACCTGAAGCGCCGCGGTCTCCTCGAATGCCGGTTCCGGCGAGAAGGCTCCGACCAGATCGTCGAGAAGCCGGGCAGAACCGAGCAGGTCGAGGCTGGCCCATGCACTCGGAGCAGGGACAGGATCGGTCGAACGTTCCGTGCGCCTTTCTCTCTGCAGTTCTTCCCGGGTCTCGGCGAGACGCCGGCGCAGCAGTTGCCGTTCGGTGTTCGCTGCCGCCAAGTCCCTTCGGAGCGACCGGTTGTCCCGTTCCAACGCCCTGACCCGTCTTGAGGCGCGGTCCCCGCGGGCGCCGGCCCGAGCGGCGGCCACTCGACGATCAGCCTGCGCGGCCGCCTTCTCTGCCAGTCTCCGGTTGCGCTTGGCCCTGTTTCGCCAGGTTTCGAGTTCCGTCTGCAAGCGCTCGATACGCCGAGTCATAGTCTCGATCAGATCAGCTTGCGCCGATTGCTCGGAACGGCGCGCCAACTCCCCGAGTTCGTCCTCCCATCCGTCGGGACGGTGGAGGAATAGCGCCGCTGCCTTTTCCAGCGGATCATCCGTGTCCGCTGCCCCATCGAACTTCTCGGCAACCTGGTTGCGGAGCCATTCATTGCCGTCGATCTCGACGATCAGGCGGCGCTGCAAGGGAGGTACCAGCGAGCGTCCGGTTTGTGTAGCGACCCTGACCAGAGGCGCGGGAATCTCCTCGGGGTCTAGATCGGCCAGTACCTTCCTGGCGAGATCCACCACCCGCTTCAAGTCTCCGGGTCTCCCTATACGCATGGCCCCACCATCGTACGCCAATCGGACCGGGTAGGTTGGTCTTGCTTGTCCCAGCCCAACCCCGTGATCGGCTGCCGTCGGGTGCTTGAGGAGGAACCCCTGTCGTTCGCCGGCGAAGAACGGGCCAACCCTCCTGGCCCATCAACCGTGCCTCCTGGTGACTGCGTGTTGACATCTTGACACGTTTCCTGCATACTTCGGGTTCTCATGACCCCTGGTAATCGCGTCCTAGTACTTATGTAGCGCACCGTCGCGTCGCGGCGTGTGTGCTCCAAGCCCTCCAGATCGGAGGGCTTTTGTCTAGGCGGACCGGTAAGGCCAAAGACCACGAGTCCCCACGTAAGGAAGTCACCATGAGCACTATCACCGGTGCGGAGGCACTGATCAAAGCTCTGGAATACCAGGATGTCGACGTGGCTTTCGGCATTCCCGGAGGCGCCATCCTGCCTGCCTACGACCCAATGCTGGAGGCCGGGTTCCGCCATATCCTGGCTCGGCACGAGCAGGGCGCAGGACATATGGCGGAAGGATACGCGTGGGCGACGGGGAAGGTAGGGGTTGCGATCGCCACATCGGGACCCGGCGCCACCAACCTCGTGACTCCACTCGCCGACGCCCTGATGGACTCTGTGCCGATGGTGGCGATCACGGGACAGGTCCCCACCCAAGCTGTGGGCAACGACGCATTCCAAGAGGCTTACACGACCGGCATCACTATGCCCGCCACCAAGCACAACTACTTCGTCTCGGATCCCGATGAGATCTCGCAGGTCGTGGCCGAGGCCTTCCATATAGCCTCCACGGGACGGCCCGGTCCGGTTCTGATCGACCTACCGAAGGACATACTGAACGCCAGTCTCGAGTGGCATGATCCGCGCCCGATATCGATGCCGGGTTACCGGCCCACCATCGAACCTCACCCGCGCCGGATCGCCGAGGCAATCCGGATGATCCAGGGTGCGGAGCGTCCCGTCCTTTACGTCGGAGGAGGGATCATCAAGGCCAACGCAGCAGCCGCGCTCCTGTCGTTTGCTGAGATGACCAACATGCCTGTGATCACCACCCTGATGGGACGGGGGGCCATGCCCGACAGCCATCCCAACACACTCGGGATGCCCGGCATGCATGGCCTGTACGCAGCGACCACGGCGATCCAGAAGTCCGATGTCCTTGTGGCTATCGGAGTCCGGTTCGACGACCGGGTTACAGGAGATCCGGACTCCTTCGCCCCATTCGCCAAGGTGATCCACGGCGATGTCGATCCTGCAGAGATCGGAAAGGTTCGGGTTCCGGAGGTGCCGATCGTGGGCGATGCCCGCCGGATACTGGAGGCCATGGGCGACAATTGGGGCGATACACCCACCCCGAAGCTGCGCAAGTGGTGGCAGACGATCCGGGAGTGGCAGGAAAAGCACCCGCTTAGGTTTGACCAGGAGACGGACGGCCCCCTGAAACCCCAGTTCGTCCTCACCCGGCTGCGTGATCTGGCGGACCCCGACGCCATAGTCGTCTCCGGGGTTGGCCAGCACCAGATGTGGGCTTCGCAGTACTGGAGATTCGACAACCCCCGGCGGTGGATCAACTCGGGAGGCCTGGGAACCATGGGCTTCGCCGTTCCGGCGGCGATAGGCGCGAAGGCAGGCCGGCCGGACAAGCAGGTCGTAGCCGTGGACGGGGACGGATGCTTCCAAATGACCGTCCAGGAACTCATCACCGCCTCGGTGGAGAAGATCCCGATCAAGGTTGCCGTGTTCAACAACAGTGCCCATGGAATGGTCCGGCAGTGGCAGCGCCTGTTCTACAACGAGCGTTTCTCGTCGTCCGACCTCGGACGGCACCTCCCCGATTACGTGAAGCTCGCGGAGGCGATGGGGTGCGTCGGGCTGCGGGCCGACCGACCGGAGGATGTCGACGGGGTGATCAACCGGATGCTGGAGATCGACGACCGGTCGGTGGTCGTCGAATTCGAAGTGGATCGAGACGAGATGGTCTTCCCCATGGTGCCCGCCGGAGGATCCAACGACGTCGTGCTCACGGGACCGGAGGACCTATGAGAGATAATCGAGTGCTGAGCGTGCTGGTCGAGGACAAGCCGGGGGTGCTCGCCCGGGTGTCTTCACTCCTGGCCCGCAGGGGCTTCAACATCCATTCTCTGGCAGTCGGGCCGACCGCCGACGCGGGTCTGTCGACGATGACCATCGTCGTGATGTCCGCAGAACTCGAGCAGGTGAAGAAGCAGCTCCACAAGCTGGTAAACGTCGTGAAGATCACCGAACTCGATCCCGCCACCTCCATCGAACGCGAGATCATGCTCGTGAAGATCAACGCCACTCCGGGCCGGCGCGGTGAGGTCATCGACCTCGCCAGGATCTTCAACGCCACCCCGGTCGATGTGGCCGTCAACTCGATCACCTTGCTCATGGCCGGAAAGCCGACCAAACTCAACGACTTCCTGGATCTGGTGCGGCCGTTCGGCGTCATGGAACTGGTCAAGTCGGGGCGCATCGGGATCCGTCGCGAGCCCAAGGTCCGAAAGCTCAAGGCGGTCGGATGATCCCCCCCGCCGCCACCTATAGAATCCCTACCCGCCCGACGACCAGGGAGAGGTGAGCATGGCTTCTATCTACTACGACGACGACGCTGATCCAGCCGTTATCTCGGGTCGCCGCGTGGCGGTGATCGGATACGGGAGCCAGGGTCATGCCCATGCTCTCAACCTCCGGGAGTCCGGAGTCGAGGTCAAGGTCGGCCTCAGGGAAACGTCCCGGCGACGGATCGAGGCGGAAGGCGAGGGACTCTCGGTGGGCTCGGTGGCGGAGGTCTCCGAATGGGCGAACGTGGTGATGGTCCTGGTACCCGACCAGCACGCCGCCGACCTGTACGCCGCCGAGATCGCACCCCATCTCCAGGACGGTGACGCCCTGATGTTCGCTCACGGGTTCAACATCCACTTCGGTGAGATCAACCCTGACGACGGACTCGACGTCCTCATGGTCGCACCGAAGGGTCCCGGGCATCTGGTACGCCGGACCTACACCGAAGGTTCGGGAGTACCGTGCCTGCTGGCTCTCTATCAGGACGCCACGGGCGGCGCCCGCGAACTCGGACTCTCGTACGCCTGGGCAATAGGAGGTACGAGGGCCGGCGTCCTGGAGACCACCTTCAAGGAGGAGACGGAGACCGACCTGTTCGGCGAGCAGGTCATCCTGTGCGGAGGCCTGTCCGAGTTGATCAAGGCCTCCTACGAGACTCTGGTCGAGGCGGGGTACCAACCCGAGTCGGCATACTTCGAAACCCTCCACGAACTGAAACTGATCGTCGACCTCCTGTACGAAGGAGGCCTGACCTGGATGCGCTACTCAGTGTCGGATACCGCTGAGTGGGGCGACTACTCAACCGGTCCCCGAATCATCACTGACGATACCCGGCAGGTGATGAAGGACGTCCTCGCTGATATCCAGTCCGGAAGCTTCGCCCGCCAGTGGATGGACGAAGCGCGTTCCGGTGCACAGCGGCTCCTGGCCACCAGGGCGCGGGAACGGAGCCATGAGGTCGAGCAGGTGGGCGCCCGACTCCGCGAGTTGATGCCGTTCCTGACCCCGAAGGCGCCCGACTGATGGCATCGCCGTCCGAGCCCGTCGTAAGCGGCCACCTTCCCACCCTTTCCCGCCCGGCTCTCCGCGAGCTTCTGGCGCTAGCCGGCCTCCGCAGCCTTTCCTAGGGCTGTGGAGGCGTACCCCTCCCCAACCGGTTAGAGCTCCAGCAACCAACCCAGACCGGAGTAGCCCCATGCCACACGACAAACTCATAATCTTCGACACAACCCTCCGCGACGGTGAGCAAGCCCCGGGAATAGCCCTGACGCCGGATGAGAAGCTCGCCATCGCTCGGCAGTTGGCGAAGCTCCGCGTGGATGTCATCGAGGCGGGGTTCGCCGCTGCATCCGACGGCGATTTCTACGGTGTCTCCCAGATCGCCAGGAAGGTCAAGGGTCCGGTGATCGCTTCGCTGGCCCGCTCCCTTCCCGACGACATCGACCGGGCCTACGACGCGGTCCGGCATGCGGACCGGCATCGGATCCACGTCTTCCAGAGCACCTCCCCGATCCACATGGAAAGGATGCTACGGATGACCCCCGAGGAGGTGATGAAGTCGATCGTCGAGTCGGTGCGCCGGGCCCGCCGTTACACCGACGATGTGGAGTTCTCACCCCAGGACGCCACCAGGTCCGACCCCGACTTCATGATCGCCTGCTGCCAGGCGGCCGTGCGCGAGGGGGCTACCACCATCAACATTCCCGACACGGTCGGGTTCGCCACCCCCGACGACTACGTGGAGTTGCTGCGCCGGGTCTATGGCGAGGTACTGGGCGAACGGGACGACGTGATCGTGTCGACCCACTGCCACAACGACCTGGGTCTGGCCGTCGCCAACTCCCTCTCCGCCATCCACGCGGGTGCCCGCCAGATCGAAGGGGCAATCAACGGTATCGGCGAGCGGGCCGGCAACACCTCCACGGAGGAGATCATCATGGCCGTCAGGACGCGTCGGGACCACTTCGGGGTCGATGTGGCGGCGAACACCGAGGAGATCGTCCCCACCAGCAGGCTGGTGTCCCGCCTCACCGGCTACCCGGTTCAGTTCAACAAGGCGGTCGTCGGACGTAACGCCTTCGCCCACGAGTCGGGTATCCATCAGCACGGTGTCCTGCGCGACCGGGAGACCTACGAGATCATGGACCCGATATCGGTGGGCGCAACCAGCCAGATCGTCCTCGGGAAGCACTCGGGCAGGGCCGGGTTCGGCGACGCTCTCTCGAAGCTCGGCATCGTCCTGGAGGACGAGCAGTTCGCCGCGGCCTTCCGCCGTTTCAAGGATGTCGCCGACCGCAAGATAGAGATCAACGAACGCGAGTTGAGGGCCATCATCCGCCAGGAGCACGCCCGCAGCGAAGGGACCATCCGCATGGTGTCCATGAGCGTCAGCGGGGGCAGCCATGTGACACCCACATCTACCGTGAGAGTGGTCCGGGGCGACGGGGACGAGGTCCGAGAATTCACGGGAAGCGGCGGCGGTATGGTGGACGCCACCTTCGACGCTCTCAAGAAGGCATTCGGACTGGATGTCAAGCTGCTCGACTACCGCGTCGTCCCGGTGACGGCCGGAGCGGACGCCATGGCCGAGGTGAACGTGGTCGTGCAGGTCGGTGGGTCGACCCACGGCGGGCGGGCGGTGTCGACCGACGTGGTCGAGGGTTCGGGTCACGCCTTCGTCGAGGCTCTCAACCGTGCTCTGAGCGCCATCGATGGCTGACCGGCACTACCGGATCGCGGTGATCGGCGGGGACGGGATCGGCCCTGAGGTAACCGACCAGGGACTGAAGGCCCTCGCTGCCGCCTCGGACCGGAGCGGCTTCACCGTCGAGACCAACCATTACGACCTGGGCGGCGCCCGGTATCTGAGAACCGGGGAAGTGCTCCCCGACACTGTCGAAGCCGAGTTGGCCGGCCACGACGCCATCCTGCTCGGTGCAGTCGGTACGCCGGACGTACCGCCGGGTGTCCTGGAACGGGGTCTGCTACTGAGACTGAGGTTCGACTTCGATCTCTACGTGAATCTCCGTCCGGTCAAGCTGCTCCCCGGCGTACCCACTCCTATCGCCGGGCTTGTTCCCGACAGGTGCGACATGCTGATCGCCCGCGAGAATACGGAAGGGGCATACACCGGATCAGGGGGGACGATCCGCATGGGCACCCCTCACGAGGTAGCTCTCCAGGAGTCGATCAACACCCGTTTAGGAGTGGAGAGAGTCACCCGGTTCGCATTCGAGCAGGCCGCCGCGCGGAGGGGGCATCTGACGCTGTGCCACAAGACCAACGTGCTCACGTACGCGGGGGACCTCTGGTACCGGACCCTTACTGAACTGGCGGAACGGTACCCCGACGTGACAACCGACTACGTTCACGTCGACGCCATGTGCCTATACATGGTCACCTCTCCGGAGAGGTTCGACGTGGTGGTCACGGACAACCTGTTCGGCGACATCGTGACCGACCTCGGCGCTGCGATCCAGGGAGGCATGGGCCTCGCTGCCAGCGGAAATCTCAACCCCGAGGGCCGGTTTCCGTCCCTCTTCGAACCCGTCCACGGTTCAGCACCGGATATCACAGGTAGGGGTTGGGCTAACCCCGTGGCCGCCGTCCTGACGGTGGCCATGTGCCTGTCCCACCTGGGCGAGCACGAGTCCGCATCGATCGTGGAGGACGGCGTCGCCGCCGTACTCCCGACGATGGAGTCGATGGGAGGACCGGACATGGGCGCTACCACCGACCAGCTGGGGGACCGGATCGCCGCCGCGGTAGCCGAGGGGTGATACCGGTTGGCTTTGTTGTAGTGGACCGCACGAAACCAGACCGCGTTCACGCCATGCACAGTCGTGACGGTACCGCGGGTCCCGTGGTTGGTCTGTGTGGCGGCGGTGGGATATGGTGCCGCTAGCGGCGTCTACGGCAAGGACTTGCCGAGGCGTACCCGCAGGTTACGTCGAGGAGGCAGGACGCAGCCAGAGGCGTCGAAGGCGGCCCAGGGCACGCAGCCCCCAACGCAGACCGGCCACGATCAACTAGGTTGACCGTATGAACATCGGAGCCCCACGGCAACCAAGACCGGAGCGGCGGGTGGGGATCACCCCGGAGATCGCCCGGCGATACATCCAGGACGGTCATCTTGTCCTAGTGGAACATGGCGCCGGACAGGGCGCAGGCGTATTGGATGAGAGCTTCGGCGAAGCAGGATGCGAGATGGTCGGCTCGGCCTGGGAGGCCGACGCGGTGGTGACCATCGGCCCCCCTAACGAGACCGCCCGGTCCAGACTGACAGCGGGTGCCTGGCTGATCGGCCTCCTGCGTCCGCTCGACGAGCCTCGGGCGATGCGCTCCCTCGCGGGGACGGGGGTAACGGCCATGGCGTTCGAGACCCTGCCCAGAACCACCCGGGCCCAGTCGATGGACGTCCTGTCGTCCCAGGCAACGCTCGCCGGGTACGAGATGGTTCTGGAGGCTGCCTCCCGCCTACCACGCATCTTCCCGATGATGGTGACTGCGGCGGGAACGATCCGACCTGCAAGTGTGGTGGTCCTCGGATGCGGAGTGGCCGGGCTCCAAGCCATCGCCACCGCGCGACGCCTCGGAGCGGTGGTAAAGGGGTACGACGTCCGGGCAAGCGCCGCCGAACAGGTCGAGAGCCTGGGTGCTTCGTTCATCGATCTGGACGTTGCCCTCCAGGATCCCTCCACTTCCGGTGGGTACGCCCGCCGACTCTCCGGCGACGACAGCAGCCGCCTGCTGAAAGGCATCGAACGACACCTCGCATCCGCCGATGCGGTCATAACCGCGGCCGCCATTCCAGGAAGACCCGCTCCTACTCTGATCAGCGCCGAAGCCGTCTTCGGAATGCGGCCCGGCTCGGTGATAGTCGACGGCGCAGCCGAGCGGGGAGGGAATTGTGTACTGACCGTTCCGGACCGGGTGGTTGAGGTGGGAGGCGTAACGATCGTCGGACCCACCGATCTCGAGGCGCGCCCCGCCGCCGATGCTTCCAGGACGTTCGCTCGTAATGCCTACGAACTCTTCAGGTATCTGAACGATCCGGCCACCGATGGAGCCGATGACGAGATCCGCGACGGCGTGACCATCACCCGTGACGGCAGAGTGGTTCATCCCCAGGTACGGGCCCTCATGGAGGCATCCTCGTGACGCTGGCCATCGGGATCACCGTCTTCGTCCTGGCAGCCTTCGTCGGCTTCGAAGTGATCACGAAGGTCCCGCCCCAGTTGCACACACCACTCATGTCCGGATCCAACGCCATATCGGGGATCACCCTGGTGGGTGCGGTGCTGGTGGCCGGACAGGGCAGCACCCTCGCCTGGGTGCTCGGTTTCCTAGCCGTGACGTTCGCCACCATAAACGTCGTGGGAGGATTCCTGGTGACGGACCGGATGCTGGAGATGTTCCGGAAGGACCGGCGGTGAACGAGACCATCTCGACTCTTCTCTACCTGGTCTCCGCATCCCTGTTCATTCTCGGCCTCAAACGGCTCAGTTCACCGGTCACCGCCCGCTCCGGGAACCTGATGGGTGCGGCGGGAATGCTGCTGGCGGTGGTGTTAACCCTGCTCGACCGCGGAATCGTTGACTACACGGCGATCATTGCCGGCCTGCTGGTGGGAGGCGCCGTCGGAGCCCTTCTGGCGCGACGCGTGGCCATGACAGGGATGCCGCAACTGGTTGCGGCGTTCAACGGGTTCGGAGGAGTGGCTTCGGGGATGGTGGCGGTCGCCGAATTGTCCACCGGCACGCACCCGCCTCTGGAAACGGCTGCCGCAGCCGCCCTCTCGACGGTGGTCGGGATCGCGACCTTCACCGGCAGCCTCATCGCCTTCGGGAAGCTGCAGGGCCTGCTGCCAGGACGGCCCATGCTGTTCAAGGGACAGCGGGTGTTCGACTCGGTTCTGGCATCGGGCATCGTTGCGGTAGCCGTGCTGACGATCATGGCCGACCGTCCGGGCGCTCTGTGGGTACTGGTGGTCCTCGCGGCAGTCGTCGGTGTAACCCGCACCCTCCCGATCGGAGGAGCGGACATGCCCGTGATCGTGGCCTTCCTCAACTCCATGTCGGGTCTCGCCGCGGCCTCCACCGGATTCGTGATCGGATCGGGGGCACTGATCATCTCCGGCGCGCTGGTCGGAGCATCCGGCTTGGTGCTCACCACCATCATGTCGAGGGCCATGAACCGCTCGCTCCTGAACGTACTGTTCGGGGCGTTCGGCGGCAACGGTGACGAAGGGGCCCGATCAACGGCAGCGGCGCCGGTAAGGCGAGCCACGGTAGAGGACGTGGCCATCACGCTCGCTTACGCCCGATCGGTCATCGTTGTGCCCGGCTACGGCCTAGCGGTGGCCCAAGCCCAGTACAGCACCCGGGATCTCGCCGACCGCCTTGCCGAGCGCGGCGTCGACGTGCGTTATGCCATCCACCCCGTTGCCGGGCGGATGCCGGGGCACATGAACGTCCTGCTCGCCGAGGCGGACGTTCCCTACGAGCAGTTACTCGACCTAGACGAGATCAACGAGGACTTCCCACGCACCGACGTTGCCCTCGTGGTGGGTGCGAACGACGTGGTTAACCCTTCGGCACGGGACGATCCCTCATCCCCGATCTACGGGATGCCGATCCTCGATGTGGACCAGGCTGTTACGACCATCGTGATCAAGCGCAGCCTCTCCCCGGGATTCGCCGGGATCGACAACCCGCTCTTCTACCGCGACGCCACCCTGATGCTGTTCGCCGATGCCAAAGCAGCTCTGGATGAGCTCTCCAAGGCGGTCCCGGAGGCTTGAGCGGCGCGGTGCCCACCACTTGTTGAGCCAGAACGACTAGCTCCTACTCTTATACCGTCTGTGCGGTCGGCTATTGGCTAGCTGCAATCACCCCTTTAGAGACCTCTTGATGGACAACTTAGCAAACTCAGTCGGGTCGATTCCTGCCACATCAGCAGCTACAAGTAGCAGATCATACATTTCAACATCGCTACCCTCCCACACTACAACTAGCCTTCTAGCCTCAGAGAGAGCGATATGGCTATACTGGTCGGGTGACGCCCAATAGCAACTCTCACACACAGACCTATCTCGAACCTCTGAGAAATTCTGACAGTGCTCACAAGACCAAGACTTTGACCTATTACATGAGCTACATAGGAGCAGAAAATCCTCCGTATGGAGATCTAATGGATCGAAATCGGTGTCACCGATAACTGCATAGGGTATGCGATGATCTATCTGAAGATATCTCCCTTCCCATTCAGACCTACAAACCGTACAAACCTCACCCCGCACAGAAATAAGTCGATCCTTTAGGGCCTTAGGAAAGGGCATCCTCCCCGAAAGCCTTCCTGCTTCGACAACTGGCAACTCCCCCAATCAATAAGCACCAATAGTCCTGCCATCAGAACTCTTGACTCTGAAAGTCTCAAGTGGAACACCATGATCTCGTACATCTCGAGCTGCTCTAGGCGGATGTTGATAGCCATAGAGACTAGTCAACTGTTCCGTTGTGACATGACCGTGCTCAAGAATGTGATCAATAACCGTTCGTGGTCTCTTACCTGTCACCGAATCTAGGAGTCTCTTGAGAACCGGCGAAATGCCAGAATAGGGACCATCCGAACTCAAAAGAGAGTCCTCTTTCTGATCACATCAGCATTCTTGGCTAGCATTGGTGACAAGTATAGAGATTCGATTGTCCGCGCCCGATAGCCATTGAGAGTAGCCTGAGCTGAGACTCCTGCATCAATGCTCACACGGCTAAGACCAAGCCAGTCAGGAAGTGTTGCACCATGAATCTTTTGACCAGTTCTTCCATCATAACTCACAATATACTTGATACCCTTTTTGTTGAGACACTCGAGTGACTCTACAAAGTCTTCAAAATCCAAACCCGCGCAGTATCTAGACGTGCCTCTACGCGATACGCCTTGGTAAGGAGGATCCATATAGACTATGTCAGCCACGTCCACAAGTTCTAGTATCGAACGATAGTCCTTTGACATGAGTACAGTGTGATTCGAGAGTAACTTCGAAGCCTCACCTATATGCTTGCGCATGGTATGTGGCATCCGACCCCTTCGTCTATTATCAGGACTCTGATTGAACTCACCCTTCGTATTGTAGCGAACGGCACTCTTTACACACCTAGCCAACAAGAATAGAAAAAGGTGGGGATCATGATACCGGTTGAAAGCATCTCTCACGCGATTATAGTGTGAGACCTCTTGTCCAATTTGCTCATCCCATAGAACTTCGTAGGAGTCAGCAAGCTCAGAGGGTTGTTCAAGAATCAGCCGCCACAACTCAATCAAGGGGCCGTTTATGTCATTAAGTAGGAACATGGAGGACCGACTCCGTGTAGCTGCGGCAAGTGACATGGCAGCAGATCCTGCGAACGGCTCAACAAATCGTGATGTTAGCGGAACATAGTGAAGGATCGCATCGGCAATCCTTCTCTTGCTACCTTGGTAAGGTATGGGATGAGGAACTCTGAGGGCCACTACATTTCGACTATAGCAAGTGCAGGCTCTTCCTCCTAGAGTCTTGACACGATGAGTTGGTGTTGAAGCCGATGGAATTCCGAGAGGTGCTCGCGCGCCGGAGAATGGTGCGCAACTACACCGGCGAGCCGGTCGACCCGGCTGTACTGGCCCGGATCGTCGATTCCGGACGCCGGGCGCCCAGTGCCGGGTTCTCGCAGGGTCAGGCCTTCGTGCTGGTCACGGACGCGGCAATCCGACGAGCAATCGCGGAGTTGGCGAGCGAGGAGTCCTACGTCGAGGCCGGCTTCGATCCGTGGATCAGCCGAGCCCCGGCCCACATCGCGGTGTGCGTGTCTGAGGCCTCCTACCGGCGCCGCTACCGGGAGGCCGACAAGCTGGTGGACGGTCAGGAGATCGAGTGGCCTGTACCGTACTGGTGGGTGGACGTCGGCGCCGCCCTTCAGAATCTGCTGCTGGCCGCGGTCGATGAGGGGCTGGCTGCGGGGTTCCTGGGCGTGCACGCCGTCCCCGGCCTGAAGTCGCTGCTCGACATTCCTGACGAGTACACGCCGATCGGTGTTGTAACGGTGGGCCACCCGGCGCCGGATCGCCGATCCGGGTCGCTGCAACGAGGGTGGCGTCCGGAAGAGCAGGTGATCCATTGGAATGGATGGAATCGAGGGGTTCCGCCCGGTGAGCCCGAAGGCGGTCCCCGAGATTGAACCGGACCATCACGTCGCCGGCGAACCCCAAGGTGAAGCGGCTGGTCCGCCTGCGGAGCCGCCGCCACCGCGACACCGAAGAGGCCTTCCTCATCGAGGGATTCCGGGAGTTGGTGAGGGCGGTGGACTCCGGGACCCTCGTCGAGGAACTGTTCGTGTGCGAGGACTTGTTCCTGGGAACCAACGAACCTGCCTTGGTCGACCGGATCGTCGCAACCGGTACCCGCCTTCACCGGCTGGCTCCTGCCCCGTTCCGGAAGGCGGCATACCGGGACCGACCGGAGGGCCTGCTCGCGGTGGCGCCACAATTCGACACACAGCTGCAGAACCTCCGGCCCCCCGCCGATGGCCTGGTGCTGGTGGCGGAAGCGATCGAGAAACCGGGCAACCTGGGAACCATGCTGAGAACCGCGGATGCTGCGGGCGCCGCGGCGGTCGTGGTGGCGGATCCCGCCACCGATCCCTTCAACCCGAACGTGGTACGCGCCTCGCTGGGCTCGCTGTTCACGGTCCCGCTAGCCGTCGGATCCACGGAGGAGGTGTTAGGTTGGCTCGCCGAGACGGAGTTCACCCCCGTGATCACCTCCCCTGCAGCCGCATTGAGACACTGGGAAATCTCCTACCGGGGACCAGTGGCGGTGGTGATCGGCTCAGAGCAATACGGCCTGTCCGACCGATGGCTGGACGGCCCGTACCCAGCGGTCCGCATTCCGATGGCCGGCACCGCTGACTCCCTCAACGCCGCCACGGCGGCCGCTATTGTCCTGTTCGAAGCCGTGAGGAAACGGTCGGTTCATGTAACCGTCACCGCGGACGACTACGGTATGGAGCCATGATCGAGGAACCAAGTTGGACAGTCGGGGTTGAAGAGGAGTACCTGCTCGTCGAGCGCGCCAGCGGCAACCTCATCCGGACCCAGCCCCGCGGTCTGATGGAGAAGGTCAGCTCCCTCCACCACGGCATCGTGAGCCCAGAATTCTTCAGTTCGCAGATCGAGATCGGCACGGAGGTGTGCCAGAACATGGGCGACCTTCGCGCCGAGATCGGCCTGCTGCGAATCGCCGTGGCGGAAGCGGCCGAGGACTATGGGTTGGCGCCCATCGCCGTCTCCACCCATCCTTTCGCCCAGTGGGAGGACCAGCAGGTCACCCAGGCTAAGCGCTACCAGGAACTCGCAGCCGACCTGCAGGGTGTCATCCGCCGCTTGGTCATCTCAGGACTCCATGTTCACGTGGGCATCGAGGACCCGGAGTTGAGGATCGACCTGATGGGACAGGTCACGTACTTCCTTCCCCACCTGCTCGCCCTGTCCGGCTCGTCCCCGTTCTGGGAGGGACGGGACACCGGCCTGAAGAGCTACCGCCCTTCGGTGTTCTCGGCCGCACCCCGGACGGGGCTGCCGGAGCAGTTCGGCTCGTGGGCCGAATTCCAGCGTCACATAGACGTGCTGGTCGCCGCCGGCATCATCGAGGACTCCTCGAAGGTCTGGTGGGACATCCGCCCCTCCGCCCGGTACCCGACCCTGGAGATGAGGGTCACCGACCTGCCTACGAGGATGGAGGACACCGTCGCCATAGCCGCCGTGTACGTCTGCGTCCTACGGATGCTGTGGCGGCTGCGCATGGAGAACAAACGCTGGCGCTCCTACACCAACTTTCTGGTATCCGAGAACCTCTGGCGAGCACAGCGCTACGGGGTCCGTGACCAGTTGATCGATTTCGGGAAGGGAACCCTGGTGCCCTTCTCCGACCTGGTGGAGGAACTCATCGAGTTGGTGAGGCCCGACGCCGAGGCGATGGGATACGTGTCAGAGGTAGAACACATCCGCACGATCTGCCAGCGAGGCACGTCGGCCGACCACCAGATCGCTGTCTACCGGGAAGCGTTGGAAGGCGGCGCCACGGAGCAAGAGGCGATGAAGGCCGTGGTCCAGATGCTCATCAGGGATACGCTGGCGCCAGCGGTCGGCTGAGGGGCGTCGACTACCCGCCGAACTCGTCGAGGGCCTCCCCGAGTTGGATGCCACCCTCATACAGTGCCCGTCCGATCACTGCGCCGTCCACACCCACGGACGCCAGGAGGCGGAGGTCGCCCATGGACGCTATCCCGCCCGCAGCCAGGATCTCCGCATCCGGAGCCAGGCCGCGGACCCGGTCGAGCAGGTCGAGGTCCGGACCCGTCATGGCGCCGTCCCGGCTGATCGCGGTCACGAGGAGAGTCTTCACGCCGACCTCCCTGACACCCTCCACAACACTGACCAGATCGCGACCGTCATCCAACCACCCCGCTCCCCCGGCCCGCCCATCGCGCACGTCGACCGCTGCAACCACGCGATCCGGAGAGCTTCTGGCGATCGCCTTCGCGAGCACCCCTGGGGACCACACCGCGCTGGTGCCCATGATCACTCGCGTAACCCCTCTGGCCAGCGCCGCCTCGACATCGCCAACTCCTCGAATGCCACCACCCAACTGCACCGACACACCCCGTCCAACAACCTTTCGCCATAGTCCGGTATCGGGACTCCCGGTTCGGGCGCCGTCCAGATCTATCACATGCACCCACCGCGCACCTGCTTGCCTCCAGGCCGCCAACTGGTCCCCGACCGAGTGACCATAGGTAGTTGAAGCCCCGAAGTCGCCGTGGAGCAGGCGGACCACCTTCCGATCCAACACATCTATGGCGGGGTATAACTCCATCACCTTCTCCTCACAACCCGCTCCTGATGAACCAGGTAGAACTTCAGCGTGACCACGGAAGACACAACCTAGCTTCTTCCCGGGTCACACCACGACAGATGCCTTACAGTCACGCCAGGTACGCGTCGACGATCTCCTGCGAGTTCCGCAGCCTCGCCGACGGACCCTCGATTGCGATCGAGCCTCTGTGGAGTAGATAGGTGTGGTCGGAGATTGCCAGTGCGAGTTCGGCGTTCTGTTCGATGAAGAGGATCGAGAGTCCCTCGGAGTGCAGGCGTGTGATCGAGGCATAGACCTCGTCCACAATGGCCGGAGCGAGCCCGATCGTTGGACTGTCTATGAGCAGCAACTCCGGGTCTGTGATCAAGACTCGCCCGATCGCGACCATCTGCTGCTCGCCACCGCTGAGAGTCCCCGCGTATTGTCGGCGCCGTTCCTTGAGGCGCGGGAACAGTTCGAAGACTCGGGCGAGCATCTCTGGGAGGTTGGAACGTCTCGCAGCGGAACCCAGTGCCAGGTTCTCCTCGACGGTGAGTGGCGCAACCACGGAGGTAGGTCGTTCCATCAGGAATGCGAGTCCATGATGTACGAGTCGGTGAGTCGGCCAGCCGGTGATCTCACGATCCCCGAACTTCACGGTCCCACTGTCCGGACTGTGCATGCCGGCGATCGTCTTCAGCGTCGTGGACTTGCCCGACCCGTTCGAGCCGATGAGGGCCACCATCGCCCCTCGGTCGACTCGTAGGTCAACGTTGTTGACTGCCCTTATGTTGCCGTAGCTTGACGAGAGATTCGATACGCACAGCATCAGCCTTCCTTCCGAAGTATGCCTCGATCACCGTTGGGTCGGACAGGCAGGCGGCCGGCGTACCCTCTGCCAACAACTTGCCAAAGTCCATCACGATTGCTCGTTCGCAGTAGTTGAGTACGAGCTCGAGGTTGTGCTCGATGACGACCACCGTGACGCCTCGGTCGGTCAGGCTGAGCATCAACTCGCCGATTGCCTGCGAACCGAGCTTGTGCATGCCCGCCGTCGGCTCATCCAGCAGCAGGACGGATGGCTCCATCGCCAGAGCCCGAGCGATTTCGACCCTGCGCTGGTTCGCGTAGGACAGGGTGGCGGCATACTGCTCGGGTTGACCGATCACGCCGACCAGATCCATCAGGGCTCTCGCCCGCTCGGCCAACTCCGCGCGTTCGCGCCGGTCACGAGGCGTCATGAACACGGGATCCCAGAAGTTGGTCATACGTTCGCGTTCGAAGCCGACCATGATGTTCTCCAATACCGTCAGATCCTCGAACAACTGCACGGTCTGGTAGGTACGCGCCACCCCCTCGCGAGCGATGTCGGTTTGTCTCCATCCCGTCATGTCTCGTCCGAGAAACCGGACCTTGCCGCGATCCGGTTCGTCTCCCCCACCGACGACCGAGAGCAAGGTCGATTTCCCAGCCCCGTTCGGTCCTACGATCCCGAACACGGACCCCACCGGAACGGTGAAGGTGAGGTCGCTGATCGCCACCAAGCCGCCGTACGTCTTGCGTACGCCCTCCACGCTCAGAGCAGTAGGCCGATCCTGTGCCGGATCGAATTCTGGCGCCGTGCGACCCGTCAGGTTGACACTCCACAGGTCGGACTCCCCTCCTTCCCCTCCCTCCACTGACGACTCGCCATGGCTGGAGTGGATGTTGGTCGCCTGACTCTTGAGCTCCCTTCGTACCTTGCGCGTGGGATCGATCAGGCCGCGCGGGAGGTAGATCATGATGAGGATCAAGAGCACGCCGTTCACGATGGTCTCGCCCTGGGTGAGGAACCGACGGAGCGCTTCAGGAAGGATCGTGAAGACGAATGCTCCGACAATCCCCCCGAACCAGTGGCGGTTGCCTCCCAAGACCACCGCGGCGAGCATCACAAAGGCAATGTTCACATAGAAGGTGTCGGGCGACAGGAATTGCACGAGACTTGCGTAGATGACCCCTGCCAATCCTGCGATCGCGCCACTCAACATCCACAAGGATCGACGTGTGCCGTGAACATCGATTGCGAGCGAGGCGGCGACGTCAGGGTGGCTGCGGACAGCTTCGGCGGCAAGTCCGAGCCGCGACCTCCTGTGGCGGGCCATCACCCACATCACCGCGCCCAGGGTGGTGAAGAGATGCCATGGCTCGACGAGCCGTGTAATCGGAGCGCCGTCTACGCCACCCGTGACTGAGTCGAGATTCAGCACGACCACCCGGGCCATCAACACGAGCGCGATCGTTGCCAGCGCCACCCAATGGCTCTCAAGCTTCACCAGGGGGATACTCACCAGGAGGCCCGACAGAAGGCCGACCACAACTCCCACGACGAGTACCAATTCGATAGGGAGGTTGTGGCCCTCCACGAGAGCGAGGCTAACGAATCCCGTGACCGCTGCCATCGGGGTGCCGGCGAGGCTGAGGATCCCGCCTCGGAGCGCTGCATAAGTGGCGATGGCGAAGAGCGCGTAGGCGATCGAGAACTCGACCGTGGACGCGTACTGGCCCAGGAACGCCATCAGGCCCTGAGGCCCACGATGCGGTCGCCCATCAGGCCCTTCGGTCGAACCAGGAGGACGATGATGAGGAGCCCGAAGGTGATGAAGTCGCGAAACGAGTTACTGATGTACTGGGCTCCGAGAACCTCGGCCAGTCCGATGAGAATCCCACCGAGGTACGCACCTCTCAGGTCCCCGAATCCACCGATGATCACCGCCGCGAATCCCTTGAGAAGGAGCCCTTCGCCTACCGTGAAGCTCACGTTGTTCGTGGATATCGAGCTCAGGATCCCGGCGATCGCGGCAGTCCCGGCGGCGATAAAGGATATGACGATCACCACACGTCGCGGATTCACCCCAGAAATCTTGGCGGAGTCGGGATCCCAGCCAACTGCTCGCATTTGCGCCCCGGCGTTCGTCCTCATGATGAACAGGTAGAGGATCAAGAGAAGTACCAAGGCAACTACGAAGGTGATGATCTGGTGATACGGGATCACCAGATCGGCGACCCTGATGAAGCCGCGAGGAAGTGCTTCTCGAGGAAAGGTCTTGATCCGGGCGCCGGTAGCAATGATCGCGAGTTGACCGAGGATGATCCAGAAGCCGATGCTGGTGATGATCGGGCCGAGCAAGCCACCTCCACGCCGGCGAATCGGCTCGAATCCCAGTTGATCGACCAGCACGCCAATCAGGCCGCCGCCTGCCATCCCGATTGCGATCGCCGGCACGAGGCCGACTCCCAGACTGTCGAACGCGGCGAGCGCGAGGATCGCCCCCCATGTCGCGTAGGTCCCGTGAGCGACATTGAGTATTCCCATGGTGGCGAAGACCAGGCCGAAGCCCATCGAGAAGATGGCATAGGAGGAACCTACGGCCAGGCCATTGATCGTCTGTTGCAGGAACAGCGTCATCGCGCGGAAACCACTCCTGACTCAAGCAAGATCTGGTGCCGCCCGATTGTGTGGCGGCACCAGATCCTAAGGTCTAGGAGCACCCGTTGCCGGAGGCTCCTACTGATTGATGTTCGGGAGCAATCCGTCCGCTGAGCCGTCCCAGATGACGAGTTCGCCGTCCGGACTCCATTGCACGAACGTCCAGGCGTCAATGGTGGCTTCGCCGCGGGCATCCCAAGTGAGCGTGCCAAAGACGGTCTCCATGGTTTGGATCTGTCGGACACCTTCCAACACGGCCTCTCGAGTACCTTCGCCCCCATTCTTGAGCGCTTCCGCCATGAACCAAGCGACCTGCCAACCCTGCGCCGCGAAGATGTCCGGCATGGTGTCGTACTCGGCTTCGTACTTGGTTGCGAAGTCCTGAACCAGCGGAACGTCCTTCCCGGCGAAGAAGGCGATTGGCAGCGCGGTACCCAGAAGGGTGTCCCCGGCCTGTTCCCACGTCTCCGCCGTCGCTATCGCGAGGTTTCCGATGATCGGACCGGCATAACCACGATCACGGAGTTCCTGCACCATGAGGACCTCGGTGTTACCCAACTGAGCGAGGAAGATGACGTCGGGACCCAAGGAGATCACTTCGGTCGCGGCACCGCTCATGTCCGTGTCATCAGCGAACGTGTCGATCACGCCCAGGACTTCAATTCCGGAACTATCGAGTACTCCGAGGGTCGCATCCCTGTCGCTCACGAGTCCGTCATTGTCTGCAGTCACGACTACGGCTGCGTTCTCGGGAGCGAAAGCGGCCACAGCGGCCTCCGCGATTGCGGCCGTGCTCGGCTGAGACAGCGGGAATGACCTGAACGCATTGTCCGGATCGGTGATCGTCGGGGCAATCGCAGCGTGATCCACCCAGGCGAGGCCAGCTTCCACGATGTTGGGCTGGATCGCTCCGGCAACACTCGACAGGGCACAGCAGACCAGAGCGAGGACGTCGTCGTTGGCGATGTACGCGTCGTTGATGGCGATGGCGGCCGCCTGGTCTCCCCCGGCGTCCTCAACGAGGAACTCGATGGTCACACCGTCGCCGAGGAACCCACTCTCGTTGATCTCACGCTCGGCGAGCTGGAGACCCTGGACATGGGGAACACCCGCGAAGGCGACCGGGCCTGATGTGACAGCCGTGAAACCGAACTGGTAGTTCCCCGGAGCAAGACCGACCACAGGTGCTTCCGTGGTCGTGGTCTGCGCCGCCGTGGTCGTGGTCTGCGCCGCCGTCGTGGTGGTCTGCGCCGCCGTTGTTGCGGTGGTCGCGGGCGCTTGAGTCGTCGCGATCGTCTCTTCGCTGTCGCCGTCGCCGCATGCAGCCGCTACGAGCGCCAGGGCGAAAACGAGCACCAGGAGTCTGATTCTGATCATACGTGCCTTTCCTCGGTAGCCTTGAGGTTCTTGGGTAGACTGCCTGTAGAATCCCTCCGCACCGGATCCCAAGTCAGCCGCCCGGGTGACGATAACAGACACACTTGGAAGCGCGATATCCACCTTGGAAGCGGTACATCCACGTAGTTACAGCATCGGCAGGGAGGGAAATCGGATGGCGCACCGAGTCGGCACGATTGGTGGGGGCATCTTCGGCGAGATGCACATTCGGGCGCTGACTCAGCGAGCCAGGCTCGGAGACATCGAGTACGTGGGCCTCGCGGATATCAACAGTGAGTTGCGCGGTGCTCGAGCGGCTGAGTACAACATCGACGTCTTCGCCGACTTCAACGACTTGCTCGACATGGCATCGCCGGACGCCGTGACCATCGCCACCCCCGACCACCTCCATCGAGACATGGCCGTGGCATGCCTTGAGCGAGGTATCCATGTGCTGGTGGAGAAGCCGATGGACACGGATGTCGATGGGTGCAGGGAGATGGTCGCCGCCGCCGCTGAATCCGGTGTGATGCTCCAGGTGGATTTCATGAAACGCCATGACGTGTATCACGCTGAACTCAAGCGGATCGTCGACTCCGGGGGTATCGGTGACATCCAGTACGGCTATGCCTGGATGGAGGACCGCATCGAAGTTCCAATGGACTGGCTCCCATCGTGGGCATCCAACTCGTCGCCGGCATGGTTCGTCGGCGTTCACTACTTCGACCTCATTCGCTGGCTGGTCGGCCAGGACGCTCTAGCCGTCTCTGCCACCGGAATTGCTCAGCGACTGAAATCACTCGGGCTCGACACGTACGACTCGATCCAAGCGAAGATCATTTTTCCGGGTGGCGTCAGCTTCACGGTCGATTCCGCTTGGCATATACCCGCCGGCAACGAGGCGATCGTCAACCAGGGGATCAAGGTGGTCGGATCCGACGGATGGATGACAGTCGACAGTCAGGATCGTGGAGCGCGCGGTCTTGTGAGCAGCATCCCCGGTGCGCCTGCTTCGATGCTGACTCCCAACCTGGGTCTCTTCAAGGAGAGCACCGAAGCCGGTGTCCCGCGATATTCGGGGTATGCCATCGACTCCATCGAGAGCTTCGTCACCAACGTGGCCATGCTCGAGCGCGGAGTCGCCGACTTGGAATCTCTGAGTGGCGCCTACCCATCGGGGAAGGACGGTCTTGAAGTCACCAAGATCGCCGTAGCAGTGCACCGGAGCGTAGAGAAAGGTGGGGATCTTGTCTCGCTCGACTCACTATGAGCCGCTGCCGGTAGGACGTCCGGCGTAGCGATTCGACAGATGTCGACCTTGACCCCGGCTCGTCGTGGCTGTGTTCATGGAGAGGTGGATGGTTACACGTCTCTAGCCCTGATTCTTCATGTTTCCGGACACACCCGCGGCAGCATGCCCAATCAACCACATGATCAAGACCGGACGGGTTACACCCGACGGGTGAAGGTCCCGCCGGGCCGAGACGAGACTGTCGAAACACCCGTAGTGCCTGGTCAGAAGCTCATAACCCGCACCTCTGTTCGCCCAGTCCAACCCCCGCATGGAAAATCGGGGCTAATCCACTACCAGCTCGCGTAGCTGCCTCTTCAGTACCTTGCCCTGCGTATCCCTTGGAAGCGCCGGCAGGTAGTGAATGCGCTTCGGCAGTTTGTATGCCGCGAGTTCCCGTCGCGCGGAGGCCATTAGCTCGCTCTCATCCGTGAGTTTGCCGTCCTCCCGCACGATGAAGGCGGTGACAGCTTCCGACCACACAGGGTCGGGAGTGCCAACCACTGCCACTTCCCGGACGCCCGGCATCCTCAAGAGAACGCCCTCGACCTCCAGCGAAGAGACATTCAATCCGCCGGACTTGATGACATCCTTCTTGCGGTCATGGAAAAAGAGGTTCATGCGTTGGTCGATTCGGACGATGTCGCCAGTTCGCAACCAACCGCCTCTCGTGACCGCAGCAGTCAGGTCAGGTCGGCCGTGGTAGCCCTCCATGACGGCCGGGGACCGGCAAATCAACTCGCCGATCTCGGTCGGTCGATCAGTTTCGTCAACCACCCGGACCTCTACTTGTGGCACAGCGCGACCGATCCACCGCTGATCATGCCCGGGAATCTCGGCTGGGCTGCGGTAGTAGCCGATCGCGCCGAGTTGGCTCAACTCTGTTTGCCCCCAGTACGTTGCCCAACTCAGTCTCGAGACACGGGATGACATCGCGTCGGTGACGTGAAGAGGGATTGCACCGCCATAGGTGTGGGCTTGCCGGAGGGATGAAATGTCCGCTCGCGCGAAGTCTTTGTGTTCGGTCAGCCGAACATAGAAGGTCGGCGTCTGCGACATGTTGGTGATCCGCTCTGACTCAATCAGTTCAAGGGAGTGCGCCGGCTTCGTGTTCCTGGCGAGCACGACAGTGGCTCCCACCGAAATCAGGTTGGTAACAGTGCCAACACCGGCCATCGTGTGCATCGGGGCCAGAAGCAAGAACCGATCATCATGCTCGACATACCGTTCTCCTGTCCACGCGGGAGATGTTGCGATCAAGAAGTTGCGATGGGGTATGCGAACGCCCTTTGGCTCGCTCTCCGTTCCTGATGTGTAGATGATCATTGCGAGATCGTGCTCGCTGACACGCCAGTCGTCCGGGAGGGGCTCCTCTTCCTGCAGCATGACCGCCAGTTCGCTCCCCGGAATCACGCTGTCACTCGCCGTCCTCGTAGGGATGATCGACTCGACAGAGCCGGTGAGCCTTCTTGTCAATCGTTCTTCGGCGACAATCAAGCGCGGTCGAGCGCTTGAGAGTTGTCGCGTCGTCTCGACCTCGGTCAGATTCGGGTTGAGAGTTGTGAAGACAGCGCCGATCTTGAGAGCGGCGTAGTAGGTCACGATGTGGTCGAGTCCGTTGCCGGCCATCATCGCCACGGCGTCTCGATTCCCGACGCCCTGCCGCCGGATTGCTCGGCCCATCCGATTGGCAAGACCGTCCAACTGCCCGTAGGTGAGGCCGAGGCGCCCCTGATCACCTGTGTGAACGACGACGGCCGGCGAGTCGCTGTCGCGAAGAGCCCTGCGTTCCAAGACGTCACCGAGCGTCGCGCGTCTCAGACGACTGGTGAAGTAGCCGGAAGGCAGCCCGTCCGCCATCCGGACTGTCACCCGACCCTGCCGAGGAGCCGGTTCGCTGCGTCAACGATCTCCGTCAGCGGGCTTCCAGGGGGATGAACCGAGACACCGCGGGAGGCGAGATCGTCGATCGCTTGTGGCGGGATGGTTCCTCCCACCAAGACCGGGATGTCCCCGAGTCCCTCTTCGTCCAGCGTGTCCAGTATTCGATGCACGACCTCGATCCTTCCCCCCACGTTGAGACCGATGATCTGTACGTCTTCGTCACCGGCCATCCGAGCGATATCGCCGGCTCGAAGCATTCCCCCGAGCACCACATCGAATCCGGCGTCCCTTAGTGCTCGGGCAACGACCATGACTCCTCGCCAATGCCCATCGAGGCTCGTCTTTGCGATCAGGATCCTGGCGTGCGTCATACCGCTCAGAACCGCATCGGGACTTCCCAGACACCGAAGGCGCTCCGGAATACGTCCCCTATCTCTCCGATGGTTGCGTCGGCTTGCACTGCCTGCATGACCCTGGGGATGACGTTCTCGGTTGTCCGGCACGCCGCTTCGAGATCCCGGAGCCTCCGGGTCGCTTCTCGTCCGTGTCGCTCCCGTCGCAACGAGGCAAGGCGTTGCATGGCCCTCTCCCAGGTGTCCTCCCCCGAGCGACCTTCGAAACCATCTACTGGCATCAGTTCTTCACGTGCACGATGTATGTTGGTGCCGACGATTCGCTTGCCGCCGTTCTCGATTGCTGCCATCTCCTCGACCTGACCGCGAGCAGCCCGGTCTAGGAGCCAGCCACTATCGATCACTGAGAGAAACCCCCCCTCCTTCTCGATCTCGCTCATGAACGCGAGCGCCCGCCTTTCGAGTTCTTGGCTGAGGTGCTCGATGTAGAAGGACCCCCCGAGTGGATCGGCTACCGCGTTGATGTTCGTCTCCTCCTGGAGGATCTGCTGGATCCGTATCGACATCAAGTGCGCGTGGTCAGAGGGGATGGACATGGCCTCGTCATAGCCCGAGACCCCCAGCGATTGGGTGCCGCCCAGCGCGGCTGCCAAAGCCATCACCGTCCCTCTCACGATGTTGTTGAGTGGTTCCTGGTAGGCCATGTTGCTGCCGGCCGTCACGACGTGGATGCGGAGGCGAAGAGCCCGTTCGTCCGTGACGCCGTACCGGTCGGTCAGCAGGTCGTGCCACATCTTCCGCGCCGTTCTCAGCTTCGCTGCATCCTCGAAGAGATCCATGGAGGTGCGGAAGTTCACGCCGCCGATCATCCGAGCAAAGTTGTCGTAGTTGCCGTCCACCCGATCAGACACCGCCTCGAGGTACTCGATTGCATTGGCGAAGACGGCCCCGAGCTCTTGCCAGGCGTTGAGCCCCGAGTCCGCCCCGTTGTATCCGGCAATCGAGACCGGCACCCAACGAGGCATCCGTTCCATGCACCAATCGATGATGTCCAGGTTGAGCCGCATCGCAGCAGATGGAGGGATCTGTTCCTTGGGTGGGCATCCGATGTACGTGAGGAAGAAGTCGCTCTGGCCGGTGCCACTCAACTTCTCGAGCGGGATCCCACGACGGCCGGCTGTGGACCAGTAGCACGCCAGTGTGTACGGGGCGCTCTGAGGAACCCCTCCGCCCGGCTTGACGTAGATTGACTCGAGCGGGATTCCATCCATGATGGTCTCGTAGTCCCTGAGCCCGACCGTGACCGTGCCCGACAAGCCGACGTCTTCTCGACGCTCGACGATGTCCGGATGGTCGACGTCATAGAGGTGGTCGTCCGTCATCCGATCGTGCTTGACGATCACGCCTGTCTCCCCGGCATCCAACAGGAAGCGGATTCGCTTGTTCATGTCGGAGGGGTCGCCGTATCCACTCAGCTGGAAGATCCGCCAGTCCTTGGCGCGGTACATTTCGGGGTACGCGCCACGCAGAAAGGGAGCTGATCCAGGCAGCGACCCGGCAGCGAGACGCTGCCCATCAGCAACATGATGCGGGCGGTAGACCGGTTCCAGCTCGACCCCGGACGCCGATACCCACGTCCGATCTCGCTCGTTCTCGTGTTGACTATCCACAGGCACGCGTTCCTCGTTGGTCTCCCGGCAACATCAACCGGGCGTGGGGTCCGTCAGCCACTTGTGCGGAGACGCCACGAACCGCTCGACCATCCTCGTCAAGACACCTGCGGCCCGATGCATCGACGCGACCGCGCCTTCTGAACCGGCGGCGGCGTGCAGTTCGCGCGAGTGCCATGTCACGGGTGACCAACCGACTTCGGTCACGCACACCGTCGGAACCGCCTGGCTGACGTCACCAAGATCACTGGAGCCTGTGATGTCGTAGGTAGTGCCGGTAGGGATACCCAGAACATCCCAGGCGAGTCGAGCGAGCCCCTCATGCATGAGATAGGGACGCGCTTTGCTCAGGAGGCTCACGCTGACCGCGGTCGCTGTGGCGTGGGCCGATCCCTCGGCAATTCGCTGCACGCTCTCGACGAGATGTTGGAGGAGATCGTCTTCCGGAGCCCGAACGTTCACCCTGAGGGTCGTCATATCCGGCAGGATGTTGTGGCTTCCGGACACAGACTCCACTTTTGCGTGGATCCGGCAGCCGTCACGTTGATACTGGCGTTCCATAGCGAGAGCATGTGCCGCGAGAGTCGCTCCATCGAGAGCGCTCCGGCCGTCCCAGGGTCGGCTGGCCGCGTGTGACGCTTGTCCTCGAAAGGCCAATTCGAACAGAGCAGCGCCGTTCAGCGTCCCGAACACGGCGACCACGTCAGACGGGTGATAGGTGAATGCAGCGTCGACGCCGTCGAAGGCGCCTGCCTCGAGCATGGGTGCCTTGCCCGCGAAGAGCTCCTCGGCGGGAGTGCCGATCACTCTGAGAGTGCCCCGCAGACCAGAACGATCGGCCAGTGCCAGCGCTGCTTCCATGACTCCGCCGCAGATCAGGTTGTGTCCACAACCGTGTCCGACTTCGGGGAGCGCGTCGTATTCGACCACGAGCCCGACCGTCGGACCGTCCCCACCGAGCGTTTTTTCAGCGACGAAGGAGGTGTCGAGCGAAGCTATACCGCGTTGGACGCCGAATCCACTGTCACTCAGGAGGCGTACGCAGCGTTCCGAAGCATCGACCTCGGCGAGCCCCGTCTCGGGGTTGGCATGGAGGTGGCGGGCAAGTTGCTCCCCTCGTTCGGCTGCCGTCGAGTGTTTCTCCATCTCACGCATGGTACCGGCGGACGTGGACGATCCCGCTATGTCGCAGGTGCTGTCGCATCACGGGAGTCCTCCGAACCTGCATCACGTCATCACCCATCCGCCGTTCATATCGATGGTTGCACCGGTGATGTATCCGGCGTCGTCTCCGACGAGATACACGACGAGCGCCGCAAATTCCTCGGGTATCGAGAACCGACCGACCGGCAGCTGATCGATGATCCTCTGCCGCCCCGCTTCGTCGAGGAATGCGTTGAGCTCGGTGTCGATGGCCGCGGGCGCCACGGCATTGCAGGTGACGCCCCTGTTCGAGTACGCCGTAGCGAATGACTTCGTGAGAGCGATAACGCCGGCCTTCGCGGCGGCGTAGGGCGCGGACGACAACCCCCCCGTCCGGGCGACGACGCTGGAGAAGTTGACGATGCGGCCCCATCCCTCCGCGGCCATCGATGGTGCGGTCCCTTGACACAGAAGGAACACAGAACGAAGGTTCACACTCACTGCTCGATCGAAGTCTTTCACAGTTGTGTCCTCGATCGACCGCGGCTCGAGCAAGCCGTGAGCAGTCACGAGGATGTCGATCCTCCCGGCCTCAGCGATCACCCGGTCGCAGTCCGACGGATCGCTCAGGTCGGCGCTGATCGTGGCCGTAGCTCCGTTCGAACGCTGTCCGCGGATGTCGACGCCCACAACCTCGTAGCCTCGGTCAGCCAGTGACAGGGAGGTTGCGTGTCCGACGCCTCGCGCGGCCCCGGTGACGAGCGCGCGGCGAACATTGCTCCTCATGACGAGTCGACCTTTCCTGTTTCGTCGCCACTGCCGGTGGCGGAAGGCTGGTTATAACATGTGGGATATTATTCGGGGTAATGCAAGCCCCGTTCAGCCGTATCGTCCCTGGCATCGTCGTGCCACCGACATTGAGAGTCGGGAGTGAGTCAGACGATCTCAGGCTGGGCCTTCGGCAGTGGTTCGAGAAGAACGACCCCGGCCCACAGCCTTTGGAATACGAAGCCCGCATGGCGGCACTCATCGAGTGGCAGCGCCAACTGCACCGGGCAGGCTTCATCGGACTCTCATGGCCAACCGAATTCGGTGGCGGAGGGATGGGTCTATCAGCGGAGGCCGTGCTGTGCCAGGAACTCGCCACAACCAGCATGCCTCAACTCATCAACCGCCTTGCTCTCTATACCTGGGGGCCCACGATTCTCAGCCGCGGTACTCAGGAGCAGAAGGCTCGATTTCTCCCCGGCATGCTCGACGCCGGCGAGATCTGGTGCCAGGGTTTCTCCGAACCAGACGCCGGTTCGGACCTCGCCGCAGTCCGCACGAGGGCGCAGGTCTCCGGCGACGTTCTCGTGGTCGACGGCCAGAAGGTCTGGACCAGTCGCGCGGAACTGTCGAAGTGGAATGCCATGCTCGTGCGGACCGACCCCGAAGGGGTGAGGCACTCCGGTTTGTCTGTCCTCATCGTCGACATGGGATCGCCGGGTGTGACGGTTCGGCCCCTGTTGCAGATGCTCGGTGAGCCCCACTTCAGCGAGGTCTTCTTCGACGGGGTCGAAGTGCCTCTGGAGAACGTCCTCGGCGGGCTAGGCAATGGCTGGGACGTGGCCATGGAGGCGATGGCCTACGAGCGCGGTCTGTTCGTACTGGAACGGACCACCGGTCTGCGACGCCGGCTTGTCGATCTCGTCGACCGCCTCGATGCGCTCGGCAAGATCGAAGACGCCATCGCGGCGCTGGGGGTCCTGGAATCGAAGCTCGACCTACTCGAAGCGCAGGTGTTGAGGACCCTGGGTCATCAGGAGAACGGAACGCTGGCTCCGGGTTCGAGTTCCGTGGACAAGCTGTTCCTGGCCGACGTATACCAGGACATCTTCTCCAAAGCATTCGATCATCTGTCCGACGAGGGCCTCGACGACGGGTGGATCCACGACCTCCTGGAATCTCGGTCGGTCAGCATCTACTCCGGTACATCGGAGATCCAACGCAATGTGATCGCCCGCCAGTTGCTGGGCCTCTGATGGATGGCTCCATGGCTCTAGAAGTCGCGTCCACCCTCGATCACCTACTCGCTGATCTCGCCTCGATCGATCGACTGCTCCATTCGGCTGCTTCAGAGACTCCTGACTCGACCCTGCTCACGGCGTTGGACGAGATCGGCCTCGCCGAGCTAGCCGTTCCCGAGGAGATGGGAGGCCTGGGACTCGACCTCGACCAACTCTGTGTGGTGGGCTGGGTGGGTGGTCGCCGTTTGATGCCGACCCTTTCACGCCTCAAGATGACCCTCGTGGGCCCACTGGTGATGGGCGGACTCCCCGGTGCATGGTCAACCAGCGCTCGTTGGGGATGTGGATTCCCTGCAATCGGCGCCCCTCCCGCTGATGGCGGGCCGGTGGAGGTCTGGATCGAAAACGGAGCGAGGGATGCGCTGGTGGTGGGAGAGAGCGCGTCACGAGTAGTCGACCTCGGCCGTTCGGACAGTGTTGTCGAACCGGTGCCCGGAGTAGACCCCGGGCAGGGCCGCGGCCGGCTCAGGTTCGATCCCGACGCTGCAACTGTTCTGGCCAGAGCCGACCATGCTCGAATAGTGGATCGCGCTCGGGTCCTCGTCATTGCCGAACTCTCCGGAATCGCGGACCGAGTCATGGAGGTGTCGGTGGACTATGCCCGGCAACGATCCCAGTTCGGGCGGCCGCTGGCCGGTTTCCAGGCGATCCAACACAAGCTTGCCGATATGCGCGCGGGATGTGAACTCATTCGC
>JAPOQZ010000016.1 GCA_026710435.1 bacterium | reverse complement strand
GTAGTTGCGGAACGATGACCGCCATCGGGTTTCGGTGGACGCTCCCCGCTTCCAGCCTTTCCGGTTCATCTCGATGACTTGGTCGGCGGCTTCGGCGAAGGTCGGTGTGCGGCCACGCCTCGGGTCGATGCCCTGCTCGATCATCCTGCGGTTGGCGAGCGCTTTCTTGCGGGCCTCCGCCAGCCCGACCACCGGATACGGTCCGAGGCCGATGTTGGTGGTCCGCCCGCCGATTCGGATACGCTGGGACCAGGACTTGCGGACGCCTCCGCTGGCTCTTGGTCGGACCAACAAGGTGAGTCCGTAGCCGCCGCGTCCGTCACCGTAGGAGCCTGGTTGTTTGACGGTTCGGACGTGTCCGGCTGTTAGTCTGCCCATACTCTCCCCTTTCTGGTAGCACGTCTGGTAGGTCTTAATTGGTGATACTAGACGGTTCCTGATGAAACGCTAAGGGACAGGTTACCGGGAGAAAAACCACCTGTCACCAGGCATTATAGGTATCTTATTGGACCGTGTGGCACAGCCTGAAACAGACTAGTGAGGTTTTGACCAGGAACACCTGCGTTCGGCTACCCCGGACTGACGCGTGGCCACGGACGAAACGTAGTGGACCGCAACACCCCTCAGGGTCTGGCCTTTAGCCCCGATCATTCATGGTCGGGGTTTGAAGGGGATTAGGCAATGGCGCTTCGGGTCGCCTGACCTGAGGTTATAGCCATTGGAGAGCCTCGCATCCTTCTTGAGGTGACTTCACAGCCAAGGTGAGGTGCGTCTGCTTAGCATTGACGAGGTTGAAGTGGCCTGATGCGAATCGGTGTGCTGGGGAGATGAATAATCAGGGCTAGTCACGGGGGTGGTCCGGTTCTGGGCATGACCTGGTAACCACCATCGGCGTCGGGCCGGACTTCGAGGTCGTTGGTTTCAAGCCATCGGTGATGCCGTCGACAGACCGCTACCAGGTTGTCCACGTCCGTAGGCCCGCCGTCACGGTACCATTCGCGGATATGGTGAAGTTCGCAGAGATGCATCGGCGCCCCACATCGGAAGCAGCCCCCGTCCCGGACGGCCACTGCCAAACGTTGGGGAGCGTTGGCGAGGCGACGATTACGTCCCAGCCAAAGGGGACGGCCCGACCCTCCGAAGATCATCCCGGCTAGTTCCGTGTCAGGCGACAGGGTCCGCAGGGTCCCCCTTGGGACTGGTCCGACCCCGATGATCTCGCACCGTCCACCAGGGTCGGTGCCGTCGACCACGCCCTTGTCAGCGACGATTACGAGCTGCGTGGATGCGCTTCCAGCCCTGCCCTGAGAGTCTGGGAGGGGATCCCCGGTTGCCGGATCCAGTTTGGTCAGCAATCCGAACACGACATCGGCGAGTCGCTGCTTGGGGCTGCGGACGTCGTCCGGGTTTCGCCCGTCGGCCGAGTCCTGGCGCAACAGCTCCAAGTAACGGCGATCCACCACCTGCTGTAGCTGAGCGAACCGTGCAGCCGGCACCTTGGCGAATAGCATCCCCATCCCACTCGCGGGATCCGTCCACAGTTTCGCCTCCCGGGCCCGCAGTTGCCGTGCCGCTACGTCGACCCCGGCCTCGAGCAGGATGCGATTCGCCCAAGCCCGCGCTCTACGCGCGAACGTGTCGGGCCGCATGCGCGCGGCGTCTTCCAGGAGCACCGGATCGCGTTCCACCGTCTCGGCACCCACCAATTCCGCCGCGTTGACCACGGATGCAGCATGATCCAGAGTGATGTCCCCGCAGGCCAGCTTGCCCGCCAACTTCGGCATTTCCTCCAGCCGTTCAGCGACTTTGACGATCTTCTTGGCTTGGCGTCCAGACAGCCGCGTGTTGTGTTTCAGGAGATCGACGATGTCGGCATCAGGGTTCTCGATCGCCAATCGGCGGCTGAGGTCACACATGTGGGACGACACACGCGCCATGAGCCGCTCCAGGCAACCCAGTGCCTCCCCTGCGTGGGAGCGTGAAGTCTCTTCGGCCACGAAGCGATCCAACAACTCCTCCAGCCCGTTCATCCGCTCGGTCGCGTCACAACCAGCGGGGTCATTCACCAACCCTTGGTCGTAGCTGGTAACAGTCACCGCGCCTCTGTCGGCGGTCGACCCAGATTCGTGTTTCATCCTTCTAGTCTTACCAAAGGGATGGGACAGATACTAGGGTCTATACAATAGAGATTGCATCTAACACTCTTTATACAGTGGTCAATACACTGAGCTTGGTCCGTGAACACATACGCCCGCGTAGCCGCCACAGGCGGACTCCAGACACGAAATCAGCACTCGTGTCGGTTCCGGTAGCAAGACCTTCAATTCGAATCCCGCGAGTGACGGGCGGGGAATGCTCACTCGGGAACGCGGTCTGACGTGGCTATGGCGTGGAAGCCGGCATCCACATGAATCACCTCCCCGGTGACCTTGGTGGCGAAGTCGGAGAGCATCACGCAGATCATGTTGGCGACCGGAGTGGGATCGCTCGTATCCCAGGTGAGAGGGGCCCGCTCGTCCCAGACATCCTGGAATCGAGCGAAGCCGGCGATACCCTTGGCCGCCACGGTCGACAGAGGACCGGCGGAGACCGCGTTGACCCGGACGTTGTGGGACCCCAGGTCGCGGGCCAGGTAGCGGGTGACCGAGGACAGCGCCGCCTTGCAGACCCCCATCCAGTCGTAGGCGGGCCAAGCCTGCGTACTGTTGTCGAAGTCAAGTGTGACCAGCGACCCGCCACCAGCTGCCTGCAACAACGGAAGTAGACCGACAGCGAGGGTCTTGTAGGAGAAGGCAGAGGTGGTGAAAGCCAGCGCGGCGCTGTCCGAAGGCGTAGTCAGGAAGTTGCCCCCCAGCGCGTCCGGGGGCGCATACGCGATGGCATGCACCGCCCCATCCACACTCCCCCACCGTCTTCCCAATTCCGCGACCAACTGGTCCATCTGGTCCTGATCGTTGATGTCGAGTTCGAGTACTTCGGGAGGCTCAGGCAGGCGCTTTGCGGACCGCCGGGTGAGGCGCATCCCCCGCCCGAATCCGGTCAGGACGATCTCGGCACCCTGCTCCTGGGCGACCTTGGCCGTATACCAGGCGATCGAGCCGTGCGTGAGCACGCCTGTGATCACTAACCGTTTACCTGTCAACAGCATGATTCCCTCCTTCAGAGCCGACCGGCGAAGAGACAGACTCCCCGTGGTTAGGCCGGATGCTCGGTCAACTCAGTCCTCGTCCGCGGGGGCGGCGGCCGCCATCTCGGCGATGTCGGCCACGATATCGGCGTTTGCGAGGGTGGTCACGTCGCCCAACTGCCGCTGCTCGGAGATATCCCTCAGTAGACGCCGCATTATCTTCCCTGACCGGGTCTTCGGGACGTCGGGGGTGAACACGATGCTCTTGGGCTTGGCAATCGGTCCGATGGAGTTGGCAACATGGTCTCGCAGCGCCTTGATCAGCCCGCTGTCCCCCTCGAAACCACCCCGCAGGCTCACGAAGGCCGCTATCGCCTGGCCCGTGAGCGGGTCGCTGCGACCCACCACCGCGGCCTCCGCCACCGAAGGGTGGGATACGAGGGCCGACTCGACCTCCATCGTCGAGATGTTGTGACCCGAAACGAGCATCACGTCGTCGACACGTCCCAGGAGCCACAGGTAGCCGTCCTCATCCAGTTTGGCCCCATCGCCGGGGAAGTAGAGACCCTCGAAGCGGGACCAGTAGGTGTCGACATAGCGCTGGTCATCGCCCCAGATGGACCGCAGCATCGACGGCCAGGAGTTGCGGATCACCAAGTATCCACCCCCTCCCCTGCCGACAGGAACCCCGTTCTCGTCAACGACGTCGGCTTGGATCCCCGGCATAGGTCTCGTGGCGCTGCCCGGTTTTGTGGTGGTGATACCCGGTAGAGGCGAGATCATTATCGACCCCGTCTCTGTCTGCCACCAGGTGTCAACGACCGGCGACGTCTCCCCGCCGATGTGTTCGTGGTACCACATCCATGCTTCCGGGTTGATGGGCTCTCCCACCGTCCCCAGCAAGCGCAAGGAAGACAGGTCGTGGCGCTGGGGATACTCGACTCCCCACTTCATGAAAGCCCGGATGGCAGTCGGAGCCGTGTAGAGCTGGGTTACCCCGTACTTGGCGATGATGGACCACAGCCGGTCCTTGTCGGGGAAGTCCGGTGTGCCCTCGTACATGACGGAAGTCGTCTGATTGGCCAGAGGACCGTACACTATGTAGGTGTGGCCAGTGACCCACCCGATGTCCGCCGCACACCACCACACGTCCTCGTCGGGCTTGACATCGAACACGTAGCTGTGGGTGGTTGTGGCGCCGACGAGGTATCCGCCCGTCGTGTGCATTATTCCCTTGGGCTTTCCCGTAGTGCCCGACGTGTAGAGGATGTAAAGCAGATCCTCGGCGTTCATGACCTCGGGCGGGCACTCCGCCGCCTGACCCTCCACCAGGTCATGCCACCAGACGTCGCGTCCCGCCTGCATGTTCACTTCGTTGCCCGTGCGGCGCAACACCACGCAGTGGCGGATAAGATCGGTGCGGTCCATCGCCCGGTCGGCCGCCACCTTTAGATCGACCACGCTACCGCGCCGCCACGCGCCGTCGCAGGTGATGAGCACCTCAACCCCTGCGTCCTCCACCCGGTCGTAGATGGCATCGGAAGAAAACCCCCCGAAGATGACGCTGTGGGCGGCGCCGATACGCGCGCACGCGAGCATTGCGATGGCCAACTCGGGGACCATGCCCATGTAGACCGCGATCCGGTCTCCCTTCTTCACCCCGATGGACCGGAGTCCGTTGGCGAAACGGCATACCTCGTCATAGAGATCCTGGTAGGTGAGCACCCGCTCGTCGCCAGGCTCGCCCTCCCAGTAGAAGGCCACCTTGTCACCCCGACCGGCCGCGATGTGCCGGTCGATACAGTTGTACGCTACGTTCAACTCCCCGTCCGAGAACCACTTGAAGAACGGCGGGTTCGAATCGTCCAGCAAGAGGGTGGGCTCCTTGAACCACGTGATCCGGTTGCGCGCGTGCGCCTCCCAATACGCCACCGGGTCGGCCGCCGCATCCTCGTGGAGGCCGGGCTGGGCGTTGGCCTGAGCGGTGAAGTTGTGGGAAGGCGGGAAAGTCCGGTGTTCCTGCAGCAGGTTTTCGATGGTGCGCTCGGCCACGTCTCCTCACTTCGGTTCGGTTAGATCGGAGGGTACTTCCTCGTGGCGTCCGGCGCGTCGCTTGCCCGGGCCACAACACCATCGTGGCAGCCGGTGGGTCAGGATTTCCGGGATCGCCGCAAGGCACGACCCGCGGATGCCCAGTCCCGACTCTTCATGCGGTGGTTTGTGCCGGGCGAACGGGGAAGGGAAGTGATCTTCTGATCAAGGACAAGGCCGCTTCGATGGTCCGGTCTGGGCCTGGCGCCACCTACCCGTCGGGTGAAGCCCGGCCCGGTCGCAATGATGTGGTTGATGGGGCATGCTGCCGTGTGTGCGCCTGGAAGCATGACGAATCAGGGCTACGTGGAAGGCTACGCCTACGGCCGGTGGTCGCTTCGGTGAACCCTCTTGGACATACCACCCGGGGTTCGCAAGCACTGAACCCGATCATTGATGTCGTTGAGATCCTCGAGTAGACGCTGCGTTTCAATCGTTTCGTCGAGGCGCTGGTTGGCGTCCCGTATCCTCTTCCGCATTTCCTCGGTCATCTCATCGATACGCTGGTTCAGGGCTCGGCATTTCTCCTCGAGCTCCGCTCGAGTGCCGGCTATCTCGGCTTGGAGCTTCCGGGTCACAGCATCCAGGCGCCGGTTGGTGCGCCAGAGATAGACGAAGGCCAGCACTTCTAGAAAACCGAGTACAGCAAGCGCGAGAGTTGTCGTGAGTTCCATAGTCATATTATATACAACGTTGTTAGGGGACGCTAGGGACCGCTCTGGTCGCGGAGCTCTCTGCCCAGATCAGCGTTGCCCATCCGCCGGCGAGTCCGTTCCTTCGACACCGAGTCCTCTTCCTTAGAATTACCGGAGTAGCAATCACTTAGAGAAGGTGAGCCTCGCATGCGCCCCAACCGCGTCCAGAGATCGATGCTGTCGGTGCCCGGTTCCCGGCCCGCCCTGTTCCCGAAGGCCGCCCGCTCTGGAGCCGATCAGGTCATGATCGACCTCGAGGACGCAGTGGCACCCGACGACAAGGAAGCAGCCCGCGACACCGCTACGACCGGACTGAGCGAGGTGAACTGGAAAGCCAACGGTCAGACGGTGACGGTTCGGATTAACGACACCGAAACGCCATGGATGGTAGGAGACGTTCGAGCGGTGGTAACGGGAGCAGGTAGGTTCGTGGATACTCTCATGGTCCCCAAGGTCACCGGCCCCAACGATGTCATCCGGGTTGCTGCCCTTCTGGACGAACTGGAGGAGGCTCAGCGGGTTCCGACACCGATCGGCCTCGAAGTGCTGATCGAGACCGCCCGGGGTCTTGCCTACATCAACGAAATCGCTAGTTCGCATCCGCGCCTGGAGGCGCTCCACTTCGGCGCCGGGGACTTCGGGGCCAGTATGGGTGCACGGACCCTGAGCATCGGGGAGGGGCTCGGAGTCGGAAACCGGTGGAACGCGGCGAGGACGATGATCGCGGTGGCGGCCAGGGCACACGGGCTGCGTCCTATCGACTCGGCGTACGACGACTTCCACGATGACGACGGGTATTTGGCCGAGGCCCGGGAGGCAGCCGGGCTCGGTTTCGAGGGAAAGTGGGCCATACACCCCCGGCAGGTCCCGCTCGCCAATCTCGTGTTCTCCCCCACTCCGGACGAGGTGGAGGCCGCCCGGGGGCTGCTGAAGGCTCTGGAAGCCGCGGCCGCAGAGGGACGGGGCGCCGCCCGCTACCGCGGAAAGATGATCGACGCTGCCTCCGCTCGTCTCGCCGACAACATCCTCCGCATCGCCGAGCGTGTGCCGCGATCCTGACTGTTTGCTACTCGTTGCCCATCGGACACCCTCACCGGGCCCGCCCGCTGTTTCTCCTTCGTACACGGTGTGTGCCTATAACATCAAGACTGTGTTAAGTATGATATCAATGTACGAACAACGATGGACCGGCTTGAAAGTCATCGGTGGCCACTGCTGAGGAGAGTCATATGGGTGCCCGGGTTGGGCAGACAGGCCACAAGGCCAGGCCGACATTGGAGCAAGCCGCTAGTGTCCCGAGTCGGAAGTTCGTCACATAAGAGCGGGCTACACCTCCACCCCACCGAACCCCGAGAACGCGAAAACCGCCGGAAGGTGCCTCTTCCCTTGGGATCCCACCCCCGCCGCCACCTCCGAGGGTCACGGACGCGACCTTCTATCCCCTGTGCGGGCCGGTTCCGGACAGTATGAACCCTGCCGCGGTCCGCTCGACGTCGGAAACGAACCGCCGGTGTATACGG
>JAPOQZ010000134.1 GCA_026710435.1 bacterium | reverse complement strand
GACCGTTCGTAGCGGCGGGCAGACTTGAACTGCCGACCTCTCGATTATGAGTCGAGCGCTCTTACCGACTGAGCTACGCCGCCCCGGTCAGGTGGGTTCGGCCTCGCGCCCCTCCCACCCTGATCGAGCCCCCTTCCGGATTCGAACCGGAGACCTCCTCCTTACCATGGAGGCGCTCTGGCCTGCTGAGCTAAGGGGGCGTACCCCGGCGGGCGTACCCGCCCGCCCTGATGGTGCCGGGAGAAGGATTCGAACCTCCGTAGGCATCCACCGGCAGATTTACAGTCTGCTCCCTTTGGCCGCTCGGGCATCCCGGCTGTGTTCGCTGATCCCGAGGGCGCAGCGCACGGAATCCTAGTCGCTGCGGCTCGGAGTCAAAAGCGGGATTCTAATCGGGTCTCGGCCATACAGGCCCGGTGGCGGCTGGCAGGGCCGACCTCAGATGTGGTAATACATTTCCTCCAACCGCCTGATCCTCTCCTCGATCGGAGGATGGGTTGAGAACAGCCCTCCACGACCGCCCCTCCGACCGAAGGCCTTGAGAGGATCGGCGATGAACAGCTGGCTGACTGCGGGGTTCACCTCCATCGGGATCCGTCCGGTGGCGCTGCCGATCTTGTCAAGGGCCCGAGCCAGGCTCAAGGGTTGGCCGGTCATCTCGGCGCCGGAGAGGTCGGCCTGGTACTCGCGGGCCCTGGAGATGGCCATCTTGATGATCATCCCCGCGATCGGCGCCAGGATCATAGCCGCAAGGGCGATCACCAGGCCCGCAGGGTTGTTCCGGTCCCGTCCCCCTCCGAACCAGAAGGCTATCCGGCCGAAGATGGTGAGGGCCGCGGCCAGCATTGCCGCGACCGAGGAGATCAGAATGTCCCGATTGCGGACATGGGACAGTTCATGGGCCAGGACACCCTCCAGCTCGTCATCTCGCATGATCTGAAGGATCCCGCTGGTCACCGCCACAGCAGCGTGCTTCGGGTTGCGTCCCGTAGCGAAGGCATTGGGCTGCGGGGAGTCGATCAGATGGATCGACGGCACCGGCATGTCCGCCTTGGCGGCCAGGCGCCGAACCATGCCGTGGACCCGGGGCAACTCCTGCTCCGTGACGGGACGGGCCCGGCTCATCGACAGGGCGATCTTGGCGGAGAAGAAGTACGCGCCGAGGTTCAGGAGCGCTGCAAAGAGCAACCCGATGATCATGCCCTGGGATCCGCCGAACAGAACCAGACCGAGCCACCACACGAGGGCGCTCATGAAACTGAGCAGGGCTACCGTCTTGAGGTTGTTCACGGCCCTTCATACTACCGAATCTCGTACGTATCGGAGAAGCGGATGGCGAGGCTGCTCAGCGCCTCGCGGACAGCACCATGAAGTCACCGAGCCCGCGTGGATGGAATAGGGTCTCGATCTCCTTCACCCTGCTGCGCGTCCGGAGGCGGTCCTGCCAGTGACCGGTCCGGGCAAGCACGAGCTCCCTCCGTCGGGATTCCTGCAGCCGTTCACCCAGTCCGAGCCGGTCCAGGAGTTCGCGCTGGCGCAGCAGCTCGCACTCCATCCCCCGGTCGCGAGCGAGACCGAGCAGTGCCGAGAAGTTCACATCGGCGGTCAGGTCGGTCGCCCCAGGTTCGTCGAGCGGATGCGGACCGAGATGATGGGACCGGTAAGTGCGCAGCGTCCCTTCCGTGCGCCGATTCCGCAGACCCTCCGCTGTATCCCCGTAGTCGATCACCAGGATCGAACCCGAAACGACCCGGTCTATCCACCCGGCGAGCCATTCCGAAGCCTCGATCTGGCACTCCACCACCCCGCCTTCAGGGGTGTCGCCGGCGTAGGCATCCAGCCAGACTGCGACCTCCGGTCGGACGGGGACCTCGAGAAGGCTCAGTTCACCGGCTTCGTGGCCTACCCAGCGCTCCGTCCAGTCCTTCCCCTTCCGCACTGCGATCGCCATCGGCAGGTTGTCGACCAACTCGTTTGCGATCACCACACCGTGCAGGCGGGCGGGCAGTCGACGGGGACAGACGACCTCCACCTGCGGAAGGCGGGTACGGATGGACTCACGAGCAGCAGTCGATACCTCGACCGCCAGCGAGCGGGGCGTGAAGGACAGCTCCCCCAAGAGCGGTTCGAGGAGGGAACCCGAACCGGCCCCCACCTCTACAACGGTGAACCCGTCCGGAGCTCCCAGCCTTCGATGCTCGACCTCGACATAGCGGGCCAGGGTGGCGCCGAACTGGGGACTGACCTCGGGGCTGGTGAGGAAGTCCCCACTTGAATGGGAACGGAGGGGGCCGGTTGCGAAGTAGCCGCCGTCCGGATCGTACAGGGCCATCTGCATGAACTTCTCGAACGGAATCGGGCCGTTCCGGGCGACGCGGGCGGCGATGACCTCCTTCAGGCGGGTACCTCAGTTGCCCGGACCCGCCAGCACCAGGCCACCGAGCGGAGGCAGGGTGAGGCTCAGCACGGCTTGGGAGGGATCATCGGGCGGTGATGAGGCTCTCACCCCTCCCAGGTTCCCCACTCCGGTCCCTCCGTACTCCCGACCATCACTGTTCACCAACTCGCGCCAGAATCCGTGACACGGAACGACTACGGAGTATCCGTGCCGCACCACCGGTGTGAAGTTGAGCACCACGAGCACCACGGCACCGCTCGAGGGATCGGATCGCAGGTAGGAGATGATGCTCAGGTGCCGATCCCCGGCGTCGACCCAGGCGAACCCGTCGGGATCGTGATCGCCCCGGTGCAACGCCGGCTCGGTTCGGTAGGCGTCGGCCAGTGCCGACACCAGTTCGCGGATACCCCGATGGGCCGGGATGTCGAGGAGATCCCAGTCGACCGTCCCCGTGTGACGCCACTCATCGTCCTGGGCCAGTTCGCCGCCCATGAAGAGCAGCTTCTTGCCAGGAACGGTGAACATGTAGGTGTAGAGCAGGCGGAGGTTGGCGAAGGACTGCCACGGATCACCCCACATCCTCGACAGGAGCGACCCCTTCCCGTGGACCACCTCGTCGTGGCTGAGCGGCAGCACGAAGTTCTCGCCGCCTGCGTACATGCTCCTGAAGGTCAGCTCGTCGTGATGGTGAGAGCGGTGTATCGGATCGCGCTCCAGGTAGGTGAGGGTGTCGTGCATCCAACCCATGTCCCACTTGTATCCGAAGCCCAGGCCTCCGTCCACGACCGGACGCGTCACTCCGGGCCAGGCAGTGGATTCCTCGGCGAAGGTCCGCACATCGGGAAATGACTCTCGCACGGCCGTGTTCAGGTCCCGAAGGAAGAGGACCGCGGCCAGATTCTCCCTACCTCCATGTTCGTTGGGTATCCACTGATCGGCGGGACGCGAGTAGTCGAGGTATAGCATCGACGCCACGGCATCCACCCTGAGACCGTCGATGTGGTACCGGTCGAGCCAAGCCATGGCGCTCGACACGAGAAAGCTCCGGACCTCGGGCCGTCCGTAGTTGAAGATCGCCGATCCCCAGTCGGGATGGATCCCCTGGCGCGGGTCGGCGTGCTCGTAGAGGTGAGAGCCGTCGAAGGCGAGCAGGCCGTGGGAATCGGTGGCGAAATGCGAGGGAACCCAGTCGAGGATCACCCCGATGCCCCGCTGGTGCAGGCTATCGATGAGGTACATGAGAGCCTCGGGGTCACCGTAGCGTGATGTCGGACAGAAGTAACCGGTGGTCTGGTATCCCCAGGAAGCCCCGTAGGGGTATTCGGTGATCGGCATCAACTCGACATGGGTGAACCCGAGTTCGGCCACGTAGTCGGGAAGCGTCTCGGCCAGATTCCGATAGCCGGGCCGGGGGCTGGGGCCGTTCTGGCTTCGTTGCCAGGAACCGAGGTGTATCTCGTAGATCGCTACCGGAGCGTCAAGCGAGATACGGGACTGACGTTCCGCCATCCAGCTGGCGTCGTCCCATTCGTAGGACGGGCTCCACACCCTGGATGCCGTGCCCGGGCGTCCCTCGGCCCACCCCGCAAGAGGGTCGGCCTTGTCGAACGGGTGCCCTCCGCGTGTCGGCACTATCCGGTACTTGTAGAGATCCCCCCGCCGGGCGCCGGCAACGTAGCCTTCCCAGATCCCGCTGGTTCCTACGGGCCGCATGGGATCGACGCCCGGATCCCATCCGTTGAACTCACCGATGACCGTTACAGCTTCGGCCTCAGGCGCCCAGGTGGCGAAGTAGGCGCCGCTGGAGGCGCCCCCGTTACGCGGATGGGAGCCGAGCCGATCGTAGAGCCGGGTGTGGCGGCCCTGGGCGAAGCGGCTGATGTCCTCGCCGGTGAGCAACGAGACGGTCCGGTTGACAGGATCCCGGTGGTTGGTTGCAGTCACCTACAACCTCGGGAGCAGCGCATCGAACAGCGCCTGGAATCGGTCGGAAGCCTCATCGGCGCTTTCGATCACCTCCTCTGCGGTGATCTTCCGACCTGCTAAACCTGCCGCCCGGTTGGTGCAAAGCGAGATCGCCAGTACGTCGGCGCCCATGTGACGGGCAGCCGTAGCTTCGGGAACGGTCGACATACCGACCAGCGACGCACCGAGCGCAATAGCCATCCTGATCTCTGCCGGGGTCTCGAACATCGGACCGTGCCACCATAGGTATACACCCTCGCGCAGGTTCACACCGACCTCGGAGGCCGCGGCGTGGGCCTGATCCCGGAGGGCCGGTGTATAGACATCTGTCATGTCCGGGAAGCGGGGACCGAGCCGCTCGTCGTTGTCGCCTCTGAGCGGACTCATGCCGGCCAGGTTGATGTGATCCGTGATTACCACCAAGTCTCCCGGCTGGATGTCTTCCCCACATCCGCCAGAGGCATTGGTGAGCACGACCGTCCGGCACCCGGCCAGGACAGCCGTCCTTACCGCGAACGTGATCACATCGGCCGGGTAGCCCTCGTAGGCATGGACCCGCCCGGAGAGCATGAGTACCCGGTTGTCCCCGCACTCCACCGAATAGGCGGTCCCCGCATGGCCAACTGCACCGGGTATCGGGAATCCCGGGATCTCGGTGTACGGGACAGCCACCGCGCCGGAAAACTTGTCGGGGTAACCGCCCAGCCCGGAGCCCAACACCATCACGATGTCATGGCGGTCCCGGCCGGTGAGCCGGGCGATGGCTTCGGAAGCCCCCCTAAGGCGCTCGTAGAGACCGCTCATGTCTATCTCACCCTTTGACCGGCTGAGGGTTCAACCGTCGACGAGCGCATCAAGACCAATGCCGATCATCGCCTCGACCGCCTCGTAGACAACAGTCCGGTGGGGATCGTAGACCTTCTCCCCGTGCAGCGGGTTTCCGTCGACCGCCAACACAGCCCCCGTCTCCAGCGAGTTGAGGGCTCCGCTGACGAAGAGAGCGGCGCACTCCATCTCGACAGCCACCGCTCCAGCCCGGTGCCAGAGTTCAAGGTCCCCGCCTAGCACCTCCCCCGGATAGAACAGGGAGTGGGTGAGTACCACCCCTTCGTGCGCCTGCCTGCCCGCCCCGGCACACGCGCGCCGGAGAGCCGCGACGACATCCACCGAAGCAGCCGCCGGAAACGACGGTGGCACCATGGCGCTCGTCACCCCGTCCTCCCGTATGGCGCCCGTCACGATCACCAGATCCCCATCCTCCACCTCGGCCTTCAGTCCCCCGCAGGTGCCGGTTCGGATGATCCTCTTGGCGCCGGCCCGGCTGAGTTCCTCAAAGGTGATGGCGGCGCCCGGGGCGCCTACCCCGTGGGACGAGACCGCAACCTCCATACCCTCATGCCGGCCTCCGAAAGTCACGTACTCGCGAAACCGGCCGAGCAGGCGGACTCCGTCGAGATGATCGGCGGCCAACTCGGCCCGAGCCGGATCGCCCATCACCAGCACGCGCTCCGGAAACTCGTCCGGGTCCACCCTAAGAACCGGGGTTCTCTCTGCCATCCGAACGCCTCCTAAGTCTCTTCAGCGACCTGCCAAACGCCGACATGACTCCTGGGTCGGCGGGGGGCAAGCCTGAGCAATCGTCACTGTTCAGCACGCCCGTAGACCAACTTCCACCTATCGGGGTCAGCTTCCCGCACCTTACCGCCGGGAGCACTCCTACTCGCAAGCTCATGCGTACCCGTTGGATGGAGTGTTCTAGTCAAGCTACATTCCCTGGTGGTAGCGTGGCTTACCGATTGTCCTTGTTGTGATATAATCTGCTCAGTATCTGGGAAGGTAGCGGGAAGGTAGCCATGACCACAATCACCAAGGAGCAGGTGGAAGTCAAGATCGCCGAGGTACGCGCCGACATCGAAGGACTCCGCTCCTACGTCGAGAAGCGCTTCAACGAGCAGACACGGTGGACCATCGGTCTCGTGGTTGCTGCCACCGCCATCATCATCGCCCTGCTCCGGTAGGAGAGTGCTTCAAACCACCCGGTCGCTACCGCCGTCGACGGGGATCTGCGCTCCTGTGGTCGCATCGAAGGTCGCACCGCACAACTCGGTTACGACTCCGGCCACACGTTCGGAAGTCACCTCGGTCGAGAGCAGGTTACGGGTCCTGTACTCCCGGGGTGTGATCCCGTACGCGGCTGCCCGTTCCGCTACGAGTCCTTCGCTCCAGAGGCCCGTATCGAACACCCCGTCCGGATGAACGACGTTCACGCGTATGCCATCAGACGCCCACTCGAGAGCCGCCACCCTCGCCAACTGGGTCACCGCGGCCTTCGACGCGGAGTAGGGGGCCGCGCCGCGGCCCGGCGCCGGTACGTTCTTGGAGCCGATGACCACCACTCTGCCCCCGACCGGTGACACGGCGAGCAGCGGGTGCGCAGACGCCAGCAGGTTCGCTACCGCATCCGAGTTAACCGCCATGACCGAACGCCACTGCCCCTCGTCGAGGCTTCCGATCACGCCGGGCCGGCCGAACACCCCCGCCGCTGCCACCACGATGTCGACACCGCCGAACCGCTCGACGGTCCGCTCCAGCGCGGACTGCTGAGCCTGCGAGTCGGTCACGTCGACCGCGGTGCCCAACCAGGACGGACCACCGAACGTGTCGGTTACGGAGGGGTCCAGATCGAATCCGGCCACCGCGCATCCTCTGGAGAGGAGTCGGCCTGCACAGGCTCGCCCGATTCCGGAGGCGGCACCCGTCACTACCGCCACCATCCCGGCGAACTCCGGTGCGCGGCCGGCCCGGCGGAGCTTGGCTTGCTCCAGATCCCAGTACTCGACCTCGAATAGATCGCCGGCGCTCAGGGCCACGTAACCCCCTAGGTGATCCTCGGAGCGCTCGATTACCGTCATGGTGTGGTGGTAGATGTCGGCCGCGATCCGGGAGGCCTTGGCGGTTTCACCGATCGTCAGCAAACCCAGGGCCGGATCCACGACCACCCGGGGAGCTGGGTCGAGCATGGTCAGTTCGGTCCGTCCACGGTGGCGATTCTCCTCGAAGTAACTCCGGTAGCCTTCCACGTACCCGTCCACGTCGGTTCCGACCATGGGGAGGCGCTTGGTCCTGATCACGTGGTCGGGCGTGAGCGGGCCCCGGGACGCCAAGCTTTCCAGGTCGGCGCGGCGCACGAATCGCGTAGTGGTCCGGTCGGTGTGGCGGGCCATGACCATCGGTTTGCCGGCCGCTTCAGAGATCCGACCACGCAAGCCGGCCAGTTCCAGCGAGCAGGCAGGAGGGAGGGTCGCCCGGTCCGGGTCAGTCCGGGGAGCATGCACCTCGAGCCAACTCTCCGCCTCGGTGATGAGCCCGATATGGCGCGTGTAGGCGGCCTTGGTCGTGGATCCGAATGTGAACAGCCCGTGGTTGAGGAGCACGAGACCTACCATCCCGTCCCGGTACTGTTCTCGCCAGATGTCCACGATCGCCCGGGCCAGGTCGAAACCCGGCATCACGTAAGGAACGACCCCTACCGCGTCGCCGAAGACCTGCCTCACCAGCGCCTCTCCGTCGGCCAGGTTGGTGAGGGTGACGATGGCATCGGCATGGCTGTGCTGGACCGCCCGGTACGGGAGGAAGGCGTGCAGCAGGGTCTCGACAGACGGCTGGGGAGCTGCGGAGTCGAGCCGGGCCGCTGACAACTCTCTCATCATGTCGGGATCCGACAGTTGATCGAGCGCCAGCAGTTCAGCCAGGCGGTCGAGTGGCAGAGGTGTGAATCCTGACGCTTCGATGGTTGCCAGGTCCCACCCGGAGCCCTTCACGTACAGGGCGTCGATGGTCCGCCCGGTGATGTCCTCGAACGGCCCCTTGACCGAGGTGTTCCCTCCTCCGTGCAGGACGAGGTAAGGGTCGGAGCCCAGCAACCTGGACCCGTATACGCAGCCACCGAGGGGTCCATCGAATGCAGCTGCGTCGGTATCCCGCCATCTGTTTTCCATCAGAGTCTCCCAAGCCCATCCAGCGTGTTGGAGACTAGGAGGGTGCTGAGCAATCCACCAGCGGCCTGCCAACCGCCGGCAGAATGCCTGGGTCGGCGGGCGGCGGGCCCGAGCAATCGTCATTGTTCAGCACCCTCCTAGCGGAGGTCTTCGTACGTGTCCCAGGCGGGATCCGGATCGACGACGACGTTGTAGACGACCGGTCGCCAGCGATCCTCGAGTTCGGCAAGCGTCTCCTCGGTACCCGGGGCGGCGTAGGCGTAGATCTCCGTGAAGGCATCGAAGACCTGGTGTGCGAATATCACCCCTTCGGAGCGGAGGCCGGCAGCGAGGTCCTCTTCCACCTGCCGAAGCAGCGGATCGTCCGCTGTGGAGGTCTCGATACTCAAGATCACGATGTTCTCCATATCCAGGAAATGGAGGCGCTTAAGAGCCCGGTTGATGAACACCTGCGACTCGCCCAGTTCGTAGTCGTCCCTTGGCATCAACTCCCATTGCTTGCCCGTGGCCGAACCCGCCAGCCGGTCCACCTCGCCGGCGAGGTCGACGAACGGGATACCCCACGGAAGCCGGTGAGGCACCACATCGACCGAACCCACCCAGGTCTCGAGCCCGTCTTCCCCTAGAAGGTCGTCGAGCAGGCGGAACACGACCTGGAGTTGGAGAGCCTCGTCCATCAACCCGAAGCGGCGGTGGCCGACGGTCAGGCCGAGTTCCTCGGTGGAGTGGTCGGGTTCGATCACCACGGTGACGTCCAAGGGATCGAACCGGCGATCGCCCACCTGCACCACGGCTGGTTTCACCGGGATCCGGGCCGGGTGGTACTCCCATACCATGTCGACCGGCGGCGCGGCCTGGAACCATCTCTCGGCAAGCGGCCGCAACGCAAGGTCGGCCGAGGAACTGAGACAGAGGGCATACGCCGCCTCCCGGCCGGGCAGCAGATCCCATTCAAGTCCCGGGTCCATCGCCTCGACGAGGTCGGTGAGGGCTTCGGTGCCCTCTCCGTAGCGGCCGGCCACCAACTCGTCCTCCAAGGTTGGCGCCAGCCGCGGCCAAGCGGCCCAGAATCCGGCGATTGCCTCCCGGCTCATCCGGGGGGCCTGCCGAAGCGACGGGCGACGTTCAACGAGTGGCCCGAACATGGGGAGGAGCGACCGAGCGGATGAGATCTGTCAACTGCTCGGCGATCCCGGGAGCAGCAAGGATGAAATCGGTGGAGTCGGGCGTAGCCGGTTCGGTGACCAGGTCGGCGGACAGGCCGCCCGCTTCATGGACGAGCAGCAAACCCGCAGCCACATCCCAGGGATGCAGACCGTACTCCCAGAAACCGTCGACGCGACCGCATGCCACCCAGGCGAAGTCCAGGGCCGCAGACCCGAGGCGGCGGACATCCCGTGCCCGGCTCATGACCTGCCCCATCACCTTGGTGTAGGCGAGCGCATGCACGTCCCGGTCGTACGGGAATCCCGTGGCGATGATGCACTCCGCCAGGTTCGTACGTGACGAAACCCGGATCGCGTGATCGCCGAGTCTGGCACCCTCGCCTCGAGCCGCGCTGAACACCTCACCGCGCGTGACGTCGATCACCGCACCCGCCAGGGGAACCGCACCGTCCCACAATCCGACAGACACCGAAACCTGAGGGATACCGTGGACGAAGTTCACGGTGCCGTCCAGAGGATCGACGATCCATCGGCGTCCGTGCGGCTCGGTGCGACCTCCCTGCTCCTCGGACAGGATGGCGTCGTCGGGGCGGACCGATTCGATCACCGAAAGGACGGCCCGTTCGGCAGCCCGATCGATCTCCGTCACCGGATTGACCGAACCCTTCATCTCCGGGATCACGGTCCTGCCGAAGGTACGCCTGATCACGTCCGCACCTACCCGCGCGGCGGCAATGGCGACTTCACGATCGGTACGCGGGTGGCGGTCGGTAGCAGGCAAGGTCATGGGAAGTGCTTCCAGATAGGTGATGGGATGGTGTCGGGTCGAAGGTCTCGGCCGGGCGAGGTCCTCCAAACGGTTTCGGAGCTTGCGCGCCGCCCATCCTAAGACGCTGAACCTCGACTGCCGGGTAATGCAGGCGGCCGGCGCCCCGCGGCCGGGACGTAGAATCCCGCCCGTGACTTCGATGATGAAGGCGCTCCGTGCGGTGGGCGCTCTGCTGGCCGGCTGCCTTCTGGCCGCCGGGTACCCGCCCTTCGAGTGGACCACGGTCTCCTGGGCCGGTCTGCTGGGTCTGGTGTGGCTGGTTGCAACCGCACCCAGCCGGCGGATCGCGCTCTGGTCCGGATACCTGTTCGGCCTGGCCTACTTCGGGGTGATCCTGTTGTGGCTGACCGAGGTGGAGTTGATCGCCTACTACCCCCTGGCGATGGTGCAGGCCGTGGCCTTCCTGATCGTTGCGGCGGGGAGCTACCGCTACCGGGACGCCCCACCGTGGACCTTCGTACTGGCAGTGGCAGGTTCATCTGCACTGGCGGAGTTCCTGCGGGTGCGATGGCCGTTCGGGGGGTTCCCGTGGGGATCGGTGGGCGTCACCGTCGGCGCCACCCCGCTGCGACCGTCGGCACAGTGGTTCGGAGCCACCGGTTGGGGGGTGATCCTGGCGGCCATGGCAGCGGTGATGGTCCTCGTGATCCGGAAACGGCTGACCGAGCGGGCTCTGGCCGCCGCGCTGGTCATCATCTGCCTGATCGGGGTGGCCGGCAATGTCTGGCCGGCCGTTCCCGACGGTGAGGCAAGGCAGGTGACGATCGTGCAGGGCAATTCCCCGTGTCCCGGTACGCGCTGCCCGAACGAGCGGCAACTGATCTTCGAGAGCCACCTGGCGCTGACCCGGAACCTGCCGGCCGGGGCCGACCTGATCGTGTGGCCGGAGAGTTCCACCGGGGGGAGGGCCGATCCGCTCCGCGACCCCTCGGTCGCCGAGTTGATCGGCAACGAAGCCGTACGGCTCGACACCATCATCCTCGTGGGCGGGGACCTCGACGCGGGGCCGGACCATTTCCAGAACGTGAACATGGTGTTCGGTCGTGGCGGGACCATCATCGACGTCTACCGCAAGCGGCATCCGGTGCCCTTCGGGGAGTACGTCCCGATCCGGCCGGTGTTCGAGCGGGTGCCGGCTCTCGACCGGGTGCCCCGCGACATGATTCGCGGTGATAGACAATCGCTCTTCGACCTCGGAGGAGTCCGGTTCGGCTCGGTGATCAGTTACGAAGGCTCCTATGCCAGGTACGAACGCCAGGCGGTTCGCTCCGGGGCCCAGTTCATCGTGCTGGCCACCAACGAGGCCTCCTTCGGTGTGACCCCCGCCAGCGACCAGTTCATCGCCATCAGCCGGGTCCGGGCCGCCGAACTCGGGGTGGACGTGGTCCACGCCGCGGTCACCGGCCGGTCCGCCTTCGTCCACGCCGACGGCCGCGTGGAGGGCTTGACCGGCCTGTTCGAGACCACCACCGTTGACGGGACCGTCCTGGCCCGGACCGCGGGTCCCACCCTCTACGTTCGCTGGGGCGATTGGCTGCAGGTGGCTGCCATGATCGCCTTCCTGGTGCTGGTCGCCTCCAGTTGGTTCACCGGCGGGGAGGCGGGGCGGCGCACCCGGAAGGATTGAACTGCCGGTTCGCTACGGTGTCCCGATGCGGATAGGGGTCGACCTGGGCGGGACCAAGATCGAGGCTGTGGCGCTCGACAGAACAGGCACGGTCCTGGCCCGCAAGCGGGTACCCACTCCGGCGGGGGATTACGAGGCGACGCTGGCAGCCATCGCCGGGCTGGTCTGCGAATTCGAGTCCGCACTGAGGAAGCGGGCCACTGTGGGAGTAGGGACACCCGGTTCGATCTCCCCGTTCACCGGTCTCATCCGCAACTCCAACTCGGTGATGCTCAACGGTCGACCGCTGGACAGGGATCTCGGGGAGAAGCTGGGCAGGCCGGTGCGGCTTGCCAACGACGCCGACTGTTTCGCCCTGTCCGAAGCGGTCAACGGAGCGGCAAAGGACGCCGCCACAGTATTCGGGGTGATTCTCGGGACCGGAGTCGGGGGCGGCCTCGTCGTCGGCGGACGGGTCCTGGTGGGGCCGAACCGTATCACCGGGGAGTGGGGACACAATCCACTTGCCGGAGCGACCGGGTCGCGGAGCTGTTACTGCGGTCGGAGGGATTGCATCGAGCTGTACCTTTCGGGGCCGGCTCTGGCCCGCGAATACCGGCGCGACGCGGGGATCGATCTGCCGGCCGAGTTGATCGCAGACCGGACAGGAGAGGACGAAACGGCCCGGGCAGTGCTTGACCGTTATGCAGCCCGGCTGGCCAGAGCGCTGGCAGGCATCATCAACATCGTCGATCCCGACGTGGTGGTTCTCGGAGGTGGGCTGTCCAATGTCGATGAGCTCTACGTGACCGTTCCTCGGCTATGGTCCGAGTGGATATTCTCCGACGGGGTGGCGACCCGCCTCGCCAGGAACCATCATGGAGACTCGGGTGGCGTGCTGGGAGCCGCATGGCTCTGGCCCGAGGAAGGTGGGCCTGTGACCGATCACGACGGACCTTTGCCCGCCTCCCGCAAACGGCGTTGACAACCAGAGGAGATGGGATGAGAGCCACCGGAAAAAGCCAGCGCATCCTCATCGGGCTGGCGGTGCTGGCAATCGGCGTACTGCTGCTCGTAGACAACTACAGCGACTGGGACTACCCGCGTGGGGCCCTGTGGCCGGTGGTCCTGCTCACCATCGGCTTGGCCAACCTCTTCCGGCGGGGTGCCTCACGGTGGCTGGGCGGTGTGCTGGCCGGTCTGGGCGCGGCCTTCCTGCTCGATGCCCTCGACGTCTGGTCCTTCGACATCGGGGATGTCTGGCGTCTATGGCCTGCCATCCTGGTTCTGGTAGGCATCCGGATCATGTTCGGAGGCAAGAGGCGCCGGTCCCGGAGATCCTCCTCGAGCCGATCCGCCTCGGCCTCGGCCCCGGCTTCGGACGGCATGAATGTCAACTGCATCTTCGGCAGCACGGAGGAGCGCGTGACCGGATCGGCGTTTTCCGGTGGACAGATCAGCGCTGTGTTCGGATCGGCGGTTGTGGATCTGCACGGTGCGTCGATTGCCGGAAGAGAAGCGGTAATCGACGTCACGGCGCTGTTCGGCAGCATCATGCTGAGGGTCCCGAGCGACTGGACCGTGGAGTTGCGCTCCACCAACGTCCTGGGCAGTGCTCAGGACGATCGGCTCGATCCTCCGGGCGACGGATCCAACCGGGTGGTCGTTACTGGCCTGTGCATGTTCGGGTCCATCGAGGTCAGGTCCTGACCGCCCTCCTCGAGAACCCTCCGAGGAGGGTGCTGAGCAATCCACCAGCGGCCTGCCAACCGCCGGCATTATTCCTGGGCTGGCGGGCGGCAGGCCCGAGCAATCGTCACTTTTCAGCACCCTCCTAGTGTCCCGAGTCGGAAGTTCGTCACAGAAGAGCGGGCTACACCTCCACCCCACCGAACCCCGAGAACGCGAAAATCGCGGGAAGGTGCCTCTTTCCTTGGGTTTCCCACCCCCGCCGCCACCTCCGAGGGTCACGGACGCGACCTTCTATCCCCTGTGCGGG
>JAPOQZ010000017.1 GCA_026710435.1 bacterium | reverse complement strand
GAGGTCCCTGCCGGGGCCTGGGATGAAGATGTCGCGGGCCCGCGGTGAAGCGGGAGGAGGGGCGAACACGCCCTCGCCCTCTTCCCTCGCGGCCCGGGTGGCGGCCGGAGCGACGTCGGTGAGGGAAGCCTGAGCGATGAGACGGCGCTCAAGGTCGGCGTTGAACTCGAGCGTTTCCGTGTCGATGGCTTCGGGATCGAAGACGGCCGGATCGAGGAACAGGTGACACCTCCCTGTGTGACGGACCGAGAATACGTCCTGGTCCCGCGGGCCGCCTTCAGGCCGGGATCCTTGGCCCGGCGGTAGGCTCGATCCGCGCCACGTCGAGGGAGAGCCATGCTGACGAGCTTCAACCACACCGGGATCGTGGTTCAAGACATCGACGCCATGGTGGAGTTCTATACCGGCAAGCTCGGGCTGAGGGTCACCGACCGCTACGAGACCGACGCAGGGGATCGCCGCGACCACACCGGCATCTCCGGGGCAAGGCGGGTGCTGGTCTTCCTCCAACTCGGTGACGGCGGTCACATGCTCGAACTCGTCCACTACCTGGAGCCAGCGGCATCCGACGGCCACCTCGACAAACACCAACTCGGGGCGGGCCACATCTGCTGGCTGGTTGACGACCTCCGGGCCGTCCACGAGCGCCTCAGTGCCGATGGCGTCCCATTCGTGACCGACCCGGTGTTCTCGAGGACCGACGACGGATCGGAGTGGGGCGTCGTCTACTTCCAGGACCCCGAGGGTAACTGGCTGGAACTCATAGAGGCCTAGGAGGGTGCTGAACAATGACGATTGCTCGGGCCTGCCGCCCGCCTACCCAGGCATTTTGTCGGCGATTGGCAGGCCACTGGTGGATTGCTCAGCACCCTCCTAGGGGTCTCCCCTCCGTATGCGCTGATCAGCCGATGAGGTACCGGTTCACCAACGAGTCGGCTATCACGGCCCCGAAGAGCAGGGCCAGGTACAGGAGCGAGAACAGGTACAACGCCTTGGCGCCGTCGGTTCCCTCACCCCGTGCGAGCCGCACTGCCCGGATGATGAAACCTGTACCAAGTGCGATGGCGCCGACCAGGTAGGTCCATCCGACGGCGCCGGTGGCGACGAACGTTACGGAGAGCACGACCAGCACCACCGTGTAGACGAGGATCTGGCGCTTGGTCGCAGCCAGGGTGGCAACGACCGGAAGCATCGGGATCCCGGCGCGGGCGTAGTCCTCCTTGATCAGCAATGCGAGAGCCCAGAAGTGCGGCGGCGTCCACAGGAAGATGATGGCGAACAGGTAGACGGCCGGTAGCTCGACCGTCCCGGTCACCGCCGCCCAGCCGACCAGGGGTGGAACCGCGCCGGCGGCGCCGCCGATGACGATGTTCTGGGGCGTCGTCCGCTTGAGACCCTTGGTGTATACGAACAGGTAGATGAGGGTGCCCACCAGGGCGAGCAGGCCGCTGAGGACGTTCACGAAGGTAGCCAGGATCACGAAGGCGCCCAGGTTGAGAAGGATTCCGAAACCGTAGGCCTGCCATTTCGAGACCCTCCCACCGGCTACGGGGCGGGTGCGGGTACGGACCATCTTCTGGTCGATGTCGCGTTCGGCGCCGTGATTCAGAGCGTTGGCTCCACCGGCTGCCAGGTAGCCGGAGGCAACGACGAGGGCGGCCAGCAGGGGATCCGGCCAGCCCTCGGCGGCCAGGAACATGCTCCCCACCGCCGTGATCAGCAGAAGGATCGTGATCCGGGGTTTGGTAAGAGCTACGTAGTCGCTCACGACCCCGGATGCGAGAGTTCCTCGAGCCGGCATCAACCGGCAGACCTAGGCTGCCCGGTCCTCACCCGGAAGCTTCCGGGATCGAGTTGCATCGCGACCATCAACACCATCGAGACCCAGGACATCGTGGCGAAGATCAGATGCAGGGACGCGATGAGAGGGGTCGAACCCATCCATGCCGTCAGTGCACCTACCCCGATCTCGATCAACAAGAACCCGGCCGTCAGCGCCACCAGCCAACGTAGTTGTCCCCGTGCCGCTCCCTGTTTCCAAGCCACGACGCACGTACGTAGCACGAGCACGGCCACGATGGCGACCATGTATCGATGGGCCATGTTGACGGCGAACGGCGTACCTCCGGGGAGGCTGGTACCGATGCAGAGCGGCCAGCTCGGACAGGCGGCCCCGAAGTTCATCCCCACCATGTAGGAACCGAAGAGGATGGTCACGAGCAGACCGGCCAAACCAGCCCACGCCAGCCTCCGATCCTGCCTGGAAACCCCGGGATCGAGGTTCTGTGGACCACCCGATCGATCTTCAGGCGAACCGGCCAGCCAGGCTACGGCGAGGCCCGCCACCGTCAACTCGGCCAGGCCCAAGTGGATCAGGCGCGTCCACCACGAAAGTTCGCTCAGTACGGTGAGACCACCGAGGATCGCCGCCGCGACAACCAGTATCGTGCTCGCGCCCGTGGCGACGATCGCAGGTTTCGAGGTCCGCAAGTGTCGCCAAGCCAGCACGAGCGAAGCCACGACCAGGAACCCCACGGCGGTCGCCGCTAGGCGATGGGAGAACTCGAGCCAGATGTGGTAGTCGAGGGGTGGGATTATCTGTCCGTGGCAGAGCGGCCAATCCGGGCAGGCATCTCCGGAACCGGTCACCCGGACGACCCCTCCCAGAGCTACCTGCGCGATCGCCGCCACCAGGCTTAGCAGCGTCATCGTTCTGTATCTTGCCCGGCCCGATTGTGTACCCGGGGCGACTTGTGGCATAGCTGACCCGCTCCGAAATAACGAACAAGGAATCCCCTCCGCGCGATCCCGAACTCCGGTTGCAGAGGGCTCCCGGGAGCTACCGGATCGGAACCCCTCCGATTCTAATCAGTCCTGCGTAACTGACCGATCACCGAAAGACACATGTGCCAAGTCACTGATCCTGTGTCTCGCAGGCAGGAGAGCAGTATCTCCTGGATGGATACATAGGGATCCTATATAGTAGGTCGAGTGGAGGTCCTCACCATCATCACCCGACCTGTAGGCATCTAGGAGGGCGCTGAGAAACCCCCTGTTGGCCCGACGTTCGGTGGAACACGCCCAGGTCAGCGAACGGCGGGTCAACCTCTACCCCCGTTTTTCAGGACCCTCCTAAGGTGAGCCCACGATCGCCTTTTCCTGCCGCACCTGAGTTGGCGATCACCCGCTGGTTCAACACCGACGGCAATCCGACCCTGGCCGACCTGCGGGGCGAGGTTGTGGTCATCGAAGCGTTCCAGATGCTCTGCCCGGGTTGTGTCTCCCACGGACTGCCGCAGGCCAAGCGTATCCAGCACGTATTCGGCGACGATGTCACCCTGCTCGGGCTGCACTGCGTGTTCGAACATCACGAAGCTATGAAGCCGGTCTCGCTAGAGGCGTTCCTCTATGAATACCGCCTCACCTTCCCGGTCGGTGTCGACGCCCACAGCGCAGGGGTGTCTCTGCCCATAACGATGGGCCGGTTCCAGCTGCGCGGAACCCCGAGCCTGGTTGCCGTCGACCGGATCGGACTTATCCGTCTCAACGCGTTCGGCCAAGTCGACGACCTCATCGTCGGTGCGACCCTCGCCCGTCTCATCGATGAGCCCCGGCCCCGCACAGTGGCCGGGTGTGAACCCGACATAGGTTGTCCAGCTCCGGCTCCGTAGTCCAATCGGAAGCCGGCGACGGTGACCTGGACCGTCGCCTGTTCTCCGCTGTGGAGCGGCTGGGTCGTGCCCTGCGCGCTGCTCGCCAGTCTCTGGCCACCCGCCACCACCTCTCCACTCTGGGCGCCAGCATCCTCGAAACCCTGGCCGACCGCCGGCAACGTCGCGTCGGTGACCTCGCAGTGGAACTCCATATCTCCCAGCCCACGGCGAGCGACGCCCTTGCCACGCTCGAGCGTCAGGGTCACGTTGTACGCCGACGCGACCCAGCCGACCGGCGCAGGACTCTGACCTCCCTCAGTCCCACCGGAGCGGACATCGCAGCAGACATCAGCGCTGCGTTCTCGCCCCTACTCACGACCGGCGCCGACTCAGCCGAAGCCCGAGGCCCGGCGCTGCGGCTCCTGCTCACAGGGATCACCCGGCTGCAGGCAGCCGGTGCAATCAGCATCAACCGCTGCTGCCTCACCTGCCACCACTACCAGCCGCATAACGGATCTCCTGCCCGCTGCCTGCTGCTCGAGACGACACTGCACGACACCGACCTACGGGTTGACTGCGGCGAGCACCAGCCCACCGCAACCGTGCACGATCAGCGACACACCCCGTGATCCCCAACAAAGAAAACATGTCGCCCCACCCTGGCTGCATCGACCTTGCCGGCCGGCACCGATGACCGGCCCCGATCGGACATCATGAAGTCGGGGGCTTGCCGACCCTAGCTCGGCCCTCCGTAGGGAAAGAGGGTTGGCGCTCTTACCGACCCGCAAGCGGTATCCGACCTGATTCTGGCTGATGCGTGACGTAGGAGGGTGCCAAGAAAATGACGATTGCTCGGGCCTGCCGCCCGCCGGCCCAGGCATTTTGCCGGCGGTTGGCAGGCCGCCGGTGGATTGCTCAGCACCCTCCTAGTTTGCCGGAAGGTTCCAGAGAGAGGGGGATGGCTGGCGGCATCTACCTACCAATGCAGAGGCTTGTGTGCTGGGCATCGACGACCCGGGGGACGGGCTGCCGAAGGTGGCGATCACATCCGCATCACTCGGCTCGGGTGTGGAGTTGCCCCGCTCTTTGGACACGGAGTATCCCTCGAAGCGGGTCAACCCCAGTCACACACAAGTGCTGGGTGAGTAGGGAGGCATATCCTGAGTAAGTTTACTCAATAGGCGTATTCTCTCGCACGCAGCAGACAGGCGAGCCGACATCCGAGCGTCCTTCGCAGGATTCAACATCCCGATCGAGATCAGGAAGAACGGTCACCCGAAGCTGTGGAGTTCTCTGCGCCGCCAACTCATCGACCAGTACACGACCGATCCGGCCACATCCGGTTACGGGATATGCCTCGTCCTCCGGTTCGGAGCCGGCGAAACCACAAAACCACCCAACGGGAAACGACCCGTTATCCCGGAAGAGTCGGCCCGGCAACTCCAGGAGGAGCTAACAACCGACGAGGTACGCAAGATCGCAGTGATCGTGATTGATGTCACCAAGCCCAACTGATGGTTCAGGAGCTCAACAGTGAGTTCCTACCTTGGCGCGATGTTCCGCGGTGACGCCCAGTGACCCGGGCCTTGCGAGGGCAGCAGTCACAGCGGTTCACAGCCACACCGCCAAGAGCTCGCAATGGGATCTCTGTGCCGGAGTCTCCTCCGCTAGGTTGGCTTGACGGACCGGATGGTCGAGTTCGGTAGATGCAGGCAACCCAGGTAAGGAGACCATGATCCAGGCCACGGTGAATCCGGCAACCGTCTCGCAACCCCGTTACGGGCTGATCGTCGAGAAGGATGTGGACGTTCCCTTGCGCGATGGGCTGGCTTTGAAGTGCGATGTCTTCCGACCCGATGATGAAGGCGTGTTCCCTGCCATCATAACTCTCGGGCCGTATCCCAAGGACGAGCACATGGACTACGGCGACGCCGCCGAGGAGAGTGGCCCCTACATGCATTGGGAGTCGGCCAACCCGGAGTGGTGGATCCCACGGGGCTACGTTCAGGTTCGGATGGATATGAGGGGCTCGGGCCGTTCCCCCGGGTTCTGCGACATCGTGTCAACCCAGGAGACGCTGGACTACTACGACGCTATCGAGTGGGCGGCGGCGCAGCCGTGGTGCAGTGGCAGTGTTGGTCTTATGGGGATCTCGTACTTCGCCCTGAACCAGTGGAACGTGGCTGCGCTCCACCCACCGGCCCTGAAAGCCATGATCCCGTGGGAAGGTTGGTCGGACCTGTATCGAGACTCCACCCATCAAGGGGGGATCTTCGGCGACGGGTTTTTCTCGTTCTGGTACTGGAACGGTGTGGTCAAGCGGACGCTCGGCGAGAATACCGAGCTCTGGCGCGACCAGTTCGCACCGTTCTTCGACGATATCCGCGACCACGAGTTGGACGGCCCCTACTACCGGGAGCGGTCAGCCCGCTTCGACGAGATCACCGTGCCGTTCCTCAGCGCCGGCAACTGGGGAGGGGCCGGTCTCCACCTGCGGGGCAACACCGAGGCGTTCTTCCGATCTCCGTCGGACCACAAGCGTCTCCGGATGCACACGGGGACCCACGTCGGACCGTTCTACCGGCTCGAGGCGCGCCTGGACCAGATTCACTTCTTCGATTTCTGGCTCAAGGGCATCGACAACGGGCTCATGGAGGAGCCTCCGGTCAAGCTCGCCATCCGCACTTCGGCGGACGAGGAAGAGTGGCGTTTCGAGCACGAATGGCCCCTGGCCCGGACAGACTGGACCAAGCTCTTCTTGAGCATGGAGGATGGTGGGCGGCTGACTCCGGACGCGCCCGAGGCGCCGGGCGAGGTGAGCTACTCGGCCGAGGGTCCCCGCTCACACGAGTTCCGGGGGGCGAGCTTCTCGACAGGTCCCTTTTCTGAGGATGTCGAGATCACGGGTCCATTGAACCTGGTGGTGCGGGTGTCGTCGACCACCGACGATATGGACATCTTCGTGGCTGTGCGCAACATCGCACCGGACGGGAGCGAGGTGTGCTTTCCCAACGGTTGGGCCCAACCCAGTCCCGCATCGCGAGGATGGCTCCGGGCCTCTCACCGGAAGTTGGACCAAGCTCTGTCGCTCCCATACCGTCCGTACCATGCACACGACGAGATCGAGCCCCTGGTTCCCGGCGAGCCCACGCTCGTCGAGGTCGAGATCTTGCCGATGTGCAACCGATTCAAGAAGGGACATCGACTCCGGCTCGACATACAACCTTGGGAAGACGACCCGACCATACGCTATTCGCACGACAACTCGGACCGGTGGCGTGGGCGCCATACCATCCATGTGGGAGGCGATCAGGCAGCGTATCTGCTGGTTCCCATCATCCCTCCGGCCGTCCGAGTCCGAGGCGGTAAGTCAGCCGGTTCCACCCCTCCTAAGTGAGTGAGGTGGTGATTGAAGATGTCACAATGCCCCGACCAGGGCGCTAGGAGGGTGCTGAGCAATCCACCAGCAGCCTGCCAACCGCTGGCATTATTCCTGGGCTGGCGGGCGGCAGGCCTGAGCAATCGTCATTGTTCAGCACCGTCCTAGGCACAATTATTGGCGGAGGCGGACGGGAATCGAACCCGCCGGGGCACTCTCGCACCCCCACTGGTTTTGAAGACCAGGGAGCCCACCAGGCGCTCGGTCGCCTCCACCATGCAGCATACTTCGTAGTATGGGTCGGCTGCAGACGCGACTACTCTCATGCGACCGGATCAAGTGAGTATGGCTTCAACCAACGACGAACATAACGACCCGAACGGATACCGCATCCTGCCAGGCTGGCGGGTCGGGCACCTCATGGAACAATCGGCTACCCGATCGGGGTTGCTCGTGCCCTCGGGCACTGAATCCACGAGCGACGCGCTGTCCCTGGTGGACATCCGTACCGGCCTGCGGTTCTGGGCGGTCCCCACCGGTGCTTGGCGGTTCCTGTGGCCGGAGAACAACCGGCTCGCGGTTGCTGTCCGTGAGTCCCAGATCATCGCTGAGGAGCAGGAGGACTCGCCCGCCGGGGAGAGTTCCTACCTTTGAGAACAGTACCTTGGTCCGGATCCCTTTCGTGATACGGGGACGGCTTAGCAGCCGGACCGCTGATTCTGGTCTCTGGAGCGGTTCGTGACGACCGACGGACGGCGGGGCCGCCGCCTCACCGCCACCGTCACCGACCTCGAGGTAGCTCGCCAGAAGGCCCTGCTGGTCAGTGTCGACACCGATCGCTCCGGGATCGGGGACGCGGACCGGTCGATGGACGAACTCCGGCTACTAACCGATACAGCAGGATCCACCCCGGTCGCCACGCTCATGCTCAAGCGGCGGCAACCGGACCCTGCCACGTTCGTCGGTTCCGGCCAGGCCGAGGATCTGGCCGATGATGTGAGGAGGCTCGACGTCGATGTGGTGGTCTTCGACAACAGCCTGACCCCAGGCCAGCAGCGCAACCTGCAGGAGTTGTTCGAGTGCGACGTCGTGGACCGGGTAGCCGTGATCCTGGACATCTTCGCCCAGCATGCGACCAGCCGGGAGGGGATGTTGCAGGTGGAGTTGGCCTTGCTCCGATACCACCTGCCCCGTCTCCGGGGCAAGGGAACCGAACTGAGCCGTCTGGGTGGGGGAATCGGCACGAGGGGTCCGGGAGAGACCAAGCTCGAGACCGACCGGCGGCGGATCATGAGGCGGATCTCCTACGTGGACCGGCGTTTGGCGGAGGTCCACAAGGCTCGGCAGGGCCAGAGGAAGTCACGGACCGCGGCTGCCGTGCCTCTCGCGTCGCTGGTCGGTTACACGAACGCCGGCAAGTCCACCCTCATGAACGCGCTCACCGGAGCTGGGGTGTTGACAGAGGATCGTCTGTTCTCGACCCTCGACTCGACGACCCGTCGGTACAAATTGCCGAACGGTCGGTTCCTGCTGCTGTCCGACACGGTCGGATTCGTTCGCCGACTGCCCCACCAGCTCGTAGAGGCATTCCGATCCACTTTGCAGGAGACCGTTGAGGCCGACCTGCTGGTCCACGTCGTTGACGCTTCCGAGCCCTGCGCATCCGAGCGGATCGCGGCGGTGCGGGAAGTCCTCCAGTCGATTGGAGCCGGTCGCATTCCTGAAGTGGTGGTTCTGAACAAGGCCGATCTGGCGGAGCCCGTCACATTCGCCCGCCTGCAGCGCCTGTACCCTGCTGCGGTCGCGGTTTCCTCGACCGAGGGAACCGGACTCGGCCGACTGTCGGACCGCCTCTCCGAACAACTCGCCGAGGGCTCACTGCAGGTGGAACTTCTGGTTCCTTATACCAGCGGCGACGTGGTGGGGCGGCTCCGCCGCGAGGGCGAGGTTCTCACAGAGCAGCATCGTGCCGATGGCACTCTCATCAACGTCCGTCTACGGCAAGAGCAGGCGAGCCGATACCGGAAGTTCCAGGTTTCCCCGCAAGCTAGCGGGCCGGAGTAGGCCGACCTGACCCCGCAGGCTCCGGTGGTCACCCTATCCATGGATCGACGGACAGGGCGGCGCCCACTATCCCCGCATCGTTGCGGAGCGCGGCCGGCACTATCTCCGCCCGGGCTCGCAGGAGAGGACCGAACTTTCCGAACTTCTTCGAGATGCCCCCTCCGAGGACGACGAGATCAGGGGAGAAGAGGCGGTCGAGATGTGCCAGGTAGTGGTTGAGACGCCCGGCCCACTCCTTGAAGGACAGTTGCTCGGTCTTCCTCGCCCGGTTCGATACGGTCTTCTCGATCGCCTGCCCCCCGAGATGGAGGTGACCCAGTTCGGTGTTGGGAACCAGCTTGCCGTCGTGGAGCAGCGCGGAGCCTATGCCCGTGCCGAGCGTGAGGACTATCACGACACCGTCCCTGCCCGCCGCCGCTCCCATCCGAGCTTCCGCAAGCCCGGCGGCGTCGGCGTCGTTGATCACGGTTACCTCTCGGCTGCACGCCTCCGAGAAGAGGGCAGCCGCGTCGACTCCTATCCACGAGTCGTCCAGGTTGGCGGCCGAATGTGCTCGTCCCGAGATCACGATGGCCGGGAAGGCGCAACCGATGGGGCCGGTAACTCCGGGGAAGGATTCCACGATACGGCGAAGGGTGAGCGAGACCTGGTCCGGGAGAGATGGCTGGGGTGTCTTCAGCCGCACTCTCTTGCGGGTCAGGGTTCCCGAGTCCAAGTCGACCGGAGCCCCCTTGATGCCACTGCCACCGATGTCTACGCCTAGCCGGGTGACCACTCGGTGCCCTTCCGTAGTTCTCGACTGTTCATGAGGCCTCCACGCCGAGGTCCGCCAGGAGTCCTCTCACAAGGTGCTCGATCCTGTCGCGAACCGGCCGTACGCCTTCGACTCCCATCCCGGCCGGATCGTCGAGTTCCCAGTCCAGGTACCGTTTTCCCGGTAGGACCGGGCACGCATCGCCGCATCCCATGGTCACCACCACGTCGGAGGCCGATACGTGACCGGTGGAGAGCTTGGTGGGCACATTGGCGCCCAGATCGATGCCCCGCTCGGCCATGGCCTCGACGACAGCTGGATTCACCTGTTCGGCCGGCACGGATCCGGCGCTGCGGACCACGACCCGACCCCCGGCGAGGTGGCTCAGGAATCCGGCTGCCATCTGGGAACGGCCCGCGTTGTGAACACATACGAACAGGACTTCAGGGGATGTCTCGGTACTGGTCATGCCCATATGGTAAGGCCGGCTTCCCAACAGGCGGTAAACCTATGGTTAATCTGCATGTTGGTGTCCGGTTGATCCCGTCCCGTCGCTGATAGCGACTCTAGGAGGGTGGTGGGAAACTCCCTGCCAGCCAGTTGTCCGATGGTGAAGTACCTGGTCAGCGGACGGCTGGCCGACCAAATACCCGTTTTCCATCCGCCCTCCTACGATTGCGTTCGATGAACACGACTAGCTATTCGTTGATCCGTCGCCTCGTAGCCGAGGGTGTGGGGACGGCCTTCCTGCTGATGGCCGTCGTGGGTGGCGGGATAGCGGCCCAACGGCTCAGCCCCGATGACGTGGGTCTCCAACTCCTGGAGGCGGCTCTGGTGACCGCCTTCGTCCTGATGATCCTCATCTGGTCGCTGGGCCCCGTCTCGGGAGCCCATTTCAACCCGTGCGTGACCCTGATCGACGTGGTGCTGGGGAATCGGTCGCCTGCGGAGGGGACCGCCTACGTGGGTTCGCAGATGGCCGGCGGCATACTCGGGACCGTGCTCGCCAACCTCATGTTCGAACTCGACGCCATCGAGTGGTCCGGTACGGTACGAGGGGGCGGAGGCCAACTCCTGGCCGAGGTGATCGCCACGCTCGGTCTGATGATGGTGATCTTCATGATCGCCCGGCCCGGAGGTCTCGGATTGGGCTACGTCGCCCCGGCGGTGGGGGTCTACATCGGCGGGGCCTACTTTTTCACGTCTTCGACCAGCTTCGCCAATCCGGCGGTCACGATCGCCCGCATGTTCTCCGACACATTCGCGGGGATCGCTCCCGCCTCGGCTCCGGCCTTCATCGGGATGCAGTTGGTGGGGGCCGGGCTGGCTCTCCTACTCGTGCGTTTCCTGGTGACACCGGAGTAACCCGACCCGGCAGCCACTAGATTCCGTTCTCCCTTACTATGGAGGCACGTTGCCCTCTGCTGACATCGGATTGATCGGGCTGGCTGTCATGGGCCAGAACCTGGTATTGAACATGGACGACCACGGCTACACGGTGGCGGTGTTCAACCGCACCACGGCTCGGACCACCGAGTTCCTCTCCGGTCCGGCCAGCGGTACCAAGGTCATCGGTACCCGCAGCGTCGAGGAGTTCGTGGCGAAGCTCCGACCGCCTCGAAAAGTCATGCTGATGGTCAAAGCCGGCCGGGCGGTGGACGCCGTCATCGAGCAACTGGTCCCGCTTCTCGACGAGGGCGACATAGTCATCGACGGGGGCAATTCCCATTTCGAGGATTCCGCGCGGCGTACCAGTGAACTAGGGGAACTGGGCCTGCTGTTCATCGGCACGGGAATATCCGGGGGAGAGGAAGGAGCCCGCCACGGTCCGTCGATCATGCCAGGAGGGGAGCCGGCCGCTTGGCCCGAGGTGCAGGGCATCCTGCAGGCCATCGCCGCCAAGGTCGCCGACGGAACCCCTTGCTGCGACTGGGTCGGCGCCGGGGGCGCCGGCCACTACACGAAGATGGTCCACAACGGTATCGAGTACGGCGACATGCAGGTGATAGCCGAGGCCTACCACCTGATGAGCGGTGGGCTGGGCATGACCCACCCCGAGATGGCATCCGTATTCCGCCGCTGGGGGGAGGGACTGCTCGACTCCTACCTCATTGACATAACCGCCGACATTCTCGGCCATGTCGACGAGCAGGGTGAGCCGACGGTGTGCTCGATCCTGGATGCAGCCGGCCAGAAGGGAACCGGCAAGTGGACGGTGATCTCGTCCTTGCACCTGGGATATCCGATGACCCTGGTGGCTGAAGCCGTCTACGCCCGGGTCGTATCCGCACTGGTCGACCAGCGTCTCGAAGCGGCCGGCGTGCTCGGTCAGGGAGCGCCGACCGACGGTGGTGGCGCCGGCAGGTTCGGGGATGGTTTCGTGGACGACATACACGATGCGCTGTATGCATCGAAGATCGTCTCCTACGCCCAGGGATTCATGCTCCTCGAAGCGGCGGCCACCGAGTACGGATGGGACCTCGACTACGGACGGATCGCCCAGTTGTGGAGGGAGGGATGCATCATCCGCGCTGCCTTCCTCGACGACATAACGGCCGCATTCGAGCGCCGGGCGGATCTGCCCAGCCTGCTTCTGGACAGGTTCTTCACAGACGCGCTTCGCAAGGCGGAGCCGGGGTGGCGCCGGGTGGTGGCCGCCGCGGTGGGCAGAGGGATTCCGGTTCCCGCCTACTCGTCGGCGCTGGCCTTCTACGACGCCTACCGCTCGGAGCGGCTCCCGGCCAACCTCGTACAGGCTCAGCGGGACTACTTCGGCGCCCACACCTACGAGCGAGTGGGCCGTCCCCGCGGCGAGTTCTTCCACACGGACTGGACCGGAACCGGAGGCTCCGCCACTTCAGGCAGCTACCAGGCCTAGTTCTTGGTGAGCGGATTGGACTACTCGGAGAGTATCTAGGAGGGTGCTGAGCAATCCACCAGCGGCCTGCCACCCGCTCGCATATACCTGGGTCGGCGGGCGGCAGGCCCGAACAAGCGTCAGTGTTCAGGACCCTCCTGATGTCCTGTATCTCTGTTTCGCTTGCGTTCCGGGCTTGATGAGCCGAACCGGAACCGACCAACGCTACGAGCAGGCTGTATCTGTCACAGACTCGTTGCACAATGGTAGATAGCCGTATACACCGGCGGTTCGTTTCCGACGTCGAGCGGACCGTGGCAGGGTTCATATCGTCCGGAACCGGCCCGCACAGGGGATAGAAGGTCGCGTCCGTGACCCTCGGAGGTGGCGGCGGGGGTGGGATCCCAAGGAAAG
>JAPOQZ010000240.1 GCA_026710435.1 bacterium | reverse complement strand
CGGTGGTTGAACCAGTCGACGTACTCGAGGGTGGCGTACTCGACCTGGTCGAGGTCCTTCCAGGGAGCGCGTTTGTGGATGAGTTCTGTCTTGTAAAGGCCGATGACAGATTCGGCGAGGGCGTTATCGTACGAGTCGCCCACTGATCCGACGACGGTTCGATACCAACCTCCGTCAAGCGGTTGGTGTAACGAATGGACAGATATTGACAGCCGGCATCCGAGTGATGGACCAGTCGCTGGTCGGGGGAGGCTGTGTCGGGCCGGCGTGCCCAGAGTGCTTGCTCGAGGGCGTCGAGAGCCAGGTCGGTTCGTAGACTGTTCGACACTCGCCAGCCGACAATGAACCGCGAATAAGCGTCGACAACGAACGCCGCATACGCGAAGCCCGACCAGGTCGGAACATAGGTTATGTCCGACACCCAAAGACGGTCCGGGCGGTCCGCTTCGAAGCTGCGGTCTACCAGATCGGCGGGTCGCGCCGCGTCCTCGTCGGGGATGGTTGTGCGCTTGGTTGCGCCTCTGACCACGCCTTTTAGGCCCTCCAGCCGCATCAGTCGCATCTACCGTGCAGCGTGCCACCCCGATCCCTTCACGGTGAAGCTGGCGCCATACCTTGCGGGCTCCGTACACCCCGAAGTTCGACTCCCACACCCGGCGGACCTGAGGTCGCAGCTCCCCCGTCGCGCCGGGACCGGGCCGAGCACCGCTCCGGTTCACGTTCCCGGCGTTTGTGCTCATAGTAAGTGGACGGGGCGATCGGCAACTCAGCACAAATCGGCTCGACCCCGAACTCCTGGCGGTGCTCATCCACGAAGGCGGTCATCGTCTCGGTCGGCGGTCGAGCTCCGCCTGGGCGAAATACGCAGACGCCTTCCGCAAGATCTCATTCGCCCGCCGCAGCTCCCGCACCTCCCGCTCCAAGGCTCTGAGCCGCTCCCGCTCCGGACTCGTCAACCCAGGCCGCAAACCCTGATCCGTCTCAGCCCGCCGAACCCACTTGCGTAGCGTCTCGGACGAACACCCGAACTTCTCCGCTATCGAACAGATAGCCGCCCACTCCGAGCGGTGCTCCCCCCGATGCTCCAACACCATCCGAACAGCCCGCTCCCGGACCTCCGGCGAATACATCATCAGTCTTCCCATGACTCCATTATCTCCCAACTAATCGAGTCTCCGGGAAACACGGGGCGATTCAAGCTCAGTCTTGTGCGGTTAACCGGGAGGCTGTCAACGCCAGCACGGGGGTGTCTACCACAGTGTGCAGAGGGGGTGTGTACCTAGGTGAACAGGGGGTGTTTACCTGTGTCCGCATTTTAGTGCAAACGTACCCCCGCCTTTCCCGACCCCCGGCTACCCCTCCTCGGGCATTCTCCGTTTACCCACGTATCCACCCCCGTTTACCCGACTACACACCCGGTAACCCGCAGTTCCGACCACCCCGTCCCCCCGAACACCCCGCCTCCACGTTTCCGGCCTCCCCTGGATCACCCAAGTTCCCGAAGAAACCCACCCCCCTCACCAGCACACCCTCTTCGTCGCACCTCGACCCTCCTTCCTCGATCTGCGGCCACCGAACCGTCGCACACCTGGGATCCAGCTCCGAGGCCGGCGAACCCGCACGATCTCCCAGGTCAGAGCCTCATATCACAGCTAGGAGAGCCCCGGGCTGCCGGCGTCTCTGTAGGCACCTGCTTTACCCGGCTGGGGGAGCCACCCCGGGACCCTCCGTCTCCGGTCCCCTTCCCGGTTGCCCTTCTAGCCTCTCCGAGCCTGTCTAGGCCGCCGCGGCGGGGCGGAGGCGCTAGAGGACCCCCGGTTGCGGGGCCGGAGGGGGTGGGGTAACCGTCGGGGGGAGCCAGGGGCGGTGTAGCCGACGTGGGCGAGAGGAGGGGGGCCGGGGAGGACGTAACCCGGCGGTGCTGGAGCGGGCGCGGGGTTCTCCCAGGTCAGGGACCGGAGTACGCGTCGGAGTACGCGGGGGAGTACGCGGCGGTCGGGTGGGGAATCTGGCGTTGCTTCGCTCGCAGGGGAGGGAATTGTGGCATCGCATGGTGGCGGTGCTGGGCAAAGACGCCACAGATCTTGTGGCCCCGGTACGTGAGGGCGCTG
>JAPOQZ010000163.1 GCA_026710435.1 bacterium | reverse complement strand
TGCTCTCGGCGAGCACCGCCGTCGAATACTCAGATGCCCAGAACCCCGGCGACTTCCGTATCGCCGACAAGTCGGTCACCTTCCGCCGCGGCGCCAGTACCCAGAACCTGTCGGTGGCGATCACCAACACTGCCGACATGGCCGACAAGGTGATCAAGCTGCGCATCACCGACAGCAGCACCAAGGACCTCGGCCCGCGTTTTACGCGCCACCGCGCGGTCTACATCGGCATGGTCCCCGAGTTGGCCGGCACCAACGACCTCGGCCGGCATTTTGCGCGCCACCCGATGGGCCGGCTCGCCGACATCACCATCACCCCCCGCGGCACACCCCCGCCACCAACCACGACAACCACGACTCAGCCGCCGGGACCGCCCCCGTCACCAACCACGACTCAGCCGCCGGGACCACCGCCGCCGCCTCCTCCTCCCGACACAGACACTGACGACGACACCGACACCGACACTGACACTGACACTGACACCGACCCCGCAGGGTTCACCGACGTCGACCCCGCAGGCGCTCACGCCGCCGCCATCGATGCGGTCTACGCCGCGGGCGTCACGAGGGGCTGCGGCGTGGACCCGTTGCGCTACTGTCCCGGCGATCCCGTGACCCGCGCCCAGATGGCGTCGTTCCTGGTACGCGCTCTCAAACTAGACGCCGCTGACACCGCAGGGTTCACCGACGTCGACCCCGCAGGCGCTCACGCCGCTGCTATCGATGTGCTCTACGCCGCGGGCGTCACGAGGGGCTGCGGCGTGGACCCGTTGCGCTACTGTCCCGGCGATCCCGTGACCCGCGCCCAGATGGCGTCGTTCCTGGTACGCGCCCTCAAACTCCTAACCCCTCAAACACAGTAGGTGGCTGGTGTTTATTGCAATTTCGGCGAGGCGTGCAAGCTGAACCATCGTTGAAGCCACCGTCCGAGACTCCCCCAGCGCTTCCCGTCTCGCCAGACGGTTAACAGTGTCCACGAGGCCCCAAGGAGGGTCCGTTCTCACCGCTACGGGAGCAGTTCTTGCTTGTACGCCTAGGCGAACAGTCCCTTACCATCGGTCGGTAGGCGCATGTCCGTAGCTCGCAGTTCATCGACCAGTGTCTCAGCCACCGAACGGTCCAGTTCGCCCCGTTGGACTCCTTGAACGACGAGCCACAGAGTGTTGTGGACCAAGATGCCATCCCGTTGCGCTATCCGGCTAGCGGCACGCTCGTCGATGATCGCCACGCCCCCGTGAACCGCCGCCCATGCCAATACGGCGGCCTCGCCAGTGTTCTTCCTTCGAACCGCCGCCTAGTTGCGTCTTGTAACGAGCAAATGCAGCGAGCTCGTGTACCTCTGAGAGTTCAACCGGCTCCAGCCACTGCGCTGTCAGCACATCCGCGAGGTCCGGCATCGCCGCAACTCCTGCAAGAATCTCGTGTTGAACTTCGACTGGTGTTATACATTGATACGGGTTGACGATCGCTTCGAGCATTGACAGCCTTCCGGCACGAGCAAAGTGACTCAAAGGTGTATTGTCAAAGATCAGACATGGATTCACACGAGCGGCTCAAACTCGCGCCTCCATGCCTCAAGCGGCACCTCCTCTTGTGCCGGAAGCTCAGAACGATCGACCGTCCCCCACAAGAGTTCCAAGACACGCGCCTCGGTCAGCTTCCCGCGTCGGTATGCCGCTAAGACCTTTCTGCCATACAGCGGTGGCACGCGCGGCGGGTCGAGTTCAGCAATCCAATACTCCCCGAGTTCTATGAAGTCCGCCCGCGAAGGCGGGTAGTTCGCAAGCTCCTCGCGAGTCCCAGAATCGATGGCGCCAAGGTTGTGCAGTTGAGCACACACAGCCGTCCAACTCAGCCGATAGCGCACCGCTGCTGCCACCGCAGCGAGACGAGGATTCCCCTCAAACTCTGACATGATCACTCGAACCTCACTCCTAGGAAGGAGGAGATGGATCGCGAACGCGTTGATCAGCTTCTCGTTGTCATCCTGCGGAGAGAGTCCGACCTCTGGTGCGTACGCGTCTTGAAACACATGATGACCGAGTTCGTGAGCGACATTGAAGCGGCGTCGCCCGGGCTCGAGCGCGCCGTTGATGACTGCCACGCCTACGTCTCCGACCGCCACATATGCAGCATCACCGCCTGCTTTGCCGAGGTCGAGAGAGAACGAGAACAAACCAGCGCGCTCCGCGAAAGTTTGAAGGTCTAGCAGCGGTCCTCGCGGCACATCGAGCTTCCCCCTCAACTTCACAGCCGCATCCTCGGATGCTTCAACGGTCGAAGGAGGATCCAGCGCAATCCTTGTGACCTGGGGGATATCGCCCTCATCGATGAGAAACGCGACATCGCGAGCGATCCGCTCAACCCTCGAATCAAGCACCCTCGACTGCCCACCGACGGCTGGGTCAGACCGTCGACTCACTACTGCTGGCGGGGAGGCGCTGAAAAACCAATCCACAGGCCGGTCGAATGCTTCGGCGAGCAACACAAGCTCGGTCGCGGCGAGCTTCCTGGAGCCCGCCTCAATCCTCGCGATCACGGTTCGGCCCAGCCCCGTGACCGCGGACACCTGCTGCTGTGTCAACCCGGCAAGTTCGCGCGCCTCGGCGATACGCTTGCGAAACTCCACTGCGCCCGACTTTAGCAGGGTGCTGAACAATGACGATTTGCTCGGGCCTGCCGCCCGCCGGCCCAGGAAGAATGCCGGCGGTTGGCATGCCGCTGATGGATTGCTCAGCACCCTCCTAGTTGAGACCGAACATCGGGCAAGCACCGTCGAGGCAGGCCGCGTGGCCGTGAACATATCCGAGCGGCGTGCGACACCAAGCGCAGTTCACAGAGGTTCTCCTGTCGAGGTGGGAGAACCGACCTAACACGGATCAGGAGTTCGCACCTCGGATCAGGCTACTGCTGACGGAGCCGCCGGACCTAGAACTTGATACGGATAGACTTAGATTTTATGGCATAATTGGATGGAGTTCACTGTTGAACCAGATGGCAGCCCGCAACAATCGGTAGGAGACAGGCAACTCATGGATGCAAGCAGGTTCACCCAGAAGTCCCAGCAGGCCCTGGTTTCTGCCAGGGATGCCGCGGCCGCCGCCAACCATCAGTCGGTCGAGCCGGCCCATCTTCTCGTCGCCCTGCTCGGGCAGCCCGACACCATCACCTTGCCCCTGCTGACCAGGCTCGACGCCAACCCGGCCAACCTCCGCCGGGACGCCGGGCGACTGGTCGATGCGCTCCCAAGGGTGTTCGGAGGAACCGAGATCGGGTACTCGCGCGCCACGATCCAGGTGTTGGAGGATGCCCAGTCGGAGATGTCCTCGGCAGGGGACAGCTACACCTCGGTTGAGCACCTACTGCTCGCCATAGCCAACTCCAAGACCTCCGCCGGAGAACTCCTGCGCTCCTCTGGCGTCACCCCCCGAGCCATCTCAGAGGTTCTCCAGGAGGTCCGCGGAGCACGACGGGTCACCACCGACAACCCTGAAGCCACCCAGGGCACCCTGGACCAGTACGGGCGCGACCTCGTGGCCCTGGCCGCCGAAGGAAAGCTCGATCCGGTGATCGGCCGGGACGACGAGATCCGGCGGATGATCCAGGTTCTAAACCGACGCACCAAGAACAACCCGGTGCTCATCGGCGAGCCCGGCGTTGGCAAGACCGCCATCGCTGAAGGACTGGCCCTGCGGATCCTCGACGGCGACGTTCCCGAGGGGCTCAAGAAGAAGCGCATCGTCGCCCTGGATCTCGGCGCCATGGTGGCGGGCGCCAAGTACCGGGGAGAGTTCGAGGAACGCCTTAAGGCCACCCTCGACGAGATCAAGGCCGCCGAAGGCGCCATCATCACCTTCATCGACGAGATGCACACCCTCGTGGGCGCAGGCGCCGCCGAGGGTGCGATGGACGCCTCCAACATGCTCAAGCCCCTCCTGGCCAGGGGCGAGTTGCGCATGATCGGCGCCACCACGCTGGACGAGTTTCGCAAGCACGTGGAGAAGGATGCCGCTCTCGAACGCCGGTTCCAACCTGTGGTGGTCGAGCCGCCGACCGTCGACGAGACGGTCGGGATCCTCCGGGGCCTCAAGGAACGCTACGAGGTGCACCACGGCGTGCGGATAACCGACGGGGCGCTGATCGCCGCCGCCGTGCTGTCGGACCGTTACATCACCTCGCGCCACCTGCCCGACAAGGCCATCGACCTGATGGACGAGGCCGCCTCCCGGCTCCGGATCGAGATCGACTCGATGCCCGAGGAGATCGACACCCTGACCCGTCGCCTCCGGCAGTTGGAGATCGAGTCCAATGCCCTTGACAAGGAGCCCGACGAGGCATCCAAGGCCCGGCTGGCCGCCGTCCGCCAGGAGATCGCCGAGGTGTCGGAAGAACTCGACCGTCTCATGACGCACTGGCAGCACGAGAAGGACCAGATCGAGGCGATCAGGAACACCAAGCAGCAGATCGAGGACGCACGGGTCGAATCCGACCGGGCTTCCCGGTCGGGCGACCTGCAGCGAGCGGCGGAACTCCAGTACGGAATCCTGCCGGGCCTGGCGTCGGAGTTGGAGTCGCGCGAGCAGCAACTCGCCGACCTGCAGGCGGTTATGAGCATGCTGAGCGAGGAGGTGATCGACGAGGACGTCGCCTCGGTGGTGAGCCGCTGGACCGGCATTCCGGTATCCCGCCTCATGGAGAGCGAGATGGCCAAGCTCCTTCACCTCGAGGACCACCTCCACGAGCGGGTAATCGGCCAGGATCTCGCCGTTGGCGCGGTGGCGGGCGCCATCCGCCGCAGTCGGGCCGGGCTGGCCGATCCCAACCGGCCTATCGGCTCCTTTCTGTTCCTCGGTCCCACCGGGGTCGGCAAGACCGAACTGGCCAAGGCGCTTGCAGTGGTTATGTTCGACGAGGAGCGGGCCATGGTTCGGGTCGACATGTCCGAGTACATGGAGAGGCATTCGGTCAGCAGGCTGCTCGGCGCCCCTCCCGGCTACGTGGGCTACGACGAGGGCGGGCAGTTGACCGAGGCGGTCCGGCGCCGTCCCTACGCGGTGATCCTGCTGGACGAGGTGGAGAAGGCCCATTCCGATGTCTTCGGAGCCCTCCTCCAGGTTCTCGACGACGGACGGCTTACCGACGGCCACGGACGGACGGTCGACTTCACCAACTCGGTCCTTATCATGACCTCCAACCTGGGGTCGGAACTGATCGATCCCGATCTGCCCCAAGAGGCGGTACGCAGCCGCGTAATGGGGGTGGTGAGAAGGCACTTCCGGCCCGAGTTCCTCAACCGGATCGACGACATACTCGTGTTCTCCCGGTTGACCGAGGACGACCTGCGCCAGATCGTCGCTCTCCAATTCGGGAGGCTCGCCGAGCGGATCGAGGGTCGCGGCATCACCCTGGAGTTGACCGACTCTGCTGCTGCCTGGCTGGCGACCGAAGGCTACGACCCGGCCTACGGCGCCCGGCCACTCAAGCGCCTGCTGCAGACCGCCTTGGTCGACCCACTCGCCCTGGGCCTCCTCGAGGGCCGCTTCCGGTCCGGCGACACGGTTACCATCACCGCCGACCACGAGGGGCTCATCCTCTCCACCGAACACCGGCCGGTGGCCGGCGGCGACTGACACGCCCCCGGCGACCGCAACGAGGTGCCGCTGGAGAGATGGAATCCGGGGTCTGTCACATGCGGGTGTAACACTGGTGTGCATTACCCGAGCGGTGAAGGAGGGGAGGGATGTTCCGTAGGATCAGGGAGAGGAAAGAGCGCGCCCGGGCTGCCCAGCGACGGGCGGCTCTGGAGACCGAAGCTTCCGAAGTTGGTGCGAGGGCGGACACGGTCGGCAGTTTGGCTGACCTGCTCGCCGACCCGGCCGGGCTCTGGAACGAGGCGGGTCCGGAATGCCCGATCATCGCCAAGCGGGGCGAGGAGATCCTCTTCGTGTTCAAAGGGGTGTCCCTCTTGGAGCTCCGGACCCAGAAACGGACCTACAGGGGCACATCTCACGGGCTGAGTATCCGGGTCGCCAAAGGCGTCTACTACCGGCCCGGCATGCACGCCGGGAGCATCACCGAGACAGCCGAGACTTGGAAACCGATGGATGTTGGAGGTGACATGGTGGTCACCAACCAGAGGGTCGTTTATGCGGGTAGCCGGTACTCGCGGGAGTTCCCGTTCGCGAAGCTCCTGTCTTGGGGGCTGACCCTGGAGAGCAACGCTCTCGCTAGCCCGCACTACCTGGTGACCCTTCCGGTGTCGATCCGGGTACGGACCTCCGCTGTGGCGTTCCCATCCTCGCTCGACGACGAGACCAGGGAAGTGCTCGTTTCTGTCATCCAGTGCGGCATTTCTCTGTACAACGGGACCCACGGCGATTTCATAGAGCGGCTACGATCCGACGCCGCCGACCTGCGATCCCAGGCCAGGGAACTCAGAAACCAACTCACGTTCCTGTCCTGACTGCCTTGCACACCGGGCGACGCCGGCGCACTCCTGACCCCTCGTTGATCTCGGCGGAGGCGACTTCTTGCAGCCCGCTCCACCACTTTGTGGGGACTCCTGGGAGGTAGCGTGGGTCTGGACGAAGGTCTGCCCGATGGCGGGCGGGGAGGGCGGCCTACGGGGTACGGCGTCTACGCGAGGGATCTTCAGAGGTTTGACGGGTCCGACCATCCACCTGCTGCCGGCGAGGGTCCGGACCTGGGCGGGGCTCCTGATCGTGGTCCCACTCCTCCTCTACTCTTGCGGGGATCAGGAGCCCCGAGACGACATGGAGTACCTCGTGTGGGAGGTGTGCCGCCAGATCAGGATCGACGGGGTTACGGCTGAACAGGTCAGCGGCATCCTCCTGGATGCCTCCCGCCACGGTCCGGTTATGGAAGGCATCGAAGCCGAGTGCGGCGAGGAGATCGCTTCCGTGTTCGCCGGTCAGCCGGCCGGCAGCGGGTAGTCACCGGGTGCGGGCAACCCGGAAGGCGTCACGCTGCGTTGTGGTTTGGTAGACGGCTTACGGCCAACGACCTTGGCGTTCTTGTCACAGGCCCGTCGCATACTGGTGGGTAACCGCGAAGCACCAAGCGGCCCGTTTTCGGTACCGACCGGGCCGGGCTGGGATCATGCAGACCGTAGGACCCCGGGCAGGGGTATGGCGGGACGCGTTTCGGCGCCGAGGAGGCGGCGGGAGGGGGTGGGGCCCTCCGGAGGCGACAGGCCCGGCGTTTTTCGCGTTCTCGGGACCCCCGCCGGTGGTCCGCCTGTGATTAAGGAGTTAGTCGGCGAAACTGAGAATCAGGGACACCAGGAGGGTCCTCGGAAACCCCCTGCCGGCCCGGCGGTCGACGGCAGACTCCCAAGCCGGCAACCGGTGGGACAGCCTCCAGCCTCGTTTCGGTACTCCTAGCCCCAATTATTCACGGATAGGGGTTTGAAGGGGAAAAGGAGCGGGACCTCGGGTCGCCTGACATGGGGGTTATTGCCGTTTCACAGCCCCGTCCTCAGCCTGGCGCGGTATTCACCGCCAAGGTGAGGGGCAGCCGCTCCGCAATAATATGGTTGAAGTGGCCTGGTGCGCATCGGTGTGCTGTGAACGTGAATAATCAGGGCTAGAGGCGGTCCCGAATCCAGGCGAGGTCGGCATTGTGCTCGTCGGCGGGGCCGGGGGTTTCGATGAGGGCAGGAGCTCGGGCCGCCCGCACGACCTCTGCGAGGAGATCCCCGGGAATGTGTCCCCGGCCCAGGTTGGCGTGGCGATCGCGCCGGGAGTTGAAACGGTCCCGGGAATCGTTGAGATGTACCAGGTCGATCCGGCCCGTCGCCTCCAGAACCCGGTCGACGAGTCCCTCCAGCGCCTCGCCTCCGGCCCAGGCGTGGCAGGTATCGAGACAGAAGCCGGGTCCGAGGTCGCCGATCATGTCCCAGAGCTTCGCCAGGTGATCCAGGCGCCGGGCCTGGGCATTCTTCCCCGAGGCGGTGTTCTCGATGAGGATCGGGATGTCGGTCTCGATCGACTCCAAGGCTTTGCGCCAGCGGGGAAAGCCGTCCTCGACCGCTTCGTTGTTGGTGACATGCCCTCCGTGAACGATGACACCGGCGGCGCCGATCTGCTCGGCGCCCTCCACCGTGTGGGCCAGGATCTTGCGGCTCGGGATACGAACCCGGTTGTTCGGACTGACGAGGTTGACTAGGTAGGGCGCGTGGACGTAGAGGTCTACCGGCGAGGCTCGGAGCCGCTCGGCGTCCTGCCTCGGAGGAGGCTTCCTCCAGGACTGCGGGTTGCCGAGGAAGAACTGGACCGCCGAAACACCTCTAGCCTCCGCTTCCGCCAAGGGATCGGCGGCAGGAACGTGAGCGCCCAGCTCGATCACTCCGCGAGCCTCCCGGATGTGCGGGTGGGATCGGCATGGGCACGCCCATTGTCGGCTTCGTCCTCAGGGATCGCTCCCGCGGCCGGATTCGAGGGCTCTTCCGGTTCCGATCCAGCCGCGTGGTCATGGCCCGACTCCTGCTCGGTTTCGATCGATGTCATGACCGAACCGTCCTCCTCCATGTCGGATGCGCGCAACCCCTTGGCCTCCGTTAGCGTCTCCGCTACTTCTTCGACCCGCGAGTCCCACTCGTCGGCCGGAATTGACAGCACGCCGTCGTGCCACCTGGCGCCCCAAAGAGCCGAACTCGCGAGACCGGGATCATCTACCCGCAAGAGCAGACTCGGGGAAGCACTGAACTCATCTGCAACTTCGCCGACCGATATGTCACGCACATGGCCCCAAGGAACCGGCACGGGGCGGGCGAACGGACCTCCCACCGAGAGCAGTATCCCGTCCTCGCCCGCTCGGACCACCGGCCTCCTGACCACGGTCCGCCCGGCCGTGAGAGCAATCAGGAGGGCGCCGACGATCAGGAAGGCAGCTCCCCACGCCATATCGCGACTCTCGAAACCGGGTGCCTCCCTGCCCGGATACAGGAGTTCCAGGATGCGCACCGTCGGGTACCAGCCGAACAGGACGCCGCCGCCGTGAAGGACCATTACGGTTCCGACGACCGCCAGGTACCAGCCGCGCCATGGGATGCGACGGACCTCAACGGTGTACTCACTCATCGCGTGGACCTGGCACCCTCATCACCGGATCCCGAGATCATCCGGACGCAGGACCGCGGTGTAGGCGATGCCATGATTGCTGACGAGGCTCTCCGCCACCCCATTCGACCTGTCCACAAGCACCACCACCTGGATCACCTCCAGGCCTTCCTTCTCGGCAACCTCGATAGCCTCCATGAGGGTTCCCCCGGTGGTGGTCGTATCCTCAAGCATCGCTACCCGGTCACCCTTCCCGACCGGGCCTACCAACCGGCCACCCGTTCCATGATCCTTGGCGGTCTTGCGGATCGAGAAGGCCTTTAGGGTGCGTCCCATGTTGGCGGCGTGCAGCGCGGTAGCCATCGCGATCGGATCGGCGCCCATGGTCATGCCTCCCACCGCGTCGGCGCCGTCGAGGAACTCCCAGACCGCCGCACCCACGAGTTGGGCGCCCTCCCCGCTGAAGGTGGTCTGGCGCGCATCCATGTACCAGTCGCTCATCCGCCCCGACCGTAGGCGGAACGGGCCATCGGTCCGGATCGCATGGGTTCGAAGGTGGAGGGCGACTGCTTCCTGTGAACTGGAAAGGGTCACTCGCCCACTCTAACAAGCGCCGGGCGTGGCGGTGGCACACGAACTCACCCTTCGTGACTGCCTCGGAGGGTGCTGAACCATGACGATTGCTCAGGCCTGCCGCCCGCCGACCCGGGAAGGATGCCGGGAGGGTTTCGACGACTCGCCAGCCGATGACAGAACCCCGGTAACCGGACGGAGACGCAACCGTGGAGGCGGCTCTTGAGCGCCCTTCCTAACGGCCGAAGCGCCGATCGGCGGCTGCGTAGTCACGCAGCGCCCGGATGAAATCGACCCTCCGGAAGGCCGGCCAGAAGACATCCACGAAGGCGTACTCGGCGTATGCCGCCTGCCAGAGCAGGAAGCCCGAGAGCCGGGACTCACCCGAGGTCCTGATCACCAGATCGGCGTCGGGCTGGTCAGGCTGGTAGAGATGGGCGGCGATGGCCGACGCCTTCACGTGCCCGGCCATACCGGTCGGTGGGATTCCCCGCGCCGCCAAGTCCTCCACCAGATCCCGGCAGGCATCGACGATCTCCTGGCGGCCTCCGTAGCCCATGGCAATGGTGAGTTGACGGTCGCCCGAAGCGGTGGCCTCCATCGCTCGCTTGGCCGCGGCCACCAGTGCGGTGGGCAGCAGGTCGAGACTACCGATTACGTGCAGGCGGAAACCTAGCCGGCCGGCACTCGAGGGAAGCCGTTCGAACATCTCGGTGAGCGTCTCGAAGTAGGGCTCGATCTGCTCCCGGGGACGGCTCAGGTTCTCGGTTGAGAGAACCCAGGCAGTTATGGCCGGGATCGGCAACTCGGCTGCCCACCCGAGGAACTCCTCGAATCGCCGCATACCGCTGCGATAACTGTCGGTGTAGGTCTCGAGGCCTTCAGCACGGGCATAGCGTCGGTGCCCGTCGAGGATGATGCCGATGTGGCGGGGCAACCGTTCGTGATCCAGGCGCCGGAGCAGGCGACCCTCGTAGAGGCGGTACAGCGGCAAGGTCAGTCGCGGTTTGGGCACCGGAGTGGCCATGGTCTCCCTCGGGGTCGCGGTGGTTCGCCAGGGTTCAGCGGCTACTGGTGGATTCTAGCGGCCCCCCCTTTGCAAACCGGTCCAAATGGAACTCTCTACCCGGTGGGGAGTGGATTGAGTGGCCACTGATCCGAGCCACATCCAGTACCAGGACCGGATACGGATTGCGGGCGCCATGCGGTAGGGTGACCGCCCTAAGCGCTTGCAGTCCGGCCACCATGGATGCCGAACATGAACCTCCTGTCCCAATACGTTCACCTGGATGCTGTCGAGATGGGCGCGTTGATCCGCTCGGGGGAGATCCACCCACGCGAGGTGGTGACGGCTGCCATCGGTCGCATAGAGCGGCACGACACCCGCATTAACGCGATGGCGTGGCGCCGCTACGACCTTGCCCTGCGTGAGGCCGAGCAACCGCTTCCGGACTCGCCTGTGTCCGGAGTGCCGTTCCTAATCAAAGACCTGTCGCAGTCGCTTGCCGGCGCGCCCAACACCATGGGCTCGCGGATGCGCCGGGGTCTCATCGCGGACCACGACTCCAACCTGGTGACCCGTTACAAGACGGCGGGCCTGCTCATCGTCGGCCAGAGCACCTACCCGGAGTTCGGTGTGTCCGCAGACACCCGGTCGGCTCTCAACGGAACCACGCGCAACCCGTGGAATCTCGACCATTCTCCGGGCGGGTCGAGCGGTGGGGCGGCCGCGGCGGTTGCAGCCCGCTACCTGCCGGCGGCCCATGCGAGCGATGGGGGAGGTTCCATCCGTATCCCTTCCTCCATGTGCGGCCTGTTCGGACTCAAACCCACCCGAGCCCGCACGCCCAAGGGGCCCCTCGCCGCCGAAGGCTGGTTCGGGATGTCGGTCGACCACGCGGTGACCAGAACGGTGCGCGACAGTGCCGCCCTGCTAGACATCTCGCAAGGCCCCGATCAGGGCGCGCCCTATTACCCGCCGCCTCCCGAACGTCCCTACCTCGAGGAGGTGACACGGCCGCCGGGCAGTTTGAGGATCGCCATCTCGACCGGCTCCATGCTCTCCGACAAGATGCACCCCGAATGCGAGCGGGCCGTTGAGAACACCGCGGAGTTGCTAGAGGATCTCGGGCACCGTGTCTCGGCGGCCCGCCCCTCCATTGACGGGGCCCGCTTCAAGGAAGCCATGTCGGTACTGATAGCCGCCGACATGGCCTGCACCATCGCCAACTCCGCCCGTGATGCGGGGCGCCGACCATCAGGAGACCTCTACGAAGCCGCCCCATGGCTGACGGGACTGGTCGGACGGCGGCTTCCCGCCGTCGACTTGGTCCGCGCCCTCCGGTACATGCGGAACATGGGAAGGAGCACCGCTCCATTCTTCGAAGACTACGACGTACTCGTCGAACCTACGATCGCCGTCCCGCCCTGGAAGAGCGGCACGGTGGGCGACCTGAGACTGCTTCCCCATAAACGGTTCCCCAGGAGGGTGCTGAACAATGACGATTGCTCCGGCCTGCCGCCCGCCGACCAGGGATTGTGCCGGCGGTTGGCAGGCCGCTGGTGGATTGCTCAGCACCCTCCTAGACGCCTTGCCATCATGAAGGCGATGCGACTGCTACTCGAACCGTCCGTCGCCGCCGTTCCCAATACCGCCCTGTGGAACGCCACCGGCCAGCCGTCAATGTCGATGCCACTGCACTGGGCGGATGGCCTCCCGATTGGAGTCCAGTTCACGGCACGGTACGCCGACGAGGGTCTCCTGTTCCGCTTGGCGGGGCAGATCGAGGAGGCCCGCCCTTGGATCGACCGCCTGCCTCCCCTCCTGACCGGAGAGTGATCGGCGCCAACCCGGAGAACCAGCGCCCCTGAGTCCCACACTTCCTCAGGACCCAGCCACGCTCAAATCAGGACGGCGCCAGGTAGGGCAGAGCGGAGACCTCGCTGCATAACCCTTCGACGTCCTCGGGGTTGGTGGGCACTCCCGCAGTGAGGATTTCGTGGCCGGAGTCGGTGATCAGAACGTCGTCCTCGATACGGATGCCGATCCCTCGGAAGGCCACCGGTACCTGGTGCTTGATGGCGGGAGCCGCCTTCCTCTCCTTTTCCTCCAGTTCCTTGGCCTTCTCGGGACCGTGGATCATACGACGCTCCATCCACTGGTCGAGGTCGAACTCGAGCATCTCCAACTCGACCTCTGCGCGCTCCGGATCGACGTAGATCCCGGGCTCCACGGTGAAAGCCATTCCAGGAGCGAGCGGTCGGGGCCGTCCCTCGATCCCGTAGGCGCCCGCGTCGTGCACGTCCATCCCCAGCCAGTGTCCGGTTCCGTGCATGAAGAACTCGCGGTAGTGGTGCATCCGCACCGCCTCCTCGGCCGTCCCGGGAAGCAGACCCAGGTCCACCAACCCCTCGGCCATAGTCCGGACCGCTCTTTGATGGAGTTGCTTCATGGTCGATCCCGGCCCTGCCAGCTCGAGCGCGGCGTGCTGGGCTCCCAGCACCAAGTCGTATAGCTCCCGCTGCGGACCGCTGAACGTGCCGGAGGCCGGAAAGGTCCTCGTGATGTCGGCGGAGAAGTAGCCGTACTCGGCGCCGGCGTCGATCAGAACGAGATCCCCGTTCGCGATCCTGCGGTCGTTGTCGGTGTAGTGGAGGATGCAGGAGTTCCCACCCGAGGCAACGATCGCCGGATACCCGTCACGGCGGGCTCCCCTCGCCCGGAAAATGTACTCCATCGCCGCCTGAACCTGGTACTCGTAGTGACCCGGCCGGGTGAAGCGCATGGCCTCCGAATGGCCCTCGGCGGTGATCTCACAGGCGATTCTGAGCCTTGCCACCTCGTCCGGAGTCTTGTGGAGGCGCAACTCGGCCAGGTGCGGCGAGGCGTCCCGCACCTCGGTGGGCACCAACCTCCCGTAGCGGTTGGCAAGCCCTCCCACTGCCCGCACCGCTCCCATGACCCTCCGTTGGAATGCGACGTTACCGAAAGGCAGGTACACGACCGGACGGCCCACCAGCCTCCGGCGCAGCACTCCGTCGAACTCGGACACCGGATAGGAGGCGTCGGCTCCGTAGCGCTCCTTCGCCCCCTCGGTACCGGCTCTCCGGCCGTCCCATATCTCCCGCTCCCGGTCCCGCGGCCTCACGAACAGCACGTACTGCTCACCGGCCGCCGACGGATCGAGGAGCATCAGGGCATCGGGTTCGTCGAAACCGGTCAGGTGGTAGAAGGACGAATCCTGGCGGAAGGGATGCTCCACGTCGTTGTTGCGGATCACCTGGGCAGCGGCCGGGATCAAAGCGATTCCATCGCCGATCAACCGGCCGAAACGTTCTCGGCGGTCCGCGTGCAGACCGTGGGCGGCAAGGGTCTCGTTCGGTGGGCTCTCTGTCACGAGCAGAAGGCTAACCGCTTCCAGGTAGTGCTTTCTGCTGAGGGTCCGATGGCTCCCCGTCATTGGATCCGGCTATCGGATCCCGGCCATCGCGCCGATCCCGAGATGGCCTCGGTTCTGGCAGGGCGTTGGCCCAGGTCCGTTGTAGGTTCACCCTGCCGATCGATCTTGCGGCTCAACACCCGGCGGATGCAGCATCGCACCTACCTAAGGAGAAACGTGGGAAAGGCTACCGCCGCGATCACGGCACAGCCCATGACTCACGCGGTTCTGGCGACACCGGTACCGGGCACCAGACGAGCCTCCATCCCGGTCAGCCGCTGCTCCACCCTCGCCAGGCGTCCATCCTGGTTGACCAGAAGCTCGCCCTGCTTGACCAGAAGCTCACCCTGCTGAGTGATGCGTTCACCCAACTCGGCCAGATCAGCTTCGACCGCAGTCAGCCGGTCCTCCACCCTCGCCAGGCGTCCACCCAACTCGGCCAGATCAGCTTCGACCGCAGTCAGCCGGTCCTCCACCCTCGCCAGGCGTCCACCCAACTCGGCCAGATCAGCTTCGACCACGGTCAGTCGGTCCTCCACCCTCGCCAGGCATTCGCCCTGCTTGACCAGAAGCTCACCCTGCCTGACCAGGAGCTCACCCTGCTTGACCAGAAGCTCTCCCTGCTGGTTGATGCGTTCACCCAGCTTGGCCAGTTCCTCACGCAGTTCCGTGTTCCATTGACCGGCCTGATCGAACTTGCGGCTCAACGCGAGGTGACTCTGCCAACTGGCACCCATCAACGAGATGTAGAGGAGCGCAATCGTTCCGATCAGGGCAGTGTCCATAGCCCGATAACCTACACGATCAAACCCGGATTGTAAAGTGATACGTTGGTCAACGTCCGGTAAGAGTCCGATGCCAATCCCGGAGCGCGGAACCGATGAGGTCGGCCGAGTCCTCCTGGATGAAGTGGAGACCGGGAACGGTGACCTCGGTCTGGTTGGGCCAGGAACGGCATACCTCACGGGCTCGCCCCACCAGGATCGAGCCGGGCTCGGCGTTGACGAACAGCTTCGGGACATCCCAGCTCGCCAGCTTGGATGCGTAGTCCTCGACGATATCGTGCACATCGGACGGGTGCCCGTCCATCGGGATCTCCCTCGGCCAGGTCAGCATGGCCCGGCGGCCCTCTCCAGGCTCCCGGAAGGGACGGCGGTACTCGTCCAGTTCCTCGTCCGTCAGGTCCCGCAGGATTGACGCGGGGAGTATCCGCTCTACGAACACGTTATTCTCCAGAACGATCCCTTCACCACCGTCCGAGCGCATGGCCTTGAATATGGGACGGGCGGCGGCCGGCCAGTCCTCCCAGGTCATAGGGGTGACGATCGCCTCCATGTAGGCGATGCCCCTCACTGAGTCGGGATGGCGGACTGCCCAATCGAAGGCGAGGACCGACCCCCAGTCGTGTCCTACCAGCGTGACAGATTCCCGCACGTCGAGCACCCGGAGAAGTTCGTCGAGATAGTGCCGGTGCTGGACGTACCTATAGGCGCCCGGTCCGGAGTCTGCCAGCTTGGCCGAGTCCCCCATCCCGATGAAGTCGGGAGCGATGCAGCGACCCAGAGAAGCGACCTCGGGGATGACATCCCGCCACAGGTAGGAAGATGTCGGGTTTCCGTGGAGGAACACGATCGGATCTCCCGACCCCGCCTCGACATACGCCATCTCGGTATCGAACACCCGCCTGGTTCGTTTCTGGATTCCCATCACTCCTCCGGTCAGATCAGCGGAGGGTAACCGCGCCGGGTATGGATCGAACCGGGATCCTGCCCGCTCCACGGGCGCCGCCTGGCAACTCCATAGCCGTGCCCAGCGGTCGTCCACGTGAGAACAGCAATCGGTTTGCCGCGCGGGTGGCCGAGTCCGCCCAACCGCGCGCTCTATTCAGCCTTCGAAACCGACTTCGTTGTGGGACCCGTCACAGAGCGGCTTGTTGGAGGAGTGACCGCATCGGCACAACGTGACCCGGTTGCGGGTCTCGAACGACTCGCCGTCCGCCCGCTGAACGGGGATCCCACCGGTGATCCACAGCGGGCCATCGGCTACGACCGCTATCTCCATCGGCAGAGCGGGTTCGACCTCGACGCCGTCAACGGTATAGGAGAGAGCGCCCGAGGGGCACCGCTCGACCATGGCCATTACCTGGGCCCGGACCACCGAGTCGTCGGTATCGCGGGTCATCTTCCAGACGTTGGTTACACGGTTGCCGCAGAACCCTGCGTGTACGCAGATGCTCCGGTCGTCCGAAACCTGGATGCCGGTTCCGCCCAGATCCGCACAGCGTTCCCGGAAGGAATCGGCCGGCGCAGTTTCCGTACCGTCGAAGCCGATCTTGGCGTGAGTCCCGTCGCAGTAGGGCTTCCGGGACGATTCACCGCATCTGCACAGCGCGTACACGGGACGCTGCTCACTCGCCGGTTCGCTCCGCCACGTCAACGGCTCGCCATGTTCCGACACGACCGGACGCCGGTCCCTTAGCGGGACCGGTCCCGTAACTACGTATGGACCGTCGGTTTGGACGATGACGGCCGGTGTTTTCTCAGCCACGGGGCCTCCCTGGTGATCACGAGTCCGTGCAACTATACGCGACCACCATCTAACCCGAGTGGCGGATCCCCGGACGTAGTCAGGCCAGTCGATCCCTCAGCATCCGGAGTTGCTCGTGTACGGACGCGAAGCTGGCTCCACCGGTGGACCGTCTCCTGCGAACCGACTCAACAGGCGCCGTGAGGACCACATCTTCGGCTTCGAAGCGCTGATCGATCGCCGCCAGGTCTGCGGCGGTAGCAGTCGCCAGCGTCCTCCCGTCGGTGAACAGGGCTGACAGCAGGGAGCCCACCGCATGGTGGGCTTCGCGGAACGGAACACCCCGCTCCACCAAGGCCTCGGCGAGGTCGAGCGCGGTAACCGACGACTCGGGTGCCGCCGGATGGAAGTCGGCATCGGCGATCAGGGCGGTCATCGCCTCCAGTGCTCCGGCTAGAGCATCGTCGATGGCAAACAACGCTGCCTTGTCCTCTTGCAGATCACGGTTGTAGGTCATGGGGAGCCCCTTCTGGAGCGCCATCAGTCCTGTCAGGTGCCCAATGGCTATGGCCGCCCTTCCCCTGGTCAACTCGGCGATGTCCGGGTTCTTCTTGTGCGGCATGGCGGACGAACCGGTGGTGAGGGCATCGCTGAATGTGACCCAACCGAACTCGGTAGTGGCCCAGAGCACGCATTCGGTGGCCAGTCTCGACAGGTGGACGAGCGCTTGCACACACGCGAACGCGTACTCGGCGACGTGGTCCCGGGCGGCCACGGCGTCCATGGAGTTGACGAACCTTCCCTCCATCCCCAGCAGGTGGGCGGAACGGTCCGGGTCGAGCGGAAGGCTGCTCCCTCCCAGCGCACCGGCACCCAGCGGTGACACATCGAGACGCCGGCCCAGATCTTCGAACCGTTCGATGTCCCGCGATGCGGTCGACACGTAGGACAGCAGGTGATGAGCGAACGGGACCGCTTGGGCCTGCTGGAGGTGGGTATAGCCCGGGACCACCTTCTCCCCCACCGACTCGGCCACCGCCATCAGCACATGGGCGAACTCGCGCAACTGAGCGATCCTCTCGGAGGAGGACCTGAGCAGGTACAGGCGTAGGTCCAGCGCCACCTGGTCGTTGCGCGAACGTCCGGTGTGCAGCTTGCCGGCTACGTCTCCCACCAACTCGCCGAGCCGTCTCTCGACGGCCGAGTGCACATCCTCGTCTGCGTCATGAAACCGGAAGGTGCCCTCCCTTGCCTCGACCGCGATGCTCCCCAAACCCTGCTCCAGAACATCAGCCTCGTCCTGGTCCAGCAGCCCGATTGCGCTCAGCATCTTCACGTGTGCCACCGAGCCCGTGAGGTCGTCGTCCAGCAGGCGCCGGTCGGAGTGGTCCACGGTGAAACGCCACAGCACCTCGGCGGGACCCTCCTCGAACCGGCCTCCCCACATCTGGGCCACGCTCACACCGCCTTCATTGCCGGCGGAGTCGTGGCGTTCGGGATTCTCATCCGAGTCCGCCACCGGCCTGCATGCGTAGCCGCAGGGCGTTCAGCCGTATGAAACCCGTGGCGTCGGCCTGGTCGTAAGTCCCACCTGCCTCGAAGGTCACGGTCTCCTCGTCGTAAAGAGTATGGGAATCGGACCGACGGCCGACAACCATGGCTCTGCCCTTGTAGAGGCGGAGCCGCGCTTCGCCTGTCACCCGGCTCTGTATGTCGTCCATGAACTTCTGCACCGCCTCGCGCTCGGGAGAGAACCAGAACCCGTAGTAGACCATCTCTGCGTAGCGGGGCATCAACTCGTCACGCAGGTGGGCCAGTTCACGATCGAGCGTGATCGATTCGACCGCCCGGTGGGCGTGATGGAGGAGGGTCCCGCCCGGGGTCTCGTAGACCCCCCTGTTCTTCATGCCGACGAACCGGTTCTCAACCAGGTCGACCCGGCCGATTCCATGAGCCCCGGCCACCTTGTTGGAGTGGGCCAGCAGCCGGGCGGGGGACATCTCCACACCGTCCACCGCTACCGGACTACCCCGCTCGAAGGAGACGACCACCTCCTGGGGCTCATCCGGCGCGTCCTCGGGGTCGGTGGTCATGTTGAAGATCCCCGCCGGGGGCCCCACCCAAGGATCCTCAAGCACCCCTCCCTCGTAGGAGATGTGGAGCAGGTTGGCATCGGTCGAGTACGGCTTCTCGGCCGTGACGGGTACCGGGATACCGTGCTTGTCGGCGTAGGCGACGAGATCGGCCCGTCCCCTCATGCTCCACTCCCGCCACGGCGCAACCACCCGGATGTCCGGCTTGAGCGCGTATGCCGAGAGTTCGAAGCGCACCTGGTCGTTGCCCTTGCCGGTGGCCCCGTGGGAGATCGCCTCGGCCCCGAAGGTCTCGGCCGCCCTCACCAGACCCTTGGCGATCACCGGCCGGGCCAGCGAGGTGCCCAGCAGGTAGTAGTTCTCGTACACGGCGTTGGCGCGGATAGCGGGCCATACGTAATGCTCGGCGAACTCCTCCCGGAGGTCCTCGGCGATGGCCTCGACAGCCCCGGTCGCATACGCCTTGGCGACCGCTTCCTCCACCTCTTCGCCCTGACCCACGTCTGCCGTGTAGCAGACCACCTCGTAGCCGCGCTCCTCGATGAGCCATTTGAGAATCACGGAGGTGTCCAGCCCTCCCGAGTACGCCAGTACCACCCGGCTCATCCGCCTGCTCCTATCTGCTCTATCGTTCTGGCGACCGCCCGGCCGCCGGTAGCTTCGTCAGCGATGATCAACATCGTGTCATCGCCTGCCACGGTACCCAGGACCCCGTCGAGATCTGCTGTGTCGACCGCACCAGCCACGACGTGGGCGGCGCCGGGATCGGTCTTGATCACCACAAGGTTGCCGCTCGCCTCGATCGACCTCGCGAAGCTCGACAGCGTTACCGCGAGCGCGTCCATGGCATCGGGACGGATGGCACCGGGTTCCGATACGTAGCGCATGGTCCCGTCCGCCGACCTTGCCTTGGCCGCGCCAACGGCTCGAAGGTCGCGGGAGACGGTGGCCTGAGTCACCGGGAACCCCCTCTCGGCAAGCAGCCGCGCCAAGTGTGCCTGGCTCGAGACCACCTGCTCCGCGAGGATGGCTCTCACCGCTCGATGCCGCGAAGCCGTTCCGTTCATGGTGCACGATTATGCACTGAAATGAATGAGTATTCAAGACGTGGCTCCATGCCGGCAAACGCCCGTCTCGATGGCCGGTTCCCGGCTTGTGTCCTGTATCGGGAAATCGCTGGAGACAGCCTCCTCCGCCTGGCACGCACCGGTTCCGGGGAGCCGAGACCGCGAAAACCGTCGAGGCGGTCTCCTCCGGCGGGCCCTCCCCCAACCGCCACCTCCTCGGCGTCGAACGCGTCCCGCCCTACCCTCCACGAGGGGCTGGGTGGACAACATGAACC
>JAPOQZ010000224.1 GCA_026710435.1 bacterium | reverse complement strand
GCACCAGTTCGCGGCGTTCCTGAACACGCTGCGCTGGAACTGCACCACGGCCACCGACCCCACCTTGTTCCAGGCGCCCTTCAGGGCCGGAATCACCATTGACGCCTACCAGATGGAGCCGCTGCGTAAGGCGCTTCTGCTCCCGCGGGTCAACCTTCTGATCGCCGACGACACCGGCCTGGGCAAGACCATCGAGGCGGGCCTGATTACCCGCGAGCTGTTGCTGCGCCGCAAAGCGAAGGTCATTGTCGTTGCCGCGCCTCCGTCGATGCTGGAGCAATGGAAGGGGGAGATGGAGGACCGGTTCGGCCTCGTGTTCGAGGTGCTGGACCGCCGCTACGTGTCGAAAATGCGGCGAGAACGCGGCTTCGGTGTGAATCCCTGGCGTACCCACAGCCGGTTCCTGATCTCGCACCGGCTGCTGATCGACCCGTCCTACACCGACCCCATGCGTGAGTGGCTCGGCGACCACGGCACCGGGAGCCTGCTGATCCTCGACGAGGCCCACCACGCTGCCCCGTCCTCGGGCGGGCGGTACGGCATCGAGACCAAGTTCACCCGTGCGGTGCGCGATCTTGCCCATAGGTTCGAGCATCGCCTGTTCCTGTCGGCCACGCCCCACAACGGCCACTCCAACAGTTTCTCCACCCTGCTGGAGCTGCTGGACCCGTACCGCTTCACCCGGGGCGTCAAGGTGACCCGTCCCAAGACCGATCTGGCGCCTGTGATGGTGCGGCGGCTGAAGGAGGACATCCGGGCGGCGCAGGGCGGGTTTCCGAAACGCAACGTGAAGCGGATCGAGATCGACGGCTTACCCAAAGACGCGCCCGAACTGGAATTATCCCGCCTCCTCGACGAGTACCGTACCGCCCGCGAGGAGCGTTACCGGTCAGAATCCAGCCGTGTTCGACATGCCGCCGGGTTGATGGTGATCCGCTTGCAGCAGCAGTTGCTGTCGTCCATCGAAGCCTTCGCCCGCACCCTCTTGGTACATCGCCGGACGGTGTTGCGCCACTGGGAAGAAGCCCACGAAGACGGAGACACACACCCTCGGATCGACTCCGATCAACTCCTCGCTTTTCTGAGGTCACCCGACGCCGACGACGAGCGCGCTGGCTGGACTCCTGAGGAGGTTGAGGCGGATGAGGTGGCCCGCATCCGCGAGATCGACTTGGCGGCCCTCCCGTCCAAGGACCCTGAGACAGCGGCATGGGAACATGAGCAGGGGCTCCTCCAGCGTATGCAGGAGATCGCCGAGGATACCAAACACCTTCCGGATGCCAAGACCCGGTGGCTCATCGAGTGGATACGCCGCAACCAGTGCCCGGAGCTACCAGCCATGGGCAAGCCCATCACCGGCCCACCGCCCACCTGGACCGACTGCCGCGTCCTGATCTTCACGGAGAACCGTCAGGGCACCAAGCGGTATCTGAAGTCCACTCTGGAGCAGGCCATCTTCGGCACCGACCAGGCCGATGAGCGGATAGACGTGATCGACGGGTTGACCAGCCCGGCGCGCCGCCGCGAGATACAACGCCGCTTCAACGCCGACCCAGCCGACGAGCCCCTGCGGATCCTGATCGCCACCGACGCCGCCCGGGAGGGACTCAACCTCCAGGCGCGGTGCTCGGACATGTTCCACTTCGACCTGCCGTGGAATCCGGGCCGTATCGAGCAGCGCAACGGCCGCATCGACCGGAAGCTGCAACCGGCCGCCGAAGTGACCTGCCACTACTTCGTCCTGCCGCAGCGGGTCGAGGACCGGGTGCTCGAAGTCCTGGTCAGGAAGACCGAGACCATCAAGAAGGAACTCGGCGGCCTGCCGAAGGTGATCGAGGACGCGGTGGAGCAACGCCTGATCCGCCACGGCATCCGCCATCGCGACGCGGAAACCTTGAGGCGCCGGATTGAGGCCGAGTCTCCCGAGGGCGATCGCGCTCTCGCCGCCGCCGAGGAGATAGAGGCAGCCCGCGAACGGCGTGAGGAGCTTGAGAACCAGGTCGAGCGTTGCCGGGCACTTCTCGAGAAGTCACGGGATTGGGTCAGGTTCTCGGCGGAACCCTTCCGCCAGGCCATCAACTGCTCCCTCCGCCTGCTCGGGGCTTCGGAACTCGCCGAGAACGCCGGCGACAACGGCGACCGGGTATGGACGTTCCCCGCTCTGGAACAGCGGGCAGCCACCGATCCCAGCTGGACATCCACCCTCGACTCCCTGCGCGTGCCCCGCCGGATCGACCAGAAGATTCCCGAATGGCGACGCGACGCGCCCCTCCGGCCCGTCGTCTTCGAGGACACCGGACGGCTCGACGATCAGACCGTGCACCTGCATCTGGAACAGCGGGTGGCGCAGCGGTTGCTGGCCCGATTCCGCGCACAGGGGTTCATCTATCACGACCTGTCCCGGGCGTGCCTCGCCCAGACGAAGGACTCGATCCCGCGCGTGATCCTGCTCGGACGGCTGTCGCTATACGGCCGGGGGGCCGAGCGCCTACACGAGCAGATCGTGCCGGTAGCGGCCCGATGGACAGATCCGGCCCGGCGATCTGGACCGCTGCGCGCCTACGCCCGGGAAACGCAGGAACGGACCATGAGGCTCCTCGACGCCTCACTGGACTCCCGCGCTCGAGAACCGGACGATGTGATCCGCCAGAGACTGCTCGCCACGGCGGCACAAGACATCGCCGATCTCCGTCCGCAGTTGGAGCCTCGAGCGGAAGAGTTCGCGGCAATAGCCGAGCAACGGCTTGCCGAACGCGGACGGCGAGAGGAGAAGGCCCTGCGAGAGACCCTCCAGAGACATCGTAAGCAGGTGGTCACCCAACTGGAGCGTTACGAACGCGAGCACGAGCAGCTCTCCTTCGGGTTCAACGCTCACGAAACCAAGCAGCTCAACGCCGACATCCGGCACTGGCATAGAAGGCTCGCCCAGTTCGACGACGACCTGTCGGACGAACCGGCCCGGGTACGGGAGTTCTACGAAGTGCAAGTGAAACGGGTCGAACCGGTGGGTCTCGTCTACCTGTGGCCGGAGACCAACTGATGGCGAAGCCGGATCGCCTCGTCACCGCCCATCTCGAGTGGATCGGCTTCGTCCGGCCCACCGGTCTGGTGGTGTCGGCACCCGCGCTGGTCAAGGCCGGCGTGATCCTGAACCGCCGCGACATCGCCGGCCAGACCCTCCTCGGGGAGTGCGTGGACGACGACGACCAGAACCCGTTGCTGCCGGACTTCCGAAGGTTCGCCCGGAAGGTGCTCGGATGGAACTTCTCGCCCAAGGGTTACGCCGGCACCGCCGAAGCGCCGATTCCCGCCGATCTGGAGCTTCCACTGCCGTCCGGCGGCGTGTTCAGACCTGACTTCGCAGTCCGCGCCGAACCCCTGAGAGGCTCGGCCCTGCCCACCTCGGATAGCGATGCCGAGAAGGATACGGAAGCTTCGCCGTGGCAGATGCTGGTCAGCGTCGTGGGACTGGGAGAAGGCCTGGATCGCGCCGTATCCGACGGCGGCGGTCTGGAACTGTCGCCGCACAGCCGGATGGAACGATTGTTACGCCACACCGGCGTGACCGCCGGCCTTCTCTTCAACGGTGAAACGATCCGGCTCGTCTCCGCGCCCCGGGGAGAGAGTTCCGGCTGGCTCGACTTCCAGGTCCGCGACATGATCGAGACCGCCGGACGGCCGATCTGCTCTGCCATGCGCGAGCTGCTCGGCCAGACGCGCCTGCTGAGCGTGCCGCGGGACAAGCGCCTGGCGGCGCTGCTTGAGGACAGTCGCAAATTCCAGAACGAGGTCTCGGAACGTCTCGCCGAACAGGTGCTCCACGCCCTCTATGAACTGCTCCGGGGCTTCCAAGCTGCTCACGACGCTTCGAACGGTCGACTGCTCGGTCGATGGCTGGCCGACGACCCGGACGAGATCTACCGAGGGCTGCTCACCGTGGTGCTGCGCCTCGTCTACCTGCTCTATGCCGAGGAACGCGATATGCTCCCCCAGGACGAGACCTTCCTGGGGTCCTACTCGGTATCCGGTCTCTACGAACGGTTACGTGCCGACGCCTCGGTACACCCAGACACCATGGACCAGCGCTTCGGCGCATACGCCCAACTCCTCGCCCTATGGCGCATGGTTCACAACGGCGCGCAGGCCGCGCAAATGAACATGTGGCCCAAGCACGGGGATTTGTTCAGTCCTGATCGCTACCCGTTCCTCGAAGGCCGGGACTTCGGGGTGTGGCAGACGCCGGAGCGGATAGACCCCCCGCGGGTGGGGGATGGAACGATCCACCGAGTTCTGGAGAAGCTCATCGTCCTCGACGCCGAGCGCATCTCCTACCGGGCGCTCGATGTGGAACACATCGGATCCGTCTACGAAACCATGATGGGCTTCCGCCTTGAGAGAGCAACAGGCCGCAGCATCGCCATCAAGGCCGCCAAGAAACACGGTGCCCCGAGCACCGTGGACATCGAAGCCTTGCTCTCGGTGCCACCCGTCGGGCGCGCAAAGTGGATCCGCGATCGCACCGACCGCAAGATCACGCTCAAGGTGAGCAAGGCGGTTCGGGCGGCCGACTCCATGGACGAGATGCACGTCGCTCTCGAAACCGTGATCGACCGTAACGCCACCCCGGATCTGGTACCGGCGGAAGCCATGGTGCTCCAACCGAGTGAGGAGCGCCGACGTTCGGGCTCCCACTACACCCCGCGCGAGCTCACCGAGCCCATCGTGCGAACCGCGCTCGAACCGATTCTGGCTCGCCTGTCCGAAGAGTCCGGCGGTTCCGTCCACCCCGAGCAGATCCTCGACCTCAAGGTATGTGATCCGGCTATGGGATCGGGCGCCTTCCTAGTAGAAGCCTGCCGCCAGCTCGCCGATGTCCTCATCGAAGCCTGGCGCGCCCATGACATCGTGCCCGAGATCCCCCCCGACGGGGACGAGGGGATCTTCGCACGCCGTATCGTGGCCCAGCGCTGCCTCTACGGAGTGGATCGTAATCCCAAGGCAGTGGACCTCGCCAAGCTGTCGCTATGGCTGATCACATTGGCCAAGGACCATCCGCTCACGTTCCTGGACCACGCTCTCCGCCACGGCGACTCGCTGGTCGGGCTCTCGATTACTCAGATACGAGCCTTCCATTGGAAAGGTAATGCACGCGCCTTTCAGGCGGGCTTCGAGGCACTACGAGGTCAGAAGCACTTGGATCGTGCCAACGAGTTGCGCCACCGGATCCGCGAGGCGGGCGACACGGCGTCCGACTGGGAACTACGCGACATGTGGGACGAATCGCGCCAGGAGACCGAGGCGGTGCGGATGCTCGGTGACCTGGTACTTGCGGCATTCTTCGAAGAGTCCACCGCCACAGCGAGGGAGGTGCGCCGCAATAAGTTCGCGGCTGCGGTGCTTAATGGTGAGGCCGAGCGGTACATAGGATGGCTCGCTGACCTCCGCGACAGCGACCCCCCAATTGCTCCGTTCCACTGGCAGATCGAATTCCCCGAAGTCTTCGACCGCCCCAACCCGGGTTTCGATGCCATCATCGGCAACCCACCGTTCGGTGGGCATGTCACAGTGGTTAACTCCAACGTGTTGGGCTATACACAGTGGTTACGGCTTGCTCACCCGAAGAGTACAGGTAAGTGTGATTTGGTCGCGCACTTCTTTCGGCGTGCATACGACCTGATACGCGAGGATGGAACGTTTGGTCTGATTGCTACGAACACCATCGGCCAAGGCGACACACGTGCCAGTGGCCTCCGGTGGATATGCAAGAATGGTGGCGTTATATATCAGACCCGTCGGCGAGTCAAATAGCCAGGAACGGCCGCAGTTGTCGTGAGTGTCGTCCATGTGAGCAAAGGTGATGTCACATCGACCAAAGTACTAGATGATAGAGAGGTGGCTTCGATTACCGCCTTTCTATTTCATCGTGGAGAGCACGACGATCCTAGATCGCTTATAGCGAACACAGGAAGGAGCTTTCAGGGGAGTATTCTGCTTGGTATGGGGTTTACTTTTGATGACAACGATCGGAAGGGCGTCGCAACTCCGATCATAGAGATGCACCGCCTTCTAAGGCTACATCCTCACTATCAGGAAGTTATCTTTCCTTACATAGGTGGTCAGGAGACAAACAGTAGCTCTACTCAGTCACATCATCGATTCGTCATAAACTTTGGTCAACGAACTAACGAGAATTGTAGGGAACAATATCCTCATCTCTTTTCTATCGTAGAGAACAAGGTTAAGCCAGAGAGACTGAAATCAGTTAGGCGAAGTAAGTCGAGCCATGCTAAGAGAGCAGCAGTATGGTGGCAAATGTACCATCAGGCGCATGAGCTATATGACACTATCGTCGGCTTAGATCGTGTTCTAGCTAATTCACGAGTCAGTCAACGAGTGCAGTGCACCTTCCTGCCTTCGAGGATGGTCTACTCGGATTCTCTGAATGTTTATCCGCTCGACACCTACTCCGCGTTTTGTGCTCTTCAGGCCCAACCTCATGGGACGTGGGCACACTTCTTCGGGTCATCGATGAAGGACGATCTCCGTTACACACCCTCGACCTGCTTTGAGACTTTTCCATTCCCCGAAGAATGGGAGAGGCGTCTCGACCTCGAAGCCGTCGGCAGGGAATACTACGACCTCAGGGTGACCCTCATGGTGGACAACGACGAGGGGATGACAAAGACCTACAACCGCTTCCACGATCCCTACGAGACCTCATCCGACATCGCCGAGCTTCGCAGGCTTCACACCACCATGGATCGTGCTGTGCTAGACGCATACGGCTGGACAGACATCTCCACGGACTGCGAGTTCCTGCTCGACTACGAGATCGACGAGGAGACCTGGGGCCGGAAGAAGAAGCCCTACCGTTACCGGTGGCCTGACGATGTCCTCGCCCGTCTGCTGGAACTCAACTCCAAGCGAGCCGCCGAAGAGGCCGACGCTGGCCTCTGGCCTTTCACGAGAGGTGTCAGCAAGGTGCGCTCCTCTCAGAGCGGCGGGCGCCGCGCCACGTCCAGAGGGACGGTTCCGTCCGCCACACTCTGGGACGAAACACCCTAGAGTGGGCGTCCCAGCGGGGAGAGGTGTCAGATGGAGGCGAAACTGAAGCATCTCGAGTTCATCCAGGGTGTCATCAACCGGATGGCGGGCAACTCGTTCCTGCTGAAAGGATGGAGCGTTGTTCTGGTATCAGCTTTGCTTGTACTGGTGTCACGTGGAAAGGGCGGTAGCTGGGCGCTCGTCAGCCTGATCCCTACACTGGTGTTCTGGGGATTGGATGCCTATTTCCTAAAGCAGGAACGTCTCTACCGTACCTTGTACGATCACGTACGAAGGCTGAGACCTGACGAGATTGACTTCTCGATGAGAACGGACCACTTCACGGGCCCCAAGTTAACGTGGCACTCATCCTTGTTCTCCACGACCCTAACGACATTCTACGTCGCGGTAACGGTAGGAGCACTAATCGCGGTCGTCGTAAGTTAGCTAAGACCAGGAGGTAGTCAGGTATGGCCCGCAGAGTATTCTTTAGCTTCGAATATGATCACGATGTCTGGCGAGCCAACGTAGTGCGTAATAGCTGGGTTACGCAAGGCAAGGAGGCAGCAGGCTTCATTGATAAGGCAGAGTTTGAGAAGATCAAGAAAGGTGGAGATACGGCCATCAAGAGGTGGATAGATGCGCAGCTTTTCGGTACGTCGGTAACTGTAGTCCTAGTCGGCTCTCATACGTGTTCAAGTACATGGGTAGAATACGAGATTGATAAGAGCAAATCACGTGGAAATGGCTTACTTGGTATTAATATAAGCCAAATCGAAGATCAGAATGAACAAAGGTCTTGGTGCTGTGGCCAGATCCCAACGGGATATCCCTTCTACCACTGGTATCAAGACAAGGGATACAAGAATATGGGCGATTGGATTGAGAAAGCGGCCAGGGCCGTCGGTCGATGATGAGACGGGTAGGTGGCTTTGCCATATTGGTATCGGCACCAGCGGGGAAACGGTGACGACCGCCCCCCATGTGCGCCGGGCCACTCGTCGCATCGGAGGTGCCTGTGTACCAACCAGAGATCGTGCAGATAACCGTTGGGAAGAATTGTTCTCCTCCCCTCGGCGCAGAACTCGTCCACGGTCATCCGATCGCTCTCAAGGCGGGCTTCCATCTCCTGCCACGACTCCTCACAAGTTTTCGTACCGATCGTGGTCTTGCTCGACCTCCGCAGGGCAAGCTCGGTGCTGAACAACCAGGCAAGGTAGCCTAGGCAGTACTTTAGGACCCATTCACATGTACATCGCGTAGCGGTTAGACGCCGGATAGTCGTCGGGCAGGTTCTTGAGGATCCTCGCCACCTTCTTGGATGCCGACAGCGTGATCGGGAGTCGCCCGTCTAACTGGCTCTGGTTCCAGTTCAT
>JAPOQZ010000018.1 GCA_026710435.1 bacterium | reverse complement strand
GGGACTACGGCCATTTCCACAATCCCGTCTCGGCCCGGCGGGACCTTCACCCGTCGGGTGAAGCCAGGCCCAGTCACGATCATGTGGTTGATGTGGCCTGTTGCCGTGGGTTTGTCTGGAAACATGAAGAATCAAGGCTAGTGCGCAACTCCAGCACCGGACCCGGAGTCAGATCGCCCTCGGAATCCTCGTTGAACAGCGGTATCCGTGCTGCACCGCCCGAGATGTCGACATCACCCCGCGGCTCTGCCAGTGGCTTGGCAGCCTTGAGCAGCATCGTGTTGTACGAACTGCGCCTGAGGCTGCCGGGTATCGCCAGGCTATGGATGGAATGCTCGTTCAAGAATGACTCCTCTGCACTATCGCAGCACCGCGATCACGAGAAATGTCGAGTCGCTGATGTGGCTGGCCAACATGGGTTGTATAGAGATCCACCCCTGGCTGTCCCGGCTCCGGCATCTGGACCGGGAAGACTTTGCGGTGTTCGACCTCGACCCGGCTGAGGGGGCCACGTGGAAGCAGGTGGTGGCGGTCGCCCGGTTGCTTCGCGTGGCTCTCGACCGCCTCGGGCTGCGCGGGTATCCCAAGACTTCCGGGTCCAGAGGAATACATGTCTACGTCCCGCTGGATCCTATCTACGACTACCGGAGGGTCCGGACGTTCGTCGAGAGGCTCGGACATCTCCTGGCGTCGGCCAACCCGCAAGATGTGACTATGGACCGCAACATCCCGAGGCGCAGGGGCAGGGTCTTCATCGACTCGGGACAGAACCGGGCCGGAGCGACCATCGCGTCCGTGTACTCGGTCCGTCCCCGGCCAGGCGCCCCGGTGTCGACTCCCCTTCGTTGGGAGGAACTCGACCGCATCAGCCCGGGGGACTTCACCATCGCCACCGTCTGGCACCGGATCTCCGGGTTCGGAGACCTGTTCGCGCCGGTTCTCAAGGGCGGACAGGTCCTCGACCATGCGGAAGCAGCCTTAGGCATCGTCCTTGCCTGAGGCGACCTGAGCGCTGGCCACGCCTCTGAACAGACCATGCAGCCGATTACTTTGCCGAACTTGTCACACCCACGGTGTACAAAGTCGTAGAAGAAAACACGGGACCGTGGCACAAGTTCGCCGCGAGCAAGGGATTCAGAACGGTCCCAATACAGAAGGAGGGGTATATCCATGACGGAAAACCGACACGCTGATGATGTAGCCGGGGTTATCGCATCGGCCTTTCTAGTCTCTGTGGTCTTTGGCTCATGGCTTGTAGATGCTCTTACATCCGTTCGTCCGTGGGTATGGACTCTGTTCGGATTGTGGTCTCTAGGACTTGGTATCTCCGTCTACAGGTGGTGGATGACTCGCCGATCCATACCCACCTCGATATGGATGCCTTGGCTCATGCTCGTGATTGTCGGGGCTCTATTGGAGTACGTCCTTTCGACCCTCACTTAGGAGCGCTTCACCCTGGTTGGGTTGTTGAGCGATCACTCCTAGAGTGATTGCTATGACAGACAAGACATCAAGGTACCGGGTCGAGGAGTTGGCAGTGCAGGCGGGGATCGGTGTGGACACCGTACGCTACTACCAGGGTATGGGACTCCTTCCTCCTACCGGGCGGGAGGGCCGGGCCGTCGTTTACCGTTCCGCTCATCTCACGCGGCTTCGAACCATCCGGGCCCTCGCGGACGACGGGTTCACGCTTGCTCAGATCAAGCGCTTGCTCGAAGAGTCCGGAGACCCTCTGCTCGTATCCCTTGCCGGAACGATTGTCGGGCTGACCAGGGATGAACTGGCGGAGCGATCAGGGCTTGCCCTGCCCTTGGTGGACATCGCGGTATCGGCCGGGCTGATCGAACCCCTTGGCAACAGCGTGGAGGAACGATTCTCGCCCGACGTGGCACCGATGCTGGCCGCCGGCATGTCGCTCCTCGAGGCCGGGTTCCCGCTTGACAGGCTGGCAGCTCTGGCTGCCCGTCACGCCACCGGAGTGGAGAGCGTGGTGGACGAGGCAATCGACCTGTTCAAAGACCATGTCCGGTCCGGGCAGTCGGACAGTCCCGAGGATCTTGCCAAGCTGTTCCGTACCCTCCTGGCGCACGTCACCAGGCTTGTCGCGCAGCACTTTCACCACACCGTGGTCAGCCGGGTCAAGGAGCGTCTCGAGGATTCCGAGGATGAGGCCCTGGTCGAGGCTCTCGAGAACGCCGGGAAGCAGCAGTTCGTCGTCTCCACCGAATGGCGATGATCGAACGTCGACGGCTGGAACAACGCATAGCCAGGGCCGTCGCCCGGGCGGCCGTTTCCGGCCGGCCGTCGGTGGTAACGGTGGCCGCGCCCGCCGAAAACCTCGATCCTCTCGCCATCGCCCTGGGTGGCGGGCCACCCTTCGCCTACTGGGAGAGTCCCGGGCGGAGCTTTGCGGTCGCGGCGCTCGGGGAGACACTCAGCCTGGTGCCGGAGGCCGGTCCTGAGAGGTTCGCCGCCGCATCATCGGCAGTTCGCGAGCTGGCGACTCGAACCCACCAGGTGTCGTTCGAAGGCACCGAGCGGGCGCCCCTTCTCATCGGAGGCTTCTCCTTCCCCGACCGGAGCCGCTGGCCCGGTTTCCCCTCGGGACGGCTGGTGCTGCCCCGCCTGGCATTCATCCGCCGTGGACCCGCACGGACCGCCTGGGTGGCCACCGCCGAGGTCAGCAGCGACGACGACCCGTCCGCCCATGCCGGAACCCTGCTTGCCAGGCTACGGAAGGCTCGGCTGATGCGACCGGACAGGATATACCCGGAAGTCATCGATGATCCGCATGCCGAGAAGGTCGATCTGCGGGATCCTTCCCTCGTGGAGAAGGCTGCCCGCGCGGTCCGGGCGGTCCGGAGCGGCGCTCTCCGGAAGGTGGTACTCGCCCGCTGCCTGGAGTTGGAGCACCGACCCGAACTCGGCCCGTACCTCGCCGCCCTGCGCCACATCCACCACGAGACCGCCCTGTTCGCCTTCGCTGGGACGGAAGGTCCTGTGTTCTGCGGAGCTACGCCCGAACTGCTCGCCAGCGTGGAAGGCGTGACGGTCTCTACCCTCGCCCTCGCCGGTACCGCTCCCCGGGGCGGGAGCCCGTCCGGGGACGATCTGCTCGCTGACCGGTTGGTCGGGGATCCGAAGGAGATGGAGGAACATCTTCTCGTCCACAGCGAGATCTCCCGGCGTCTCGACAGGAACGGCTTCGTGGTCGGACCGCGGCAGAAGACCAGCGTTCTCCGGCTTCCAGGGATCCAGCACCTATCCACCCCGGTTACGGCGATAGCACCGGTCGGCACGAACGTCCTGGACGTCGTCGGCGCGTTGCATCCGACCCCGGCGGTGGCTGGACTCCCTGTCGAAAGGGCCATCGAATGGATAGCCGAGCACGAGGGATTCGACCGGGGCTGGTATTCCGGGCCGGTCGGCTACTGTGACCTGGCCGGAAACGGCGAGTTCCACGTAGCCCTGCGCTCCTGCTTGATCGACGAGGACGGCACCCGGCTCTTCGCCGGGGCGGGTATCGTCTCCGCCTCGTCTCCCGAGCGGGAGGCCGAGGAGACCAACCTGAAGCTCGGCGCGCTGCTTCCGTCCCTCTTCGGGATGAAGGATCACCGCTGGCGGGCCCACGCGACAGCCCATGCTCTGTTCGCCACCTTGCGTGCAGGCTCGGTCGGGGGCGTGGTCATGTCACCGGGCTCGCGCAACACCCCCCTGATGCTGGCCGCGGCCGCTGAAGACATCGCGTGCTGGACGGTGCTCGACGAGCGTTCGGCGGGGTTCGTGGCCCTCGGCATGGCCAAGGTCTCGGAGCGCCCGGTCGCGCTCGTCTGCACCTCTGGATCGGCGGCCGCCAACTACCTGCCGGCCGTGGCGGAGGCCGACCGGGCACGCGTGCCCTTGGTGGTCATCACCGCAGACCGGCCGCCTGGTTTCCTCGATCGTGACGCTCCCCAGACCATCGACCAGGTGAACCTGTACGGGTCAAGAGTCCGGGCTTCCTCCAACCTTGCGGTCGCCCACGAATGCCATCCCGACCTGGTGATACAGGAAACCCTGAGACTCCTGCGGGCCGCCCGGCCGCCCGCGGCCGGACCGGTGCACCTCAACGCCCCGTTCGACAAGCCGCTGGAGCCTCCCCACCGCCACGACTTCCGGATCCCCATCCCGCAAGCCGACGTGCCCTCGCAGCCCGGAGTCGACCTCGAGCAGGCGAATAGGCTTGACCTCTTCATCCGCCGGGCTTCCCGTGGGGTGATCGTGGTCGGACCGTGGACCAGCACCACCGACGAAAGGCTCGCCGTTGAACGCATCGCGACGATGTCGGGATGGCCGATCCTGGCCGACGGGATGTCGGGAATGCGCCAAGTAAGCCACGGCAACCTGGTCACCGGCGCCGATCTACTACTCCGGGACACTCCGTTCGTCGCTTCCGTTCCGGCGGACGCCGTCCTGCGGATAGGAGCCCTCCCCACCGGCACGGCATCCCAGAACTGGTTGGACTCCCTCGGAGCCCCTCAGGCTCTTCTCGACCCGGACCTGCGCTGGAACGCGTCGGGACCGGAGTTGGTACTGAGGGACCCGGTCGCCCCTTTGCTCGACGCCGTTTCGCCTGCTCGAACCGAACCCGGCTGGATGGAGTCATGGCGTAGTGCGGAGGAGGAGATCAGAAGTCGCCGTAGGCGGGAGCGGGCCACCCACGCCGACACGGAGCTGGCCGTGGCCGCCTCGGTGCTTCAATCCGAAAGGACGCTGTGGGTGGCGTCCAGCATGCCGGTACGCCACGTTGACGCGATGATGGAACCCGGCTGCAACGCCCGTGTGTTCGGGAACCGCGGCGCCGCGGGCATTGACGGGACCATCGCGTCGGCGGTGGGAGCCTCCCTGGCATCGGGAGAGAGATTGACCGTCCTCATCGGGGATCTGGCCTTCCTGCACGATGTCGGTTCGCTTGCCGTCGCCCGCCAGTTGGAAGCCCCCCTCTCCCTGGTGGTTCTCGACAACGGGGGTGGGGCCATATTCGAGAGCCTCCCGTATCTGCGATCCCTGCGGAGATCGGGTAGCCCGGCTGCCTACGCCGAGGCCCGGGAGTTGTTCGTCACCCCCCACCGCCAGGATCTGGTGTCGATCGCAGCCGGTTTCGGGATACCGGCCAGGCAGGTCGAGCCCGGGGAGGTCAGTCGGGCTCTGACCATGGCACGCCGAGGGAAAGGGCCCCGCGTGTTCGTCGTCGCTACCGACCAGGATGCAATGTTCGCCGCCTATGAACGGCTGGCAGCGTCACAGTCCTGAACCTGCAAACCAAAAGTCGAGTACCAGACCGGGTCGGGGAACCGGGCATGCAGTCCGATGACGCATGTAGACCATGGCAAGGTGGGTCGATATCCAGGCACTCGAACACCGAGGAGAGGGGGGATCGCTGCTTACGACGATCCAATGACCCTGCTCTTGCTTCGTGCAATCAGGTTCTGGTGACCCTGGTCGCGGAGGGGTAACCCCGAGTCACCCTTTGAAGCCGGCGATCAGATGCTGCTTGAGGTCGGACAGTTCCGGGCTGAGGGACACGTGATAGGTGTGGGGGTTGACGAGGCGCCGCACACCGGGATCTAGTCTCGCCAGGTCGGCGTCCCGTCGGGACCGAGAGGCCTCGATGTCTCCGGCGTCGTTCGGCACCCGCCGACCGTTGCCCAGGACCTTCACCCGGAGCGACTCCACTTCGGAGACCTCGTAGTGGGTAAGGGTCCGCCCCACGTCGGAACGGCTGGGGTGCACTAGGCGGATGGGACGCTCGTCCGGATCGTGGTCGTCGAGGGTGACCAGGTCGGCATTGGCGGTACCGCGACGGTCGTAGCCCCGCCAGAGCCGCTTGCGTCCGGGGTCGGGAACCTTGGCCGGGGTCTCCGAGATCTTGATCGCCGGGGTCCACTCCCCGCCGGAATCCTCGATCGCGACCAGCTTGAAGACCCCGCTCAGGCTCGAGTAACCGTGGGAGGTGGCCAGACGGGTCCCCCCCCCGTCCACCAGCCTGTCGAGTAGCCCGCCGGCCTCCACTCCGTAACGGGCCGCCTCCTCGGAAATCTGGTTCCGGATCTGCCAGATGGTCAACTCGTCCAGTTCCGAGGACAGCACGATCGACACTTCTTCGAAGCCGGCCGCATCAAGCATCGCGGCCGAGCGGATGGCCAGATGCGCGAGGTCGCCGGAGTCGAGCCGGATCCCCACCGGCCTGTGCCCCCGGCGGCGTAGCTCCTCGAACACGGTTATGGCATTGGGAATGCCCGACCCGAGCGTGTCGATCGTGTCGACCAGGAGGAGGCAGTCATCGGGATAGACATCTGCGTAGGCGCGGAAGGCGTCGAGTTCGCTTCCGGAGTCGGCCATGAATACCTGGACCATGGAGTGGGCGTGCGTCCCCTTCGACGGGAACCCCAACTGGTAGGAGGCGGCAAAGTTGGAGGATCCGACGGCGCCGGCGATCAGGGAAGAGCGGGTGGCGACGGTGGCGGCCGCTTCCGGCGCCCGGCGCATACCGAACTCCATCACGGCGGCGCCTCCGGCAGCTTCCACCACCCGGGAGGTCTTGGTGGCGATCAGCGTGGCGTAGTTAAGGCGGTTGAGGAGGGGGGTCTCCAGGAGCTGAGCTACCGCCAGAGGCGCCTCGACCGTCAACACAGGGGTGTTGGGATGGACCACCCGACCTTCCGGCACCGCCCACATGGATGCGCTACCGAAACCTTCCGACCGGGTGAGCCAATCGATGAACGGCTCCCCGAACAAGCGAGCCCCGTTGTTGCTGCGGATATCCCGTAGCGCGGCCCGTTCCTCCCTCCCGAACCAGGTTCGGGCCATCCATTCGAGCAGCGGCCCCAGACCGGCGGTGATGCAGTAGCCGGCCTGGTGACTCCCGTAGTCGGGGTAGGAACGGAACAGGTAGTCGAACTGGGCGCTCCGGTCGGCCAGCCCGTAGCGGTGATAGAGCTGGGCCATCGTGAGTTGGTAGTGGTCGGTGAAGAGAATGCCCTCGGTAAGCACCCTCGTTACGTTACCTGAGCAACCTCCTGTTCACGGCCTTCGGGCCCCTTTCCTGTCCGCTGCCGGGCCGCTGACGACCGACCGGCTAGCCTTCTTGGACCATGACGAGATATGACAACAACACGGCGTTGGTGGTGGTTGATGTCCAGAACGACTTCGCCGATCCGTCCGGCAGCCTGTACGTTGCAGGAGGAGACACCGAGGTGGTCCCGGCCGTGAACCGAGAGGTGGCCGAAGCGGTCGCGGCCGGGTCGAGCGTCTTCTACACCCAGGACTGGCACCCGGAGCGTACTCCCCACTTCGCAATCGACGGCGGGATCTGGCCCGTGCATTGCGTGGCCGGCTCGAAGGGGGCCGACTTCCACCCGGACCTCAGGGTGGAAGGACCGAGCGTCCGCAAGGGAACCAACGGGGAAGACGGATACTCCGGATTCACGATGCGGGACCCGGCCTCCGGCGATACATTGCCCACACCTCTCGCCTCGATGATCCGGGAAGCCGGTTGCCGCCGGGTCGTAGTCGTCGGCCTTGCTCTCGACTACTGCGTCAAGGACACCGCCCTCGACTCCAAGCAGGAGGGCTTTGATACGACGGTGTTGCTCGGTGCGACCGCGGCTGTGAACCTGGCCCCTGACGATGGTGACAAGGCGATCGAGGAACTGCGCCAGGTCGGCGTCAAGGTAGCGTGACCCCAGCGCGTCAATCCGTCCGGGCGGAGATCATTCCCCATATCGATGACATAGGGGTAACCCTCGGCTCCGTGAAGGCGATGGACGAACTGGCCGGGGCCGGATTCGTCACCTCGGGCTCGGTCATGGCGCCTTGCCCGTGGTTTCCCGACGTGGCCGAACTTGCCGCTCGACGTCCCGAACTGGATCTCGGTCTCCACCTGACGCTCACTTCGGAATCGGCCCGGATGAGATGGCGTCCCATGTCCACTGCTTCCCGCACGTCGGGCTTGATCGATGGCGATGGCTACATGTGGTCGCAGGTTCCGGGCCTGCGTGCCAACGCCCAGCCGGCCGCCATCGAGGACGAACTCGAAACCCAGATCGCCGCCGCCATCGAGGCAGGGATCCGCATCACCCACCTCGACCACCACATGGGAGGTGCGTTCGCTCCGGAATTCGCCGAGATCACCATGAGGGTGGCCCGCCGCCACCACCTTCCCGTGCTCGTACCGGGAGACCCCGCCGCCTATGCGGGAGTTCTGAATTGGGGACCGGCCGACATGGCGTTACTCGCCGGCCTCCGCGACGACGTCGTGGCGGGTGGCGGCGTGCCGATCGATCACTTCCTGATGGGACTTACATTCCAGAACGAGGATCCCCCCACCGTCTACCGGAGGTTCATGACGGAGGCAAGCGGCCTATCCTTCCTGTCCATGCACTGCAACGTACCGGGCGAGGTATGGGCCGTGCATCCCAGAGACGCCGCCTGGCGGATCGCCGAGTACGAATGGCTCCGGGGAGGGCCCCCCGAGATCCCGGACGATCTGGTCCTAACGGACTTCCGGGAGGTCGGGGCCCGCTGGAATTGGAACTGACCGGCCGCCAACCAGCCCCCTTCGGTGAGTTCGATCGCGGTACTGCAAACGACTACGCATAGCGTGAACGCGCCCTAGCCGTGATTCTTCATGTTTCCAGACAAACCCACGGCAACAGGCCACATCAACCACATGATCGTGACTGGGCCTGGCTTCACCCGACGGGTGAAGGTCCTGAACAATGACGATTGCTCGGGCCTGCCACCCGCCGACCCAGGAATAATGCCGGCGGTTGGCATGCCGCTGGTGGATTGCTCAGCACCCTCCTAGGACAAACACCCGCATGAAAAACCGGGGCTAGTTCTTACTCCAAGGATCGAACAGTCTGAGCCGGCTGAACCGCGAGAAGTCACGCGTGTTCCTCGTTACCACGACCATTTCGTTCACCTGGGCCGTAGCAGCAATCAGCGCATCGAGGACAGGTGCGGGATCCGGCACATGTAGAGCCGCCGCGGCGCGTGCCACATCACCATCTACAGGCAGAATGCGCCCGCCGAACGCTCTCGAAACGTCGTTGTCGAGCCAGTCACGCAGGACAGACCCCTTGGTGGAGTCCTTTCGTTCGGCCAGCAGTACACCGTGTTCGAGTTCCTGGATGGTGATGGCAGATATGTAGGTGATGGCTGCGTCGATCTCGTTGGCCCATCGGGCAACGTTCGGGTCGGCCCCACCCCCCGTGATCTTGCGCACCTCGGAAACCACGTTGGTGTCGAGCAGGTACATCAGTCGAAGTTCACGCGGCGCGGCCGTTCAACACGGCTGGGAATCGGAAGTTCCACCTCGCCTGCACCGGGTGTGCTGCACAGCATGTCTACGAGGCTGGGAGCGCCATCGACCAACTTCGTGTAGTGGTCGTAGCTCACGAGCACATGGGAGGGACGGCCTCGATCAGTTATGTAGACAGGGCCGTCGATGGCGGCACGCTTGGCATCTCCGGTACGCTGGTTGAACCTCCGACTGGTCATCGTTCGAGCCGGTTTCAGCATGCGGTCGGGAACCTCCTCGTATATGTAGCTACGTTACTACAATTACACTCGCCCAGACTTCCTCGGGATTGGCCCAATCACTGGCATCGCGAGGTGGCTGGGCCGCTCATCCGCAATAGGATGACAAAGACCACGCCACTATAGTTAGTTAACTACCGCCAACATCTCTTACCCTTGCGGCGTACCCGGCAAACCACAACCCGGAAACTAGGAGGGTGCGGGGCCTGGTTCGGGACCGGTGGCGGCCGGGAAACCGGAAGAGGACCAGTCGGACCACGATCCGGGATACAGGGTGGGTTCCGGGAAACCTGCCAGGTGCAGGGCGAGGATGTTGTGGCAGGCAGTCACGCCGCTCCCGCACGAGCTAACGATCGGCTCAACAGGGTCGATACCCAATTCCTTGAAGCGGTCCGCCAACCCTTCGGGTGACTTGAAGCGACCGTCCGGACCCAGGTTCCCGTCGGTGGGCACCGAGATCGAGGTAGGGATGTGGCCCGCTACGGGATCGATCGGCTCGACGTCCCCCCGGTAGCGCTCCGGAGGGCGGGCGTCGACAACCTGGATGTTCCCGAGCCGGGACAGGAGAGCGTGGCGGTCGATGGTGGGGGTACGACCCTCGCCGGCATCGAAGGTGGTGGGAGCCATCCCTCTTACCGTGACAGTCGTAGGTCCGCCCTCTGCCGTCCATCCGGAGTACCCGCCGTCCAGGACGCTCACCCCAGCATGACCTAGGTCGCGCAGCATCCACCAGAGGCGGGCCGCTATCGAGCCGGGTCCCTGGTCATATACCACTACATGGTGGTCGTTCCCGATGCCCCGCTGCCCGAGCAGCTCGGCGAACCGGTCACGGTCCGGGAGTGGATGGCGGCCGGGCCCCGCAGGCGCGACCAGATCCTCGTCCAGGTCCATGAACAATGCCCCGGGAATGTGCCCCTGCTCGTAGTGCGTGCGACCCTTCCCCGGCTCGCCCAAGTACCAACGGGTATCCACCACCCGTATGTCCGGACCGTCAAGCCGTTCCGCCAGCCAGGAGCAGGAAGCGAGCGGTCCGGTCATCCAACCGAGCCGGTCGGGCGGGGTGGTGGCCGGTAACCGGTCCGCACCATGGAACCCACCGAGAACAGGGCGAAGGCCATCCGGATGATGACGTACCATGCCAGCACCAGGACCTCGAGGGGAACCGTCAACTGCGAGTGGAAGTGCATCCTCCTGGTGGTCCACATCCTCAACTCGCCGGTCTCGGCGCCCGGAGGCCCCATCGTCCAGCGACCTTTGAAACCGGAACGGTTGGTCAACTGGTAGCAGTACCGGTTACCGGCCAGTTCCCAGCGCCTCCCCCAAGGGTCCAGACGTTCTGCCGAGAGCAGTAGGTCCTCTCCCTCCCAGACGTGGAGACCATCGGTCCCGTCGGGAAGGATCAACCAGGTGCGGCCGTCGGGCAGGTCGACCCGGGCTGTCCTTCTCCGGGCCGGTACCCCACGAGCAAGGACGCCGGTCGGCGACTGGAACCGCCACACTGGGGCCAATCCCCTGCGGCTGATCGTGACGGTCTCTGGTGCTTCCGGGGTCATCAAGGAGGTCCGTTCCGAGTTACGTCCGGCGCCCGTTCCGGGTTCGGGTCGCAGCGCCGGCTGCCACGTCCCGCACAGTCGCCCCGATCGCATCGACCAGGGACCCGAAGGTCTGCTTCGCTCCGGCACGCATCTCCGGATCATTGACGGCGGTTGCGACCGCCTGGCCCAGCCCCTGCGCGGCCGTCACGAAGCCGCTCCAGGCTTGGCGCAATTCATCCCGGGATCCTTCCTTCTCCGGGTCCGCGAACCCGGACCGCAGCAGGTCGCCCAACTCGGCGAACCCGGTAGCCACCTGCTCCCAGGCAGCTTCGGGGTCGTCATGGTCTCTAACATCGTCCATGTGAATCTCCACTTGCTCGATGCCACATACGAACTGTTCCGAGCCTACTTCGGTTTCCCGCGTAGGCAGGCTCCCAACGGAACGGAAGTGGGTGCCGTGTACGGCATCATCGAAACGACCCTCCGCCTGCTCCGGGAAGACGGCGTAACGCATCTGGCGGCCGCCACCGACGCGGTCATAGAGTCGTTCCGGAACGACCTGTTCGAAGGCTACAAGACCGGCGAGGGAGTCCCGCCCGAACTGCTGGTCCAGTTCCCGCTGGCGGAGGAAGCCCTCGAGACGCTTGGCGTGACGGTCTGGGCCATGCGCGACTTCGAGGCGGACGACGCTCTCGCCACCGCCGCGCTCCGCTGGGCGGACGAGGTGGACAGGGTGGTGATCCTCAGCCCGGACAAGGACCTGATGCAGTGCGTAATAGGCGACCGCGTTGTCACCTACAACCGGAGGGCCCGCCAGCAGTTCGACGAGGACGGCGTGATCGAGAAGTTCGGGGTCCTCCCCACTTCCATACCCGACTACCTAGCTCTCGTAGGTGACTCTGCCGATGGTGTACCCGGAATCGCCGCCTGGGGCGCCAAGTCCACCTCGACGGTCTTGGCGCGCTACGTCCGGATCGAGCGGATACCCTCCACGCCGATCGCCTGGGACGTCAAGGTGAGAGGGGCGGCTCGCCTCTCCACCAATCTCGAGGCGGCCCGCCCCGAAGCACTCCTCTACCGGACCCTGACCACCCTCCGGCGAGACGTGCCGCTCCAGGAGTCCCTCGGCGATCTCGAGTGGGAAGGAGTCGACCGGCCCCGGTTCATTGCCCTGTGCGATCGGCTCGGATTCGGCCGGATCCGCCGGCGCCCACACCGCTGGTCCGTCCCCGGCACGGACGCTTAGGACCCAAGCCGGATCGAGCCGAGCAACGAACGACGACCACACCGGCCCACCGACTTCTCACCTCCCGCAAACCGATACGGGGTGGCCAGAACGGAACCGGCCGCGCGTTAGCGCTGCACTCCGGCTTACCTTGACGTTCGCCCGATTTTGTGGTCTACTTCCCGGGAGACACAACGCGCTCATCCAGAGCGGTGGAGGGACAGGCCCTACGAAGCCGCGGCAACCGTCATGAGCGGTGCCAATGCCTGATCGATGAGTTTGCCGAGGCGGATTTCCGCTCGCGGCGCTCGACGAGCGCGTAGCAAGCGAGAGGAGAGCTGTCAGATGAACGCCCCGCACCCCTTACCGACCGACCGCCGTGAGGACATGCGTTGTCCCGGCTCCCGGGTGGCCTGCCCGGGGCGGTTCACCTAACCGTCCCCCACTACGCCACCACCCGGGAGGGACCGGTGCCCCAAGGGCCCGCGGCGTTCGATTCCCATCCAACCGGCTACCAGCCTTCTGCGCCCTCCAAGCGTCGTTACACGGGATGATGGGGATCAGACCAGAGAAAACGAACTCCAAACCAACTGATACCAAAAGGAGACAACCCATGAGCAAGGGTGAGATCAACGGAGTCGACACGGCGCACCTGCTGTTCGCTCGGGGAGTGGTCGGAGATACTCCGGCCGCCGGCGACTACACGTGGCGGGCTTCGAACCATTGGGTCCACGGAACCCACAGCAAGACCACGATCGGAGGCTACTTCGGCCTGGGCGAGGAGCGCGACCACAAGGGGACGTACGAGTTCGAGGCCGACCATCCGCTGGAGTTCAACGCCGCGGACAACGCCGCCACCCCTGTGGAGATCGTGCTGGCCGGCCTGGCCAGTTGCCTGACCGCCGGTGTGGCCGCGGTGGCTGAGAACCGCGAGATCAAGCTGAATTCAGTGAAGGCGACGCTCGAAGCCGACATGAACATCGGAGGGATCCTCGGAGCGGACCCCGAGGTCAGGAACGGGTTCACCGACGTCCGAGTGAACTACCAGATCGACGCCGACGACACGAGCGAAGCCGACCTCGAAGCGCTTGTCGCCCAGTCCCAGAAGATCTCCGCGGTCTTCGACATCATGACCAACCCGACCAACGTGACAGTTTCGGTCGAGTGAGGGCGGTGAAACCGAGGTGCGCACCACCACTGTCGTAATTGGAGCCGGGCACACCGGCCTAGCAGTCAGCCACCTCCTTTCCCGGCGCTCGATCGACCATGTGGTGATCGAGCGAGGGGAGGTGGCCAACACGTGGCGGACGGAGCGGTGGGATTCGCTCCGTCTGCTCACCCCCAACTGGCAAACCAGGCTGCCCGGCTTCTCGTACGACGGGAACGATCCCGACGGTTTCATGACCATGCGGGAAGTCGTGGCCTTCATCAACCGCTACGCCCGCATGGTGGATCCGCCACTTCGTACGCTCACAACCGTCACGTCCGTTCGCCCGAACGGCGACGAGTACGAAGTGGTGACAGATCGGGGGGTTTGGCAATGCCGGTCGGTTGTCGTGGCGTCAGGTGGATTCAACCTGCCCAAGGTACCGCCCATCGCGGCAGCCCTCCCGAGTTCGGTCGATTCGGTCACTCCTATGGACTACCGGCGACCATCGGACCTTCGGGACGGCGGCGTGCTGGTTGTCGGCGTTTCGGCCACCGGGGTGCAGCTCGCCGACGAGATCCACCGTTCGGGGCGCCCGGTCACGGTGTCGGTGGGCGAGCATGTCCGGATGCCACGGCTGTACCGGGGGAAGGACATTAGGTACTGGTTCGAGGTAACCGGTCTCGCCGACGAGCGCTACGACGAGGTCGACGACATCCTTCGGGCCCGTACGGTGCCCTCCCCGCAGTTGGTGGGAACACCCGATCGGATCAATCTCGATCTCAACGCGCTGACGGACCGGGGGGTGCGGATGGTGGGCCGCTTGGCCGGGATCAGGGATGGCAAGGCCCAGTTGTCGGGATCTCTCCACAACAAGTGCAACCGGTCCGATCTCAAAATGGGCCGCCTGCTCACCACTATCGACGAGTGGATCACCGAGAACGGCTTGGACTCCGAGTTCGACCCTCCCCACCGCTTCGAGCGCACCCGTATCGAGAAGTCCCCACCGCTGGGGCTCGACCTGCGGAGCGGCGAGATCCGTACCGTCATGTGGGCCACCGGGTACCGGCCGGATTACTCGTGGCTCCACTTGCCGGTCTTCGACTACAAGGGCCGCCTCCGCCACGACGGAGGGGTGGTCACCGAGGCGCCCGGGGTGTACAGGATCGGGCTGAACTTCCTGCGCCGGCGCAAGTCGAGCTTCATCCACGGCGCAGAAGAAGACGCTCGGGACCTGGTCAACCATCTGGCGGCGTACCTCTCCACCCGCGTGCCGGTCCGGAGCGGCTAGGAGGGTACTGAGCAATCCACCAGCGGCATGCCAACCGCCGGCATAATCCCTGGGCCGGCGGACGGCAGGCCCCAGCAATCGTCATTGGTCAGCACCCTCCTAGTGTCCTGTTGTGGTAGTTCGCCGCGGTTTGTGGTAGGGTTGTGGGGACTGTCGGCGTTGTGTGGGAAGGTGCTGTGATGGGTGCTCGGAGGGGGCGTAAGCCTGTGGTTGTGGAGTTGAGCGATGAGGAACGGGAG
>JAPOQZ010000135.1 GCA_026710435.1 bacterium | reverse complement strand
TATCTACCATTGTGAAACGCGCCTGTGACAGATACGGCCTGCTTGTAGCGGTGGCCGGTTCGGGTTTGGCTCGTCAAGCCGAGAACGCAAGCGAAACAGAGATACAGGACACTAGGAGGGTACTGAGCAATCCACCAGCGGCCTGCCAACCGCCGGCATAATTCCTGGGCTGGCGGGCGGCAGGCCCGAGCAATCGTCATTGTTCAGTACCCTCCTGACGCCGCTTGCCTTGCCGGGGGTCAGAACAACTCCGCTAGGTCGTTGGCATCGCTGATCGATGCGAGGTCGTGGAGGGCCCTCAGCAGTGTTTCGGCTTGGTCGTAGCCCATGGCCGGGTCGGTGAGCCGGTGGAATTTGTCCTCGAACATGGCCTCGGGCATGGGGCACCCGGGACTCCCCAGGATGTCGTACATCAGAGCCGACTTGGTGAAGGTGGAGCCGCGGGCATGCAGTTCCACGGTGTTGCGGACCTCGTGGAAGCGCCGGGCAGCGAACACCTTGGAGCCTTCGGGATCCTCGACTATCTCGATCCGGCGGGCCATGGCGCGGGAGGTGGGATCGGCGAAGCGTTCCTCGCTGAACCAGTCGTGTCCCGGCTCGACGCCGAGGATGCCGAGCGCGGTACCCCACTGGACGCTGTAGATGCCTTCCCAGTAGGTGTTCGGGGAGGGATCGTACTGGTGGGGCCGGAGGTAGATGTCCGGAAGATGAACCGTTATCCGGTCGACCTCCTCGACGGCGATGCCGTGATCCTCCATCAGTTCGAGGCTCAACTGGATCCCTCCCTGGGACAGCCTGCTCGAAGGCCACGGCTTCAGCTGGATCTCGCCGGCGGTGTAGGAGAAGGGCGCCGGGGAGGTTCCCATCGAGTCGACGTCGTACTCCTTTAGACGCCGGTCGAGTTCGTCGGGCATCTCTCCGTAACCATGGGAGGCCAGCAGGGCAGCCTGGATCCCGTCATGGCAGAGGAAGAGGTTTCCCATACCGAGATGGCTGATCCGCTTGGGTTCGGGTGGGTTCAGCAGTTGGGATTGGCGGACCGGATAACCCCAGGCCAGGCCGACTGCCAGGTTGGTGGTGCGGGCATCGAGACCGAGCAGACGGGAGGTGGCCATGGCCAGGCACAGGTTGATGTGGCGCTGGATATCACCGTCGTAACGGGCGTAATGGAAGCGTCCGTTGATCTCGTAGGTGACGCATGCCGTCGCTAGCATCTCGGTCCCGCCGGCCCCGACCTGCTGCCCGACGGCGAGCACGGTATGCACCAGGGAGGGCCCGATATGGATGCCCGGACCGGTCTCCTCGAAGTCCAGAGACCGGGCCAACTGGGCGTTGACGCCCGCAGCAAGCTGGCTGGACGTCTTGAAGCCGCCTCCGAGAACCACCGCTTCGGGGGTTCCGCCCACACTCCGGGCGTAATCGAGCAACTCCCGACCGGAGACCGGCAGACCCCCGTAGGTGGTTCCCACGGTGTCGATGAACAGGCGCTGCATCCGCTCCCGCGCCCGGTTGGGGATGTCCTTGAATCGGGTATCGAGCAGTTCCTCGACCAACTGGCTGGTCATACCCACGGTTTGGACCTCCTTCTACTGGTTCGACCATAACGTACCGACCCTGGGGGATGCGTGGCGCGAGTAGTTTCCTTTACACACAAACACGGCTGGACGGTTGGAGGGCCGGGCATGGGATCGTACGAACTACTGGTGAAGAACGGCACCCTCGTTAGGCCGGGTGCGGAACCTGAACCGGCCGACCTCGCCGCGGATCGGGGCCGCATCGTGGCCGTCGAGCGACCGGGACGGTTGGCAGATGGGGCTCGTACCATCGACGCGTCGGGCCTCCATGTGATGCCTGGAGCAATCGACCCTCACGTGCACCTGGGCATGGGCGGCGGTTTCGATTCCTTCGAAGCGGATACCGCTTCAGCCACCATCGGCGGGGTTACCAGCCTGTTCACCATCCTTATCGACAGTGGACCCTACGAACCTGTGATCGCCGCGCACCACCGGGTTCTGGACCGGGTCAGCCATGTGGACTTCGGGTTCCATCTCACTCTTATGACCGACGACCACATGAGCAAACTGGAGGCGCTGGCCGACCGGTGGGGGATCAACTCCTACAAGTACTACATGAGCTTCCGGGGCGATGAGGGCGCTTATCTGGGCATCGAAGGCACCGACGACGGTGCCTTCCACCACATCGCTAGTGGGGTGGCCGATGTCGGTGGGGTGCTGCAGATCCATCCGGAGAACATCGAGGTCGTATGGCGCCTGCGTGACGAGGTCCGGGCGTCGGGTCGCGACGATCTGCGTGCCTGGGACGACAGTAGACCCGCCTTCGTGGAGGCCGAAAGCATCTGGCGGGCCTCCTTCTTCGCCGATCTGGTCGGCGCTCGCGTCTACTTCGTCCATCTGAGTTCCGCTGCCGCGCTGGCCGCCGTCCGGGGTGCCCGCCGCGCGTTTCCCGGTGCCGTCCTCCTGGCCGAGACCTGTCCCCATTACCTGACCCACACGCACGACTCCGAACTCGGTACGGTCGGTAAGGTCAACCCGCCGTTGCGAAGTGGGGAGGACCGCGACGCGGTGTGGGGAGCCCTGCTAGACAGCACCGTTGACACCGTCGGGTCTGATCATGTCGGGAGGCGCCTCGAAGCAAAACAGGGTTCGATCTGGACGGCCTCCGCGGGCTTTCCAGGTCTACCCACGGTCCTGCCCATCCTGCTATCGGAGGGACACCACCGTCGCGGGATCGCCTTGAGTGAGATCGCGCGGATGGTTTCCCAGCGTCCCGCAGAGATCTTCGGCTGCGCCGATCGCAAAGGCGATCTCCGGGTGGGGATGGACGCCGACCTGGCCATCCTGGATCTCGGCTGGACGAGGGAAGTCGACGCGTCGCTGCTGGGTACCTGGGCCGACTACGGGATATACGACGGTTGGGCCCTTACGGGGTGGCCGCGCTACACGGTAGTCCGGGGGACGGTGGTCCAGGAGAACGGCGCCCTGGTCGGCCGTCCAGGGTGGGGAGAATACATCCGCCGAGCGTGAGAATCAGCCATGTGATGGGCACCGGGGATGTCCACCGACGGCCTCACCTAGCCGATCGAGCTCTTCGCAGCTTGCTCGTGGTTGTGAGCGTAGAACTCCCGGGTTAGCCGATCGAGACGATCGTCGAGGCGGTCGAATCGGCCCTGCATCCACCTGGCGAGGGCCAGCACGACCAGCGCTGACGTAGCTAGGACGTTCACCAGGGTGCTGAGCAATGTATCGGTGAGGTCCATCGGTTTCCTCCCACCTCTATCGGGTATCTACCATAACATACATGGCGGTCAATGATATTAATACGTCCCCTTATCCAACCATTCAAACGATCCGACCCATCGGGGATGGGTAACCCTCACCGGTCGAGAGACCGAAGATAGGTAATGGCGGTCTCGACCGGGACGACGTCGGCATACTTGGCATCCATGTCGAACAGGCTGATGTCGTGGCTGATCCTGATTCGGTCGAACACGCACTCCTCGACGACGATCGTGTGGAAGTTGTAGGAGAAAGCATCGGCGACCGTGGCCCGGACGCATCCTCCGGTGGTCGCCCCGGTGACCAGGACGGTGTCGGCTTCGAAGTCGACCAGGTAGCTCGCCAGCGCGGTCCCGAAGAAGGCGCTGGCATGCCGCTTCGGTAGCAGCACGTCCCCCTCACGGGGAGCTATCTCGTCGATGAACTGGTATCCGCGTTCGGGGATTGATGTCACGAGCGGGTTGATCTGGCCGAAACGTCCCGCGTCGACCTCGCGTTTGGGCGCCACGTAGGGGTAGATGATCGGTACGTCCTTCTCCCGCGCGGCTTCCAGGAGCCTGGCTACGTGCCCGACGGCCTCCCAGGCCGGCTCGCCGCAGGCGGTCGGGTACATGGTGGTTATCGCCTCCTCGATCGGTGCCGGGTGGTCGCCGGCTGTCCGGTACTGGAGGTCGATGACCAGCACAGCCGGACGTTTCCCGAACCCGACCCGGTTCGCGAAGCCGGCCAGTTCGTAAACGCCACGGTCCTCGTCGGGTATGGAGGCCAGCCATCTAGGAGGGTGCTGAGTAACCCCCTCTTGCCCCGACGGTCGATGCAAACTATCAGGCCGGCGAACGACCGGACGACCTCCATCCTCGTTCTTGAGGACCCTCCTAGGCTCGCTCACTCTCTCGTCCTCCTTCTCGCCCGGATGTCGTCCGCGAGCGAGTCGAACTCTTCCAGCATTACCAACCCCTGGCGTTCGTCCCATGTGAGCATGTGCTCCTCGATACACGGATCGCTGTCGTCGGCTGCCAGCCTTGCCAGGGCATCGCGGGCCGCGGAAGCCATGCTGCGGAGCAGCAGGCTTGCTCGCAGGACTATCCGGTAGCCGAGTTCCTCCAGCCGGGGGGTCGGGATAAGGGGCGTCTTGCCACCCTCTACAAGATTGGCGACAAGGGGCACGCCAGGGAACTCGGCCGCTACCCGTACCATTTCCTCCAACGATCTGGGTGCCTCTACGAATAGGGCGTCGGCACCCGCGGCGAGATAGGCCCGGCCCCTCGATATCGCTTCGTCGAGGCCGGCCATACCCCGGGCGTCGGTGCGGGCGATGACCATGAGGTCAGCATCCGAGCGGGCTCTGACGGCGGCATCGATCTTCTGCTCCATCTCGCCCACGGCTACCAAGCGCTGGCCCTCGAAGTGTCCGCACCGTTTGGGATCCTGCTGATCCTCGATCTGGATGGCGGCTGCCCCGGCCCTCTCCAGTTGATGGACCGAGCGCATGACCGAAAGCGGACCGCCGAACCCCGTATCGGCGTCAACGATCAATGGGAGGCGGCAGGCTTCCCCTATCCGCCTTACATGCTCGGTGAGTTCGCTGCGGGTCACGAGACCCACGTCGGGAAGTCCGAATGCCGAGTTCGCGAACCCCGCACCGGTTATGTAGGCGGCCGGGAACCTGGCCCTCTCCACCAAGCGAGCAGAGAGCGCGTCGATCACGCCGGGGACTACGATCGCTCGGCCGGCCAGCACAGAGCGGAGTTCGCCGGCCCGGGAGGACGGTCTGGGACCGCCGAGACCCGGAGGGACTTGCTTACCAGGCATTGATTAGAACATAGTCGCAGTTTCCCGCCGCGTTTGGCCTTCGAAGCTTTAGGCTTCGGTGCGACTCCGAAGGGAAGGGATCCATGGGTGTAGTGTCGAACCTCAGCCCGCGGGAGCACGTTGAGTTCGTCCGGGAGAGGGACCTGTCCTGGGCCCCGTTCGATCCACTAGGAACTCCTTCCGGACGCCGGGTCAAGTACTTCACCGCCGGTACCGAGAACGCCGCTTTCAGCGGCTTGGTTCGTTACCCGGCCGGTCTGGAGGTTCCGTTCGGCGCTCACACCCGCCAGGTGGAGTTGTACGTGCTCGACGGCGCGCTCGTCGTCGGGGACACCGAGTGCGGTCCGAACACTTACATCTTCGTACCTGCCGGGGTCGGATACGGGCCGGTACTAGCACGGGAGGAAACCACCATCCTGGCACACCACGAAGGCTCTCCCGATCTGGTCGAACCGGCGAGCGACGGCGAGGCCACGATCATCGACACCGACTCCTGGGAGTGGACCTGGGGGGCAGGCGCGGGGCTACCAAAGGGACTCTGCCACAAGACCGTCCGGTACGACGAGACGACCGGCGAGCGGACCTTCGTCCTCGGGGTGGTGCCATGGTGGGATTCGCCCCTGCTCGAGTTCCACCCATGCGTTGAGGAGTGCTACGTGATCCAGGGCGACATGTTCATGGACAACGTCGGCGAGTTGGGCGCCATGGGTCCGGGAGACTACTTCTGGCGGGACCCGTGGGTCAGTCACGGACCGATGCGAACCAAGGGGGGCTTCGTCGCTCTGCTGCGGCACGACCGCCACCATGTGAACTATTTCACCGATCGCACCGGAACGAGCCCGGAGGAGAATCGGGGCCTTGTGGAGGCGGGCCACTTCGACGGGTAACGTTCGAGCGCCGGTAACGAGTCGAGAGGAGACAGCGTGGACCTGTTCGAGGCGATGCGCACCCAACCCAGTACCAAGCACTTCAAGCCGGATCCGGTGTCCGATGACGACATCCGGAATATCCTCTCCGCGGCTACGTGGGCACCGAATGGCGCCAACGCACAGCCCTGGGAGTTCGTTGTCATCAAGGATCCGGAACTGAAGGGCAAGATCGCTGACATCTACCGGGACGGATGGGATTTCCTGCGGGACCACCCCCGCCGCCAAGGCCGCAAGGCGTACGACGGCCGGACCGGCCAGAAGACGATGATCAAGATGTCGTACTATCTGCGCGATCACCTCGAAGAGGCCCCGGTGCTGATCGTGGTCGCCATGAACATCACCAAGAACAACTACCCCCGGTACGGTGTTCTGAAGGCCTTCCGGGCCGAGGTGAACTACACGTCCACCGTCCCATGCATCCAGAATCTGATGCTGGCAGCGCGGGGTCTGGGTTTAGGTACGTGCTTTACTACGGCCATGAACATCGTGGAGGAGGATGCAAAGATCCTCCTGGGGATGCCCGAGGAGACCCAGATCATCGCGTTGATCCCCCTGGGCTATCCGGTCGCCGACTTCAAGCCGGTCAAGCGGATCGCCGCCTCGGAGTTCACGCATTGGGACGGCTGGCAGGGAGAGTGACCGGTTGGCGAGCACGGCCCGCGTCCGAGGCAAGGACGACCCGCAGGGTTCATTGACGTCGGCCGAGGCGATTCTGACCGTCGATGGTCTGAGCACCACTTTCAAGACCCACGATGGCCCGGTTCCGGCGGTCCGCGATGTCTCTTTCGAACTCCGCAGGGGCGAGTTTCTGGGTCTGGTCGGAGAGTCCGGATGCGGCAAGTCGACCGTGCTCATGTCGATACTGCGCCTGCTGCCCGAGAACGCCGACATGAGCGCCGGCTCGCTCGACTTCGACGGTAGCGACCTGCTTGGTCTGTCGGACGAGGCCATCCGCAGGCTGAGGGGTCGCCGGATCAGCCTCATCCCCCAGCGTCCGATGAGTTCGCTGAGTCCGGTCGCCACCATAGAGAGACAGCTCAAGTGGTACCTGCAGCGCGACGGGGCGAGGAACGCGCAGGAGTTGACCGAAGCGATCGAGTCGATGCTGGAGCGGGTCGGTCTCCGAGCCGCTACCGAACGCCTGTCGGGATATCCGTACCAGTTCTCCGGGGGCCAGCTACAGCGGATGCTCATCGCGATCGCGGCGCTGGTCGGGGAGCCGGACGTGTTGATGGCCGACGAGCCGACGACCACCCTCGATGTCACCGTGCAGGCGCAGGTACTGAGCCTGCTGATGGAGGCGAGGGAACGGCTGGGCTTGTCGGTCATCATCGTCACCCACGACCTCGGTGTCATCGCCCAGACCTGCGACAGGGTGGCGGTCATGTACGGAGGCCGCCTGGTCGAGATGGCCGATGTGAACACGCTCTTCCACGAACCCCGCCACCCCTACACCATCGCCCTGCTCGATTCGCTCCCGAGCCGGCACCGGCGCGGCGAACCGCTCACCTCGATAACCGGCAGCGCCATCGGTTCCAACCTGCTGGATGGATGCCCGTTCGCACCACGCTGCCCGAGCGTGATGGACCGCTGCCGCACCGAGGTTCCGGAGAGGCAAACCGTGAGCGATACGGTCGTCCGGTGCCATCTGTACTCGGAGGCTCCCGATGGCTAGCACCCCCCGCTTGGAGGTTCGTGACCTGGTCAAGCACTTCCCGGTGCGGCGCGGTACCTTCGCCAAGGTGCGCGAGTCCGTCCGCGCGGTGAACGGTGTGTCGCTGCGGATCGAGGACGGCGAGACGGTGGCAATCGTGGGCGAGTCCGGGTGTGGCAAGTCGACCATCGCGCGGCTGATCCTGCGGTTGGAGCGGCCGACGTCCGGCAGCATAAGCCTCGACGGGGAGGACCTGCTTGCCGCGGAGGACACCATCGCAGCCCGACGGGCCATACAGTTGGTGTCGCAGAATCCCTGGTCCGCCCTGAACAGGCGCAAGACCATCAAGCACACCCTGACCCAGCCGCTCAAGGTTCACGACCTGGTGCCGACCAACGTCGATCGCACCGCTCGGGCTGCCCAACTCCTGCAGGAGGTCGGTCTCTCGCCCGACTACCTCTACAGGTATCCGAGTGGCATCAGCGGCGGTGAACTCCAGCGGGTGACCATCGCCCGGGCATTGGCCGTGTCTCCCGACGTGCTGATCCTCGACGAACCGACCGCCAGCCTGGATGTGAGTGTCAAGGCCAGCATCATCAACCTGCTCATCGACCTCCGCAAGATGGAGAATCTGACCTATCTGTTCATCACGCACGAGATCGACATCGCCAAGCACGTCAGCGACCGCATCGCCGTGATGTACCTCGGCCGGATCGTCGAGCAGGGACCCACCGAGGAGATCTTCGAGGATCCGCAACACCCCTACACCCAGTCGCTCCTCGCGTCGGTTCCGGTCCCCGACCCGCAACTCCGCTCCGAGTTGAAACCAATCTCCGGGGAGGTTCCCTCCGCCATCGATCTCCCCTCCGGTTGCACCTTCCATACCCGGTGCCCTTACGTCTTCGATCGTTGCCCGCAGGAGATCCCCGAACTCACGGTCATCAACCCCAGCCATGTCGCAGCCTGCCACTTGCTGGAGTCGGGCCGGGGAGCAAGCGTTGCCGGCGGAGCGTCGCACGGCTGAGCCGGGGCCGCTCGGACGGGCAGAGAAGCCCGTGACGGTCCCAGGGTTGTTCCACCGGTAACCGCCTGATGCAACTTCCACCTCCGTCCCTGGGTGTGGCCTATTTCAGCCTGGGAAACCGGGGTCCGACCCAGCTGGCCGACCTCAGTTCCGACCTGGAGGGAATCGGAATCGATCACCTTTTCGTAACCGAGTCGAACAACGACGCCATGACGACGATGGCGGTGATCGCGGGCGCGACGTCGACCGCCACCATCGGCTCGGCCATCGCCAACATCTACCTGCGGCACCCCCTGCAGATGGCTCAGGCGGCCGCGTCGGTAGAAGAGGTCTCGGGTGGCCGCCTGCTTCTCGGTCTGGGTGTCGGGCACCAGATGGTGAACGAAGAGGGTCTCGGACTCGACATGTCGACGCCGGTTCGGGACATGCGGGAGTACGTGGAGGTGATCAGGGCCGGTCTCACGTCCGGCGGCGCTTCACTGGGCTACGAGGGCAGCCGCTACCGCGTTCTGGGTCCGAGGGCAACCGTTGCCTGGACGCCGGAGAGGAGGGTCCCGATAGTGGTGGCGGCCCACGGTCCCAACATGGTCCGTATGGCCGTCGAGGTGGCCGACGGCATCTTCACCTCCGTGGTCAGTCGCGCCCAGATATCCCGCCTGCGAGAGTTGATGGACGACCACTGCGCGGCGATCGGCCGCGACCCCGCGACCCCGCGCATATACACCATGGTCTACGCGTGCATCGACGACGATCAGCGCCTCGCGCTGGAACGTCTCAGGGACCGGGTGGAGCTGACCCTCGTCCAGATCAACTACGTGAGGCAACTACGCCGCGAAGGGATGCTGGACGAACGTTCTTCCCTGGACGATCGGCAGGTGGCGGAGCTGGGTATCGCAGGATCGGTCGAACACGCTCGCCATATCCTCGGTGAGTACCGCCGGGCGGGGGTGGACGTGCCCATCATCGCCCCGTTCACTCCCGATCCGGCCGATATCGCTACCGGCTACAGGTCGTTCTCGGTTGACGCGTACATGGCACTCGCGGAGTTGGTCGGTTACTGAGGGACCATCTGGCCGACCACGATCTGGCTGATGGCGACGCTGGGTGCGAACGACGCCACTGCCAGCACGGTCTCCGCGAAGTCGTCGGCCTCGATCTTGGGAACGTCCCGGCCGGCCGACATCCCGCTGCGGACGGTCGATGCGATGACGACCTCGGTCACCTTGATTGCCCGATCCGTGACCTCGCCGCGCAGGGATTCGGCTAGGCCGATCATTCCCCACTTGGCAGCGGAGTAGGAGGCCCCCGTTGGGAAACCCCGTATTCCCGCTCCCGAGTTCATGCCGATGATGTGGCCCCTCACTCCTTCGAACGGTGTCTGGTCGACCATCTGGCGGACGGCGGCGCGGGCACAGTAGAACACGCCGTTGAGGTCAGTGCCGATCACCTCGTCCCACTGTTCGGGGGTCGTGTCCTCCACCCGTCCTCGGACGAAGTTTCCGGCGTTGTTGATCAGGATGTCGAGCCGTCCGAACTCCTCGACGGTGCGGGCGACCGCGGCGTCCGCCGCGAGGGGATCGGTGACGTCGAGGGTGCAAGCCGCGGCGATGCCGCCCGAGGCGTGGATGGAATCGGCGGTCGCCTCGGCGGCGTCCGTCGAGCGGGCGGTGGACATCACCCGTGAACCTGAGCGTCCGAACAGCTCCGCTACAGACCTTCCGATCCCGCGTCCGGCGCCCGTGACGAGGGTCACCCTTCCGTCCAGATCCCTCACGCCGGCTCTCCCTCGTACAGGTGATACCTGGCGCCTGACCCGGGGGCCCTGACAACCGCACCACGCAGCCGTCCCAAGTGGGGCAGGTCGATGTCCCTAGGTACGGCGGCGATCACCGTGCCGAGTGAGCGGGCCCGAGCAACCGCATCGTCGATGTCGGGAACCTCGAAACCCATTGCCAGGTAGCCGATGTTGGGGGCCTCGGCCCGCCCGGTGAGGTCCACGCACTCGTAGTTGAGCGGTGCGCAGAGAGCCACCTTGCCGAACATGTGACCCTTGACGAACACGACGTGGGTGCGGGCATCCGGAGGTAGGTTGAGGAAGTTGTTCTGCTCCGGACGGTCGAGGATCGCATCGATGAGGGGCTCCATTCCGAGCACCCGGCGATGGAACTCGATTGCGGAGTCCATGTTCCGTACGTAGTGAGCCGAGGTGACCACCTGCGTGAAGCCGGTCGGGGTCATGCCGTGCGAGTCGAGGAAGGCGGCCATCTCCCCGGTCTGCGTTTGAGTGCCCCGCACCAACTCCACCAGATTGACCGGCACCGAATCGGGGGCCTCGAACACCACCTCCGTCGGTGAGCCCACAGCCTTGTTCATCTCGTAGGTGGTGGGCTCGCTCCAGAACCGGTACCCGGCTGCGCTGAGGCGGACCGCCGTCTCATGGATGTGGTTGGTGTAGAAGTTGAGGTTCCCCAGGCCGATCCAGGTGGTCTCGCGTCCGGCCCTTACCTCCTGTCGGGAGTCGGTGCGGAACCGGAGCAGCATGACCCGGCCCACCCGGCTCCCTTGGTAAGCGGCCAGGACTGCTTCTGCCTCCAGGCCAGGTGGCGATTGCCACTGCGCCGTAAGGGACTCTCCGTGCCAGAGACATGGTTCGGTAACCGTGAGCCCGATCACGTCACGGTAGAACTCCAAGGATCGCTCCATGTCCGCGACGCCGATGAACGAGATGCCTAGGGCCGATCCGGCCTTGTAGCTCGCCAAGGTGGTTCTCCTTTGCCGGTTGTCCGGTCGTTCGTTGGGTTAGTTGATTGTGGTCGGTCTGCGTTGCGGGTGGCGTGCTCCGGGTCGGCATCGGCGCCATATCCCACCGCCGCCCCCCAGACCAACCAAGGGAACCGCGATACCGTAACGACAGCCCATAGCGTGAACGTGCCCTAACCGGACGTCCCGGCGGGAAACCCGGCCTCGGTCGGTCGTCTACGGGTGGATACCGAGAATCAGCCCAACGGTATCGCGTATCCGGGCTAGAGCGACCGATCCTACGTTGCCTCGCACACGGCTGATCCGCGCGATCGAGACTGCTCGGATGTGTTGGCACTGTGCTACGCAGGGGTACTCCAATCCGTTGTGACGGTCGGGTTCGAGCTCGACCTCGGACTCGAATCCTCGGTTGGTGCTGGTCAGAGGTACCACATGGATCACAGTGGGTTCCTTGGCGAGTATGTTCCGAGCTGTTACGACAACCGAGGGATGGAGAAAGCCAGCCTCTCGCGCGGCGGGGATGCCGAGGTCGAGATCTACTACGTCACCGGGGATCAGCATCGAGCCATAGCTGCTCTTCAGGGGTTAGAGGCGTGCTGAGTTCCTCTCCCATCCGTTCCTGGCGGAGTTTCCGGATGGCCAGAGCTATGGTGTCTCCTAGGGTGGCGTCCAGTTGCTCGGCGAGGCGGCTTAGTTCTTGATGTGTTGCCCTGTCGATGCGAACGCTCGTGCTCTGCATAATCTGAAGTATACAGAACAGCATGCATTAGACACGTGATCAACGATACAAGGTGGCCAGTGGCCGCTAGCCTTCCGATAGATGGGTTCCAGATCCCATATCGGCTTGTCTCGTGCGCTGACCCCATCGACACGGTCATGGGCACGGTTGGTCAGGCGGGCTGAAGCTGCCGGTCTGGGTCAAGTGAACAGTGCGGATACGGCTGGCGCCGACTGCTTCGTGGACGGTGGCGTGGCGGTCGCCGTTACATCGTCGATCCGTCTCGCCGTGTCGGTGGCCCTTCCCACGCGATCCCCCCTGCAGACGGCCATAGCCGCGGCTTCGCTGGCCGATCTGGCGCCCGGCCGCGTGACCCTGGGATTGGGAATAGGCAGCCTGGACACCAACGAGACCCGCCACGGAGCGGGGTACTCGCCGCCGCTGCCGAGGATGCGGGAGTTCCTCCGGGCGGTAGTCACCCTGCTGCGATCCTCATCTGGCGAACCGGTCGCCTACGAAGGGACCTACTACCGGGCGGTCGGGACCGGCATGGGCCTCGACGCGGAGGAACTGCCGGTGGTCCTCGGTGCCCACGGACCCCGGATGACCGAGTTGGCGGTCGGCGAGACCGGCGGGGTGATCGTTCACATATTCACCCCGTTGCAGGTCCTGGCGGCGCGGCTGGCGCTGGCGGCTCGCCTCCGCCCCGATCCCTTCCTGGTGGGAGTGGGCCGACCTGTGGCGGTGCACGAGGATCTGGATCGGGCGATGGAACTGGCCCGCTTGGAATTGGCGGGTGTCATGTCGATCCCGCGTTTCCAGCCTCGCCTGGTCGAGTTGAGAGGGAAGGAGGGGGCGGCTGAAGTCCTCGACCTTCTGCGCGACGGAAGAGCCGCCGCAGCGGTGGATGCCATCGACGATGACCTGGTCCGCGAGTTCGTAACGGTGTCGGAGCCGGACCGGATCGTGGCCGAACTTGCCACTATCGATGGGGTCGACACCGTGGTTCCCGTACCATCGGGTATCTTCGCGCCGATCGTGGCAGGGAGGCTGGGGTTCGACATGGGCGTGTTCGAGGAGTCCAGGGTGGCCCTGGTGGAGGCTCTCGTGGGCTGGGCTGAAGAACGGTGCTGAGCGCCGTCCTACCGTCCGCTGACCTGCAAACGCTCATCGACTGCCGGGTCGACCTGTGGCTACTCAACGGCGCGACCGAGTGAAGGAGTAGACGTGGTGGGAGCCATGGAATACGTCACGGTCGGCGTTTCCGACATGGACAACTCGGTCCGGCTCTTCCGGGACGTGATGCAACTCGACGTGGAGGCCGAATACACGCCTTCCGCCAGTCTCCTGTCGCTCTGGGGGCTGGAAGGGATCGAGGGAGCACGGGTGGTCGAACTGTCCTGTTCCGGATATCCGGTGGGGCGCCTCCGACTGCTCGCCACAACCCCGCCGCGCACGGTCCGGGTGCGCCACGATCACGGAGGTCCCGACACAGCCACCGACGTGGGAGTGAAAGCGATCGACTTCTACGTACGGCCACCGATCAAACGCTGGATCGGCAGGCTGGAGAACGCCGGGTGCCGCGCACGGTCGGAGCCCATACGTTGGGAGATCGGGACGGTGGAAAGCGAAGAGGTCAACATCTCCGGTCCGGACGGCTACCCGATGCTGCTCATGGTGGCCTGGCGTCATCCGGAGACCTTCCGCCGCAAGTTCGATGCTGCTAAGCCCTTCAGCGAGGTTGCCACCACCTCGGTCGTGTGTGGGGATCTCGACGCCAGCCGGCAGTTCTACGGCGCGGTGCTGGGGCTCACCAAGTTCAGCGACGACGAGGTCGAGGATGAGTACCGGGACCTTGCCGACACGCTCACCGGCGTGCCGGCCGGGACGAGGGGCCGGTTGACCCTCTACGGGATGGATGGTGAGCCCAGCGGGAAGCTCCTCCTGGTTCATTTCTACGAGGCGTCGGTGCGCCGGTTGGAAGGTCGGATGAGGCCTGAGCACCTGGGAGTGGCGATGTTCACCCACCGGACCAGTGATATCGAACGGGTGCACCGCCGGCTCGAGGCTGCCGATGCCCCGATCCTCGCCGGCCCCACCCGGGTTCCCGAATACGAAGGCCGGGTGATGGTGGTCACCGGACCCAACGACGAACTCTTCGAGATCATCGAGGCCGTGCGATGAAAGCCCCTTGCCAAGGCCTTAGCGACTTCCGTACGGTCTCGCGCCACTCCGTCTCCCTCTCGCTGCTCCAGTCCCAACCGACCCCCTGGAGGTATGGATGCATCCCCATGTCGAGTTGATCCCCCAACGAAGCCAGACGCTGCACCGCGTCGCAACCCCGACTACGGGGCCCGGAGCCAGGCCGAGCACATGACGATCAAACGCTGGTACGTCTACGCAGGGGACCGCCGGATCCACTACCGCCGGGCCGGTTCCGGCCCACCGCTGGTCATGCTGCACGCATCGCCAGGCAGCACTTACGCTCTGGAACCTCTGATCTCCCTGCTCTCCGAGTCGCGTACCGTGATCGCCATCGATACTCCTGGTTACGGAGAGTCGGCGGGTATCGACATCGAGGAACCGGAGATCAGTGACCTGGCTACGGTTCTCGTCGACACGTTCGACGCATTGGAACTTGGTCGGGTCGACCTCTACGGAACCCACACCGGTTCGAAGATCGCGGTGCAGTTCGCAGGAGACAATCCGAACCGCGTGCGCCGGTTGGTTCTCGACGGGATCGGGGCCTACACACCCGAGGAACGGACCGACCTGCTGGCCAACTACACAATCGACCTGTCTCCCAGATGGGACGGAACCCACCTGGTCCGGGCTTGGGCGATGCGGCGCGACATGCACATGTTCTGGCCGTGGTACGCCAGAGACGGCGACCACCGGATGGCGATGGACATCCCGTCCACCGACGAGATGCACGACCACTACGTCGACTTGCTGCGGGCGATCCCCGACTACGGCAAGGCCTACCGGGCCTCCTTCCGCTACAACGTGCAGCAGGGGATGAGCCGCCTCACCGTGCCCACCCTCATGATCGCCCTGCCCAGCGATCCCCTCTACCAGTACCTGGTCGGGGGAAGCTCCCTCGGCGACGACGTGACCGTGGAGACGGGTGCCAGCGACGTCGCGATGCTCGCCGCCTCGACGGCCCGTTTCCTGGCAGAGGGCGACCAGCTTCCGGACGCGGATCCGGAACCCGGATTCACGCCCGTGACCGGTTCCATACGCCGCCTCTTCGTCGATGTCTCGGTCGGGGCCTTGCATGCCGGGCGCAGCGGTGGGGAAGGGCGGCCCCTGGTCATGCTGCACGCTTCTCCCACCTCGGCCAGGAACCTCGAACCTCTTTCGGCGCGCTTTGCTGCCACACGGCCGGTGATCACGTTTGACAATCCCGGCAACGGTGACTCCTCGCCGGTTCCGGGTGAGCCCGAGATAGCGGACCTGGCCAGGGTGATCGTGGAAGGAATCGACGCTATGGGGGTCGGAGATTTCGATCTCTACGGCTCGCACACCGGGGCCCACATCGCCATCGAAGTGGCGATCACTCAGGGTGAACGGGTACGTGGTCTCATCCTCGACGGGATAATCCCGTACGACGAGGCACAGGCCGCCGAGTGGTTGGCCTCCTACCCGCCTCCCATCGTCCCCGACCGCCACGGGGGCCACCTGGTGTGGGCGTGGAACTTCATGCGTGACCAGGTGGTGTTCTGGCCATGGTTCTCCCAGACAGAGGAGAACGTCCGGCACGGCGCCTCCATCCCGGACCCCGATGTCCTCCACGACCGGGTGGTCGAGATGCTCAAGGGTGGGCGTACCTACCACCACCAGTACGCAGCGGCCTTCCGCTACCGGACCCAGGAGAGGTTGCACCTGGTCGAAGTGCCGACTCTCGTGTGTGCCGGGCCCACCGACCCCCTCCTGGAGCACCTTCCTACGGTCCCCGGAATCCTGCCCGAGGCCGAAGTGCTGGCCCATCCCGGACTGGCCGGCGATGGCGCCGCCGACTCGACCGTTCTCGAGTTCGCTCGCTTCCTCGCCCGAGCCGGAGGTGCGTGAGCATGGCAGCTAATGGAGCGAAGCTGGTCGCCGCGATCATCAGCACCTCCGAACGGGATCGGCACATCGAACTGTTCCGCGACGTGCTTGCCATGGACGTGATGTCGGACCAGGTCCTGTCGGGTGCCGAAGCCTCTCAACTCTGGGGAGTCGACGTGCGGTCGGCCCGGGTCACGCTGCTGGCCACCCCTCCCAGCTACGCGGGCGTTGCCCTCATCGAGTTCGACCCGGTTTCGGAAGTTGTGATCCGGGAGGGCATGCAGGGGATCGACACCGACGCTCTCAAGGTGATCGATGTCGTGACCTCCGATGCCGAGGCCGGTTTCGAGCGGTTCGAGCGGGCCGGTTTCGTGGTGTCCGACGTCCGGTCGAGCTACGAGATCGAGGACGGATCCGTCACCGAAACTCATGCCTACGGTCCCGAAGGGGTGGTGATAGGGATCCTGGACTTTCACACCATCGACGCGTCCCGATTCGTTGAGATCACCGATCGGGTGTTCTCGGAGGCGATGAGCGTCTCGGTGCCGGTCGACGACCTGGACCCGGTCGTCGAATGGTACGAGCGGGTGCTCGGCATGAAGGTCGTGCACCGCTACGGGTTCGACGCCGAGAGCTTCAAGGACCTGGTCGGCACAGATTCCGCGGCCTGGAACGTGAGGGGTACCAACATCGGGCGCACCACCGAGGAGTTCTACTTCGGCGTGATCGACTACGGGACCGGCGACACCGAAAGACGTTCTCTCAGAGACAGGGCCCGGCCTCCCCACCGGGGGATTGCCGGCGCCCTCTGCACCGTGGACGACCTTGACCTGGTTGTGTCGACCGTCGCGCCGCAGGAGATAGTCGGCGAGCCGGTCGAGTTGGCGCTGGGGCCGTTGGGTCGGACCCCTGCCATTACGGTGGTCGCTCCGCACGGCATAGTGCACACGGTTGTGGAGATTCCGTAGTCTGTTGCCGACTAAATGCTGGGCCTGGATAGGCGAATCGCGAGCCAACACCGAACACATGTTCTTGCATTGGCAGACGCGCACACTATCCTCTGCATGGCAATGGTACCGACAAACGCTTGGAAGGGAAGGTGATGGCCACCAGCACCGATCACCTGGCGAGTCTCGTAGAGAGGGCGGATGAAGCTGTCCGAGGCATTGAAGATGCCGATAGGCAGCGAATCGCGTTCGATCGGGTGCTCGTTCACTTGCTAAACCAGGATCATAAGGTCTCCACGGCCAGCAGCTCTGTTACGGCTCCACGCGATCCTGGCGGCTCTGACGATGCAGATGCTACGTTTGCTGATCCGCAGCAACGAATTGATGCGGTTGCGGAGTACTTCAAGATTGATCCCGAACAGGTTCCGGACGTATTCGACGTCTCGGATGAAGGCCCGAGCCTCATCGTACGGACTAGCCAGCTCGACGAGGCGAAGGCAAATGCAACGCGCGAGATTGCCTTACTAGTGACGGGCGTGCGAACTGCGCTTGGAAGGGATACCGAGACAGCACATATACGGGAGTGTGTTGACAACTACGGAAGGCTGGACCGTAGCAACTTTATGAAGACGTTGACCACAATGCCGGAGCTATCGGTGTTGGGTAAGCGCGGTTCATCCAATCGAATAGTACGCATGAAGGTCCGCGGCGCTGAGAAGGCCGAGGACTTGGTCAAGCGACTTGTGGGCGAATGACCGAGAGCCGGGAGAATTCGGAGATTCCCGACCTAAGGCTGGATGATTTGCACGATGAGTTGATGTTGTCGATAGGCCTATATCGGGACGGTTACTACGACGAAGCCGTCCGCAAAGCCTCTCAGCGCTTCATCAACCGTATAGCGGAGAGAGCAGGTCGACCAGACCTCGACGGGGCAGCGCTGATTCAGAAGTCCTTCTCCGACGAGAAACCACTCCTCGAATTCAACGATCGCAAGACGATTCAGGAGCGCAACGAGCATGACGGATTCCGATTCCTCGCGGTCGGACTCGCTCGTGGAGTGCGTAATCTCATTACTCACGCGGACGAATACGGACTTACGAGTGTCACGGCTTTGGAATGGATGGCATTCATCAGTGCCCTGCATCGCCGCCTTGATGAGGCGAGACAGGTCACGTCGGAGTCAGCGAAGTCCTCCCGGTAATGAGTGTTGGCTCTAGGGGGTTTTCCCACGCGATCGTGGGGACCGCCGACCTCGACGAGTCGATGCGTCTGTGGGTCGGAACGTTCGGGTTGTCCGTCGGCGAACGGTGGGAAGGTCCCGATCCTGAGCTGGAGAAGTTCTGGCACCTTCCGCCCGGGGGCATCAGGCGGCAGGCGTTGGTGGGGCTTCCGGGCGAGTCGACCGGTCGTCTCCATCTGGTGGAGTTCAGCGATCCCGAGCCCTCCGTGCGAGACGGTGCCCGCTCGTTCGACCTGTGTCCCAAGAACCTCGACGTGCGGCTCACCGGTATGCACGAGCGGTACGGTGAACTGGTTGCCTCGGGTTGGGAGATGGGCTCCACACCGGTGCGGATGCCACTCGACACCATGGAAGTGTACGAGGTCCAGCTCAGGGGACCCGACTTCACGAACCTTTCGCTGGTGGAGGTGGTAGGTGAGGAGCTTCCCTTCACCCCGAACGGCTACGTAGCGGTCACCCAAGTGGTGGGAACCACCCCCGACAATCCATCCGAGCGGGACTTCTTCGAGGAGGTGTTCCAACTCCGGCATCTTGACTACCACCTGTTCGAAGGTCCTGAGGTGGAGCGCATGGTCGGCCTTCCGGTCGGCGCCAAGCTGGACATGCACATCCTGGGCGATCCTGACGACGCGCTGGGGAGGATCGAGCTGGTCCAGTACGTGGGGGTCGCTGGAACGGACCTGTACCCGCGGGCCCGCCCGCCCGCGTGCGGTTTCCTGGGGGTGGCCTTCGATACCGAAGATCTGCATGGACTGGCTGCCCGCGCCCGAGCCGGATACCACCCCGTCGAGGACATGGGAACCGCACGAACGCTGACCGGAGACGGTATGCGGGTCGTGGTGACCAGCCCGGCCGGGATGCGTATCGAAGTGAGACAGGTCTAGCCCCGGTTCTTCATGCGGGGGTTTGTATTGGGCGAACGGGTGGGGGGTGTAAGCTTCTGACCAGGGATTACGGCCGTTCTAGGAGGGTGCTGAGCGATCCACCAGCGGCCTGCCAACCGCCGGCAAAGTGCCTGGGCCGGCGGGTGGCAGGCCCGAGCAATCGTCATTGTTCAGTACCCTCCTAGGAGTCCGTCTCGGTCCGACGGGACCTTCACCCGTCGGGTGCACCCCGGCCCGGTCCCGATAAGGCGGTTGATGTGGCATGCTGCCGTGGTGTGTCTGGAAACGTGAAGATGCTGGGCTAGCCTGGAGGACACAGGCTACGAACTACCGGGATGGTGTGACCTGGAACCGGAACTGAGAGAGGCCATCGAGAAGATCCATACCCCGGCCGGGTGGGTCCACCTGGCCACGATCGGCCCGGACGGAAGTCCCCATGTGGCGCCGATGATGATGGGGCTGGGTGACGGGGTTCTGCTGTTCAGCCTCACCGGAAAGCAGAAGAAGCGCAATCTCGAACGTGACCCGCGGGCGACGGTGTCGCTGGCGGAGGCCGGGACGCTCGCCCATGTGATCGCTTGGGGCTCGGTCGGAATACGCCACGATGAGGAAGCCCAGGTTCTCTGGGCGGAGATGATCAAGAAAGCGTTCGGCGATTCCGGATATGTCGACTCGAGCCGCCCGTTGAGCCTGGAGGAGACGAGCTTGGGCGTGATGACGGTCACCCGGCACAGGATCTACGGCATCGAGTGACGGCAACGGTTCGCCGGGCGTACGCGGACTACCGACACGGGCAGTTGCATTACCGGATCGCCGGGCCGATGGATGCCGATCGGACCCCCCTCATGTGCTTCCACCTGAGCCCTGTGTCGGGTGTGATCTACGAGAACCTGCTCACCGAAGTCGGCAGGGACAGGTTGGCGGTGGCGCCCGACAATCCGGGCTTCGGGGGATCCGATCCGCCCCCTTCCCCTCCCACTATCGGCGACTACGCCAAGGTGATGGGGGAACTGGCCGACTCGTTGGGACTCGGATCGGTGGACGTGATCGGCTACCACACCGGTGCCAAGATCGGCATCGAACTTTCGATCCAACGGCCCGAGTTGGTGCGCAGGCTGGTTCTGGTCTCGACTCCCGTCTACAGCGACGAGGAACTGGCCCGCCAGCACGCCACGCTCGGCAAGCCGAGCTGGTTCGACGAGGGGGGCGCCCATCTTCTCGAGGTGTGGGACGGACACTGGGAGTGGCGCGGCCCCGACCAGACCATCGAGATGGTCCACCAGACGGTCGCCGAGGTCTTCCGGGCCGGAAGCCGGGCCTGGTGGGGCCACCGGGCGGCCTTCGAGTACCAGATGGGCGACCGGCTTCCCCTGGTGACCCACCGGACGCTCGTGCTGTGTCCCCATGACGATCTACTCGAGCCCACCAGACGTTCCGAGCCGCTCATCCAGAACGGCAGGCTCCTCGAACTCCCGGGATGGGGCCACGGGATGATGGATCTCCACACGGAACGGTTTGCTTCCATCATCAGGCAGTTTCTCGATGGGGAAGGCTGAAGCTGCAACCCTTCGGCCAACCCAGGAATATATACAACTGAGCCATCGTATTTACTCTCGGACATGGGAAAACACCTCGTAGATATTGATGAGAGGGCGTTGAGTGCGGCGCGGGCCGAGATGGGAACGGCCACGATCAAGGAGACTGTGAACAAGGCACTCCGTCTCGCAGCTTCTGCTCGTGACTCCCGTGTAGCCAGGGCACTGGACGTTCTGGCGGAGGCGGGGCATGCTGACCGTTCCGATCCGTGGCGTTGAGCACCCTGCTTGACACGAGCGTCTTGACTCGTCTCAGGCATCCGTCGGTGAGAGCCGTTGTCGAACCGCTCGCTGCCAGGGGTCAGGCTGCTCGAGCCGGTATAAGCGATCTTGAGATCGGCTACTCAGCTCGCAACGACGCCGAGTGGGATTCGCGCATGCGCTCGCTCGAGGTCTTCCTGCTTGTCGAGACGACTGCTCAACACGTCCGGAGGGCACGGCAAGTCCAACGGATGCTGGCTGCAAGGAGTCAGAGCGGCCGCAAGATCCCCGACTTGCTGGTGGCGGCCGCCGCGGAGGAACTGGAGTATACGATCCTGCACTACGACCGTGACTTCGACCTGATAGCGACGGTTACCGGACAGCGCTGCAAGTGGGTCGTGCCTCAGGGAAGCATCGGCTAACCAGTCATGGTATACAGCGGTCCATGACGTTCATCATCACCGAGGCATGCATCGACGAGAAGGACGCCTCGTGTGTCGACGTTTGTCCGGTGGACTGCATCCACGAGGGTGAGGACCAGTTCTACATCGACCCCATCGAATGTGTCGACTGCTACGCCTGCGTTCCCGTGTGTCCTGTGAAGGCGATCTTTCCGGACGACGAGGTGCCGGAGCGCTACATCGCCTACATCGACAAGAACTACCTGTACTTCGGCGTAACCCCCCCAGCCCGCTGATCGCGACGACATGAAGCACCGGACCGTCACGGGACGGATCTCATATCGACGCTCCGACGGATGGCTACGCGGCCACGAGACCTTTCACCTCACCGTCCACAGCGGTGGCGACCGGACCATCAGATCGGTCTCGGAAATCTACGATTCGGGGATCCTGCGCGATGTCACTTACACCGTGGACCGCAACTGGCGGCCCCGCGACGCGGCCATCCGGCTCCGGATCCATGACGAGTTCGTAGGATCGAGTTGGTTCCGGTTCGACGGGCAGCGGGCGGAGTGCGAGGCATATCTGGCAGACGGGGGCCGGGTGAGCCAGAGAATCTCCCTCGATGTTCCGGTCGCTACCTTCAACCCGCATCCCGTGCAGGTGGACATGTGGCACTTCGGGCCTTACGACCATGACGGCGAGCAGGTGCAGACCCTCAAGGTGCTGACCGCCTCGCCGCTACACGACGGCGCGTCCGGACCGATGCTCGCGGCGCTCGACCTGCCCATCGAGCACGTGGGCCGGGAAACGTTGACCGTCGAGGCGGGCACCTTCGTCACCGAGCATTACCGGTTCCTACACGAAGGTGACTGGCCACCGCAGGACGCCTGGTGCTACGGAGACGACCTGATCCTGGTCCGGATGGACTGGGAGTTCACGGCGACCAGGTACGAGTTGGTGGAGCTTTCACCCTCGTAGCAGTCAGGAACCCACTTCCAGGGGCAGGCTCGGATCACGACCCCACTCGCTCATCGAACCGTCGTACACTGCAACGTCTTCGTAGCCCAGCAGGAGGAGGGCGAAGGCGTCGGTCGTGGCGGAGATACCGCCACCGCAGTAGGTGATGGTCCGCTCCGATTCCAAAACGCCTGCCTCCTCGAAGGAGGTGCGAAGCTCGTCGGCCGGCTTGAAGGTTTTGCGCTCGCGATCGGCCAGCGTGGCGGCGTAGACGTTCACGCTGCCTCTGATGTGTCCTCGCCGGTGATAGTTGGGGATCAAGCGCTCTCCGGAATGGACGGGAGGGGGCAGCGCGTTGACCAGAGCGGTCCGCGGGTCGTCCATGGCGTCCAACACGTCGTCCATTCCGACTATGTAGCGGGGGCCCGTACCGGCGACGAAGCGCGCCCGGGGGTAGGTCACGGTTTCGGCTGTCACGGGCCGTCCCTCCTGGCGCCACTTGTCGAAACCGCCGTTGAGCACCCTCACGTTGTCGAACCCGAAGGTCTGAAACATCAGGAAGAGGCGAGTGGCCCAGTAGTTGATGCCCCGGCTGTAGAGAACCACGTCGTGCTCATTCCCGACCCCCTTCTCGGACATCACCCGCGCGAACTGTGAGGAAGGCGGCAACATGAACCTCAGGTGCGGATGGTCGGCGGCGAGTTCGTCGGAGAGGTCCACGTAGACGGACCCCGGTATGTGCGACTCGGCCCACGCTTCCGACCCTGACCAGACGATGTAACCGCCGTCCGGTTGCCGGTCCAGGATGATGTCGCAGTCGATGATCCGCAGGCCGGGTTCACCGAGCCGGGCCTCGAGTTCCGCGGTCTCGACGAGGAGATCCGGCCGGGCATAGCCGTGAGGGGACCGGTCGGCACCTATCTCCGGCGCGCCTCGCTCGGGTCCTGTTTCACTCATCGGTCCAACTCCACGAGCTCGTACGTGGTGGACATCACATCGAAGCGTACCTTGACGATGATCAGGTCTCCGGGCAGGCACCAGATGTCCTCCGGGATCGACTCCTCACCGAGCAGGAACCGGAAGTGTTCGGTCTCGAAGGTGCCCGCCTCGACGGTGACCGTCTCCGGACCGACACGTTCGATCCGGAACTCGTCGGTGCTCACCCCCCCGGTCTCGAGTACGGTCCTGCTCAGGTAAGGTCCCGACGCACCATCGGGCCGCGGCGAACTCATCAACGTTCCCTTGATGGTCTGGATCCGAGCCTCGCTCGCCATATCGAAGGCTCCGATATGCCAGACATCGCAGGCCACCGGGTGGGGGCCGAAGGAGGGAGGTAGACCCTTCAGTCTCATCCGCTGCGATATGCGTCCGGCGTCGGCGGTGAAAGTCTCGCATTCGGCGTAGCGGTCCGTGAAACGGAACCAGCCACTCCCCATGAACTCGTCGTCCTGGGACAACCGGACGAATGCATCGACCGGCTGCCAGTTGCCGTTGACGGTGTAGGTCACGTCGCGTACCAGGCCGGTGTTGAACACCTCGACGAAGGAGCGGATGGTCCGGTGACCGTTACGGTGACTGGTGACGGTGAACCACTCCTGCCCTCGCTCGCCCAGGGTGTCGCTCCGGTAGGCGACCTTTCCTCGATACGTCACGTGCTTCATAGGGCCCTCCTTCCCACGCGTTCGATCAACTCGACTATCTCGCCCAGGTCTCCGGTGAACGCCGCACACCGTCCTCCGTTGTACGGGGGTGCCTCGACCGCGGCCACCGGACCGGCGGCCAGGTAACCGGCCGAGCGCATGCTATCGGTTGCCGCGTCGAACTCTTCCGTGTAGAACGACGCCATCCCGAACCCGGGCGGCAGTTCGCCCACCGCATGGCTCTGGAGCGGCCGGTCGTCGGGGAATCTGTCAACTTCGACCCGTGTCCGCCCCCGTGGCGATAGCACCGTGAACTCGAAAGCGTGGTCGGAGGGGAGTCCTGCCTCTCTCGAGATGATCTCAACCGGGGTGCTGAACTTCCAGACCGCCTCGAATCCGAGGCCGTGCAGGTAGGGCCCCAGCTGCCGGTCCGGATCGGTGCAGAGAAGCACCGCCACGAACACCGCCCCGACCTCGCATCCGGGCGGGGGTCTCACATGGTTGGTGCCTGCGGCCAGTACCTGCGTGAGGTAGATCTGCTCGCCGCACGGTCCCACCACCTGCGAAGCCCTGATGGCGGGCGGGCGGCCGTCGAACCCGAAGTCGACGGGTTCCCCGTTGATGCGGAACTCGCCATGCCGCCGGACCGTCTCGGTCAACCCGTCGACGTCGCGCACCGTGATCTCCAGCGCTGTCCACCCCTGGGTCGAGAACGGCGCGGGCGCCGGGTCAGGTCCGCTCACGAAACGCACCAACCCACGGGCCTCGCCGGGAGCGCCGAGCAGCACCACCCTCCGATCGGGGTCCGATATCGACCATGCCCGGGCCAGCGGTTCCCCGAGACGACCTGCGTAGAGGGTTACGTAACCGAACAGGTTCCGGTACAGCGCAGCCGCCTCGTGGATCACCTCGGGGTGCGCGGTCACCGTTCCTATTGCCAGGTCATCCACCAGCGGTCGTGACATCACGATCCTCCTTCCACTCTGTGTCCGACGGGCTGCTCGCCGGCCTTCGGCTTGTGTTCGGAGGGGTGCAGGATCGCACCGATCACTCCGGTCAGGGCGATACCTCCGCCCAGGAGGTGCAGCGTGGTTACGGGTTCGGAGAGTAACCACCAAGCCAGGGCGCTTGCCACCACCGGCTCCGCTCTCAGAACCAGGGGTGGGATGTTTGCCGGGAGCCAGCGGTACGCCCAGGTCATCATCATGAGTCCGGTGCCTCCTGGAATGGCTGTCATGTAGGCCAGAAGGAGCCAGTCCCGATCGGACACGGGTCCCGTGTTCCAACCCGTGGCCGCTACGTAGATCGTGACTACGATGGCGGCGATCCCGAAGATGGTCCACATGAGGGTGACAGCGTCCAGATGGGCACGGGCAATCTTCAGGAACACCATGTAGAAGGCCCACGCGACCAGCGAGGCGCAGGCCATCGCTATGCCGACCGGATCGCCCCCCAATCCGGTCGATCCTCCGTAGCCGACTATTCCGGCCCCGATCACAGCCAGCAAGGCCCAGACGAGGAAGCGGCCTCCTGGTCTCTCTCCCAGGATCGGAACAGCTACCAGGATGACCAGCAGCGGCATCAGGGAGGTCAGGAGCACGACATCGGTCACGGAGGTCAGCTTCATCGCGGTGAACATCAGTGGCTGGGCGACCCCGACGGCCAGACCCGGCCAGATTGTGCACTTGAGGGACGCCGGCGAGGGTCGCACCCCGAACCAGACGGCCCGGACCGCCACGAGGACGCCGAATGCGAGGGTCGTGCACCAGAGCCTCCAGAAGGAGAACTGGACACCCGTGAGATCCGAAGCCTGGATCGCGATCAGCCCCGTGCTCATGATCACGACGCTGGCGACCATCGCCAGCAGCGGGACGTTGGGGCGTTCGCGACGGGATGTCAAAACCGGAGGGAGGTCGGTCAACCGGAGATCCTTCCTGGGGATCGACCAGGGCGCGTTCACGCTATGCGCAGCCGTTACGGAACCACGATCAAACTAGCCGCCGTGAGTCCTATCCCTGGGCATGGGAGGATAGCCCTTGTGTCCGCGGTCCAGCCGTCGTAATAGCGCAGGACACCCTCGTCGGTTGACCCCGGTTCTTCACGCTCTCTGGGCACACCCACCCATGGGAGGCCACTTCAGACCTGTTTTCGTGGCTTCTCGCGCACGCCGCCCTTCCAGGTCAGGAGTCTGCCGGCGGCTCCCCATTCGCTCGGACAACCCACGCGCATGGACAATCGGGGTTGACAGTGAACGGCCCAGTGCCGGTCAGTTGTCCCGGATGAACCTGTGGACGATCGAGACGAACTCCTCCGGATACTCGTCGGCAACGTCTACGCCGGCACCCGGCATCGGGGCGAAGTGCCCGTTGGCGAACAAGCCGGCTCCGGTGGTGCGGTTGTCCTCCCAGAAGTGGTCACGGTTCCCGCAGATCACCAGGGTCGGGGCCTTCACGCGCTTGGCCACCTCCACCTCGTCGGTCCTCCCGATGGTGTGGTAGGCGTAGAACCACTTCGGGCCCACCTGCAGCCTGGCGATCATGGTGCGGCGGGCGATGTCGCTGTTGTAGGCGAGGCGGTCTCCGGGTCGGGCCAGCATCTCGCTCATGTCCCAGCGGCTTATCCAAGCCTGCTGGACCTCGTTACCGTCGCGATCGTAGGAGCGGGGCTTGGCATTGCTCATGTAATCCCGGTTGACGAAGGCGAAGTGCTCGTTCTCCTCCGGCACCTGAGGAAGACCGTAGAAGAGGAGGTGGGTGACCCTTCTCGGATAGTCGGCCGCCATCCATAGCGCCACCGTGGCGCCGAAGTGGTGACCCAGGACGCTGTAGCGGTCCATCCCGAGCAGGCGGGTGACCTCGTCGACCCGCCGGGCGAATTCGGGCCCGTCCGGCTGGCTGGGAGGCGGGTCAGACTGTCCGTGCCCCGGGATGTCGATGGCCACCGCGCGGTAGCCGGCTTGCGCGAAGCGAGGCAGGACGTTCTCCCACATGCCGGCTGCATCGGAGGTCTGGTGGAGCAGCACCAGTGGGATCCCATCCCCGCTAGCCAGGTAGTGCACCTGCCCCAGATCGGTATCTACGTAACCCTTCCTGATCGCCATCGCACCTCACGGGCTCGCTGCGCCAACCATACTTGCGCCGACGCGGGTTAGCCCCGATTTTCCATGCGGGGGTTTGAACTGGACGAACGGGATATGGGATATGAGCTTCTGACCAGGGATTATGCGTTTCGATAGTCCCTTCTCGGCCCCTGCGCGACCTTCACCCCGTCGCGTGAAGCCGGGCGCGGTCGCGATGACGTCGTTGATGCGGCATGTTGCCGCGGGTCTGTCTGGAAACATGAAGTGAAGCAGGGCTAGCCTCGCAGGAAGGGCGATCCGAACAAGGAGGCAAGCATGGCGGATCTCGGAGTGGCGTACTTCTTCAAGGGGGTTGACGGTCCCGGACCCCTGGTCGAATACGCTCGGCGGCTCGAGGACACCGGGTTGTCGCACCTGTTCGTGACCGAGGCCTACAACGACGCCATGACGCTGCTGGCCGCGCTCGCGCTGGAGACCGAGCGGCTCACGCTCGGTTCCGGCATCGTGAACATCTACGCCCGCCACCCGTACCAGCTAGCCAACGAGACCGCCGTCGTACAGCAGTTGTCAGGTGGCCGGTTCATCCTGGGTATGGGAACCGGGCACCAGGAAGTGAACGTGGACGGCTGGGGCATGGACATGCCGAAGCCCCTCTCCCGCATGCGCGACTACCTGGAGACCGTTCGCCGGGCCCTGGATTCGGACGGCGGTCCGCTCGACATCCGCACCGAGCGTTACCAGATCACCGGTCCTGCGGTGGCCTGGGCGCCTCCCCAGCGGGTACCCATCTACCTGGCCGCGCTCGGACCGAAGATGTTCGAGTTGGCCGGCCAGGCTGCTGACGGTGTGGTCCTCTCGATGGCGCCCCTGCCCTACATAAGGAGGATGCGCAAGCTCCTCGATGACACCGCCCGTGCGAACGGCCGAGATCCCGGCGACATCAAGATCTACGCCTTCGTCAACACGCTCCTGCGACCCACCAGGGAGGAGGCGATCCCGCTGCTCCACTATTCGATCAAGAGCTACTACCGGTTCCCCTTCTACCAGTACCAGTTGAAGGTGGCGGGGGTCGATCTCGGACCGGGCGGGGTCAGCGACGCGGCTCTGGACTCGCTGGCCATCGGCGGTCCGCCCGAGTATGCGCGGGAGCGACTCGACGAGTACCGGGAGGCCGGGGTTGACGTGCCGATCCTCTCGCCTATCGGCACCCTCCCGAGGCCTACGCCCGCGGATCCGGACCTATTTGCAACGTTCGACGGCCTGGCCGCGCTTGCCTGACCCTCGGAGGGGTGGTCAGCTGCCCTTCTCCTCGATGAAGGCGACGACCGTTTCGCAGAACAGGTCGGTTAGCTCGTCGATGGCGTCGACACCGCCGTCCGGGAGTTCAAGGAAGCGTCCGTCGGGGAAGAGCGAGGCGGCGGTACGGTTCTCCTCGAAGAAGTAGTCGCGCCGTCCGGTTAGCACCAGTACGGGAATCTCGATGCTCCGCGCCATCTTCGCGTGGTCGGTGGCGGCCACGGTGTGATGGGCGTAGTGCCAGTTCGGGCCTGCCTGAAGCTTGGCTATGAAGGTCCGCAACGCTTGGGCCTCCGTGAAGCCGGTCGGTGACCCCTGTGGACGACCCATGTCGCTCATCCTCCAGCGGGTGGCCCAGTAGCGGCGGATCTCGTCACCGCCACGCCGGTAGGGCCGTGGCTCGTCGGCCGCGAGGCGGTGGCGCCATTTCTCGTTCACCATCGGGTACCCGTTGAAAGTGACGGTCCTCACCCGTTGCGGGTAACGCAGGGCGATCCAGGCTGCCACCGTGGCTCCGAAGTGCCGTCCGAGCAGGTGGAAGCGGTCGATGCCCAACCCATCCAGGGCCTCGATCACCATCCTGGCGTTGTCCGGTCCACCGGGCTTGAAGTCGGGCGTGTAAGAGGCGCCATGCCCAGGGATGTCCAGCGCCACCGCCCTCAGGCCCCGCGCACCGAACACCGGCAGCACGCTGGTCCACTGGCTGGCCGCATCCGACGTCATATGTAGCAGGACCAGGGGAGCGCCCGAGCCCGAAGCCATGAAATGAACCTGTCCGCCGGGGGTGTCCACGTAGCCGCGCCCCGCCGCCGGCGGAGCCACCATCACGATGTCTGGGTTCGCAGGTAGAGCTCGCGAATCTTGGGGTTGAAGTATGCGTAGAGGATGTCGACCGCGAAGTTGAGGAGAAGGAAGAACACGGCTGTGAACAGGGTGGCGCCCACCGCAACCGGGATGTCCTGCTTGCGGAAGGAATCGACCATCAACTGGCCGACCCCCGGGATGGTAAAGACGGTCTCGACGATAACCGACCCGCTCACGAGGAAGCCCACCAGCAACCCGATGACTGTTGTGGTCGGGATGATCGCGTGGGGCAGGGCGACGCGGCCCACTCCCCGCCGCTCCTGCAAGCCCATCGACCGGGCGAAGGTGACGTAGTCTCGCTGCAGCGTGTCGAGCATGGACGCCCGCAACGTCTTGGTCACGATGGCGATGGTCGCCAGGCCGAGAACGAAGGAAGGGAGGATCAGGTGGAGCAGGTTCTGCCGCCAGTCCTCGGAAAAAGCCACCCACCCTCCGGCGGGTAGGAGGTCGGTGATATACAGGCCGAACACCATCAGCAGCAGCAGACCGAGCCAGAAGTTGGGGATAGATATGGCCACCACCGATGCGACCCGGATAAAGCCGTCGAGGAAGCCCCCGTAGCGGGCCGCCGCGATCAACCCGAGCAGCATCGCCACCACGGTTGCCGCGATGGCGGTGGTCACGGCCAACTGCAGGGTCGGGATCGCCCGGTCGGCGATGAGTTCGGTCACCGGAGCGAGGCTCAGGTTCGATTGCCCCAAGTCACCCTGGAGAACGTTGACGAGGTAGCGCCAGTACTGGACGAGGAGAGGCTGGTCGAGGCCGAGCCGGGCCATCACCTCGGCCCGCTGCTCCGGCGTGGCATCGGTACCGGTGAACAGTAGAACGATGTTGCCCGGCGTGAGCTGGATGAACATGAACACCAGCGTGAGTACGGCCCAGAACACGATGACTGTGGCGACCAGGCGACGAAGTACGTAGCTCCGCAACGCACCTCCTGGGGGGGATCCGGCGTATGTTTGGGTCTTCATCATACGCCCGAGAGCCCCCCGCCGCAGATTTCGCGGGTTTTTTCCGGCAGGAGACCGAGCGGGGCTAGTACTGTCGAGTTGCCGCTATTACGGGAGGGTATATGGCTGAGCACACTGCTGATGGCCAGGGAGTCGTGGAACCCCACGAAGATCGGAAGCTCATCAGCCGCCGGCGGTTCATCACGATGTCCGCGGTGGCAGCTGCAGGGGGTGTGCTCGCTGCCTGTGGCCAGGATGCGGAGGAGGCTGCGACCCCTCCTGCCGCTACGTCCCCACCGGCCACCACGGCCCCGGCCACGACCGAAGCCATGATGGACGAGGCCGCCCCGACGACCACCGAAGCGCCTTTGACCACCACGGTGGCTTCCACCGCCCCGACGACCACCCAGCCGGCCCAGGTCGGCGGGATCGTCGTCGTCGACCAGGCCACCGAGCCGCCGGCACTCAACCCGTGGCAGTTCAACTTCCAGTACGTCATCTGGATGTCCGATCTGGTAGAGGAACCTCTCTACCGCTACGACGACGATCTGAACATCATCCCCTGGCTGGCCACCGAACTGCCCACCGCCACCGACGACGGCCTCACCTGGGATATCCCCATCAGGGAGGGTGTCCAGTTCCACAACGGTGACACCTTGACTGCCCATCACGTGGTCGACCTGTTCGCCAAGGGGGCCGAGTCAGGTATCTGGCGAAGCCGCTTCGCCTTCGGGATAGAGAGCACAGAGGCACTCGAGGACAACCTGCTGAGGGTCAACTTCAGCAAGCCGTTCTCGATCTTCCTCGACAAACTGGCGCTCATGTCGATCCGCCACCCCGACAATTTCGAGGCGACGGACAAGTTCCTCGGTACGGGACCGTTCGTGCATACGGAGTACGACCAGGGTTCCTCGGCCAGCTTTGCCCGCAACGAGAACTACTGGGGTACGCAGCCGCAGATCGACGGCGTGGAGTTCCGGTTCGTGGCGGACAACGGGGCGCGGCTGGTGAACCTGATCCGGGGCGACTCGACCGTCTACCCGGAGACCGAGCCAAACTCGGTGCCGTTGCTGGAGGCGGAGCCCAACATCAGCGTGCTCAACCAGCAGTCGCCCTTCGAGATCCTGTGGTGGAACAACGTGGGCCGCGAACCCTTCAGCGACAAGCGCATCGTGGAGGCGATGGCGCGTTCGATGGATCGCCAAGCGGTCAACGACGTGGTCTTCGGTGGCCTCGGGACCATCGCCCAGGGCATGCTGGGACCTGCCACAGGCGGGTACGACCCCACTTTCACGCCCTTCACCGACACCGCCGACCTCGCGACGGCGCGGGCGCTCATGTCGGAGGCAACCAACCTGGTCTTCGACGAAGAGGGGAACATCGCCGAGGGAGACCTCGTTGAGTTCGACATCATGTTCATCAACTCGCCGACGGTTCGCGATCTCGGGGCGGTTCTGCAGCAGCAATGGTTGGCGGTGGGTCTGAAGGCCAACCTGGCCTTCCTGGAGATCGCAGCCTGGGTCGCACTCTTCTTCGACTCCGACTACGACATCGGGGTCAGCGTGTCGACCGACGGACCGTCCCAAGGCGCGACCGCTTGGAGTTCGCTGGGCACCGCCCGTTCGGATCACTTCTTCAACACCATGAAGTACTACAACGACGAGTACACCCAGTTGATCAGTGACTCGTTCGGCGAGCCCGACAACGCCACCCGGTTCGCCATGTGGCGGCGCGCCAACGAGATCCTGACGCTGGACTTCGTGATGACGCCGCCGGTGTACCCGCCGTTTGTCATCTCGACCCATTCCAGCCTGCAGGGGAACCTTCTCGGACCGATGCGGACCAACCGGCTGGCGTTAGAGAACACCAGCTTCGTCGCCTGATCACAACACCGATGGGAGGACGGGCGCCGTCGTGAGTGTCACGGCGGCGCTCGCCAGGGAGGTCACGGACACAACGTTCGGCGACCTCCCGCGCCCGGCCGTCGACCGGATCATCCGTCTCGTTGCCGACTCGGTGGGTCTCTGCTTCATGGGCTACCAGGTAACCGGCCGGCCGCTGTGCGACTACGCGGCGGAACTCGGCGGTCCGGAGGAGGCGGTGCTGGTCGCCGACGGTCGTCGCGTGCCCGCCGAAGTGGCCGCGGCGGTCAACGCGCAGGTGGCGAGGGACACCGACTTCGAGGAGACCGGCCCCGGCCTCCATGCCGGGCCGGCAATGGTCCACACCGCCATTGCCGTGGGCCAGCGCGTGGGCGCCTCCGGGGCCGACGTGCTCACCGCGGCCATCCTCGGGTACGAGATCAACGCCCGCTTCCATCACGCCAGGCGGGACGGCGACGTTCTCCGCCACCACGCGACGTGCGTGGCCATCGTTGCCGGCAAGCTGCTGGGGCTGGACGTCGAGACGCTCAACCGGGCCATCGGGTTCTCCTGGGACCTGCCGACCAGCGACCTACTCCGCTTCTGGCCTCCCCCCACCAAGCGGGTGAGCCCGCTCGGGATCGGCAATCTGTGGATATGCCGGCTCGGGGTCCAAGCGGCGTTGCTGGCCCGGCACGGCTACGGGGGCCTTCGCGACGAACTCGACTTCCATGAGGCCGACTACGACCTGGACCGGCTCGGATCGCCGACCGGCTTCGTGCATACCGCCAACGAACTGGAACTCAAGCCCTACCCGGCGAGCCGGGGATGCAACGGGGCGCTGCATCTCGTCGGACGGATCGTGCGGCGCGAATCCATCGGGGTGGGCGAGATCGAGCGGATCACCGCCCGGCTTCCGAGCATCTACCTGGATCCACACCAGTTCGAACCCGAGCCGGAGAACTACTGGCAGGCCATCTACAGCACGCATTGGGGCATCACCATGCAGGCGATGCAAATACCGCCGGGCCGGGCCTGGTTCACCCCGGACCGACTCGCTGACCGAGCGGCCCGGCGCTTGTGCGCCCGAGTGGAGATCGTCGAGGATCCCGAGGCCACGCGAGCCCGCAACGAGAAACGGCGGGGGGATATGGCCAACACGGTGGAGGTCCAAGCCAGGGGCGAGGTGTTCACCGAGTCGATCCTGATGCGCGACGTGCCGGGTAGCGCGGGTACGCCGATCAGCGAAGCCGGCTTCGAGGCGAAGTTCCTAGGACTCGTCGAGCCCGGTCTCGGTGCGGAGAGGGCCGCGGCGCTCTACGGGACCCTGATGGGGCTGGAGACGGTTCCCGATGTCAGATCGATCGCTTCCATGGTGGCCTGAAGGGCGCCCGGGGGCTTCTAGCCGTGACCACCGAGTCCGGTGTCTGGAGGTAACGATGGAGTCAATGAAACTCACCGATGTCAACGCCATGGGTTGGACAGCGGAGATGTTCGGCGGGCGGGCTAAACGTCTATTCGACGGGCCGGATGGGAGCCACCTCGACTACGTGTACTTCGAGGCGAACGCCGCCTGGGATCGAACCGACCCGGGCAAGGGTCCCCACTACCACACGTACCACGAGTGGGCCTACTGCCTGTCAGGCCACTTCGTGATCTACGAGTTCGTCCATCCCAGGCAGGTCGAAGGCGAGTTGGTGCACTTCCGCGAGGGGACGTTCATGAGCCGGCCCGCGTACAGCCTGCATGCCGGGCAGGGCCATCCTCGAGCGGCTTTCCGGCAGGGTCCGTGCGTCCTGCTGAACTACGAGGAAGGACCCTCGGAGGTACTCCTGGCGGGGCCCGACAACGTTCCTCCCGACGTGGTGGACTGGCCTGACAACTTCATCCGCCAGAGTGCCACCTCGCTGGAGTGGGAAGCGGATCCCGACCTCGACGGGGTGAGCATGAAGTGGCTACGGGAGGACCCGATCGGGGGATTCCGGGCCAAGCTCCGGTACGTGCCGGGCGGATGGGAGGCACCCCAGGACAAGCGGGCCGGCTTCCACGGGCGGGCCCTGAGGTTCGCATACGTGCTAGCGGGCGGCATGGCGCTGGTGGTCGATGGTGAGCGGCGGGAGGTCCGTGCCGACTGGTTCATCGAGCAGCCACCCGGAACGGTCTGGGCGTGGGACCGCGGTGCCGCCTCCGGGACGGGATGCATGTGGTTGGAGGTGACCTATGCCTCGGGCTGCGCGCTGAGTGGCGAGAAGGTGGAGGATCCGCAGCCTGCCGGCGCGCGAGCGGGTTGACTACTGGCGGAGTTGCGGGTCTAGTAGGTCGTTCAACCCGTCTCCCACCAGGTTGAAGCCGACGGTCGCCACCAGCAGGACCATCCCCGGGAACAGCGAGTACCACCACGCACCCAGCAACATGAAAGCTGTAGCGTCGAAGAGGATGTTCCCGATCGTCGGGGCGGGGGGCTGGATACCGAGACCGAGAAAGCTCAGAGCGGCCTCAGCGAAGATCGCGATGGCGATCCAGAGAAAGGCCTGGACGAGCACCGGAGGCGCTACGTTTACTATCACCTCGCGGAACAGGATCCGGCGGCGGGGCACCCCCACCACCTTCAACGCGTCCACGTAGTCCTCGTGGACCTCCACCAGGGTGGCCGCCCGGGCGACCCGCGCGAAGAAGGGCGTAGCCGCCAGGGCTATGAGCAGGACCACCTTCCATGCGCCGGGAATCTCGATCGGGCCCACCTGGGTGGGACCGATCCCAGTCAGGCCTAACACGAACATCCCGAGCACGAACAGGGGGAGGGCGAGGATCACATCGACGGACCGCATGATCACCTCGTCGATCATGGTGCCGCCGCGGTACCCGGCGATCATCCCGGCGGGAACGGCCAGGATCAGGCCCAGAAGGACGCTCATGACCGCTACCAGGAGGGAGATGCGGGCTCCATCGGCGGAGCGGGCCAGCATGTCCCGTCCGAGGTGATCGGTTCCGAACAGGCTCTCGCTGCCCGGCTCGAGTAGGCGGTTGGTCGAGAGTTCGAGCGGATCACCCGTGAAGATGGGACCGAAGATGGCAAAGAGCAGGTAGATCACCACCAGAAGGGCACCTGCCCGGGTCGCCCAGTTGTGGTTGATGGTGCCCAGGAGAGCGCGTAGGGTACGCGCTGCCGGCGAAATCGCCGGGGCCGGAACGGAGATCTCGGTCAAATCCCGCTGTGCGGTTGTCGACACCGGAGCACCTTCTGCTGGTTCGGTGCATCCAGGTTAGCCCCGATTCTCAATGCGCGGCGCCTGTCCGAGCGAATGGGTAGCCGTTAGCAGGCTGCTGACCGAGACACCCTCGGCTGCGGGCGGTGGACGGGAACGGGCGAGAATCTTCCAACTTTTGATTCCAACTTTTGATTCCAACTTTTGATTCCTACTTTTGATTCCTACTTTTGATTCCTACTTTTGATTCCTACTTTTGATTCCTACATTGATTCTTCGGAGCCTGTCCAGATATACTCAATAAATACTTAAGGTTTTGAATAGTCTATTCTTAAAAATCAAGTTTCAGTTGAGGAAAAATGCGTACCAGCCGCCAGGATCTCCGTAGAGGGCTCTTCCAGCTTGCCGTAATGCAGGGGGGATACTTCACCGCTGCCCAAGCGCGGGAGATCGGCTACTCCTACCAAGCGCAGCACTACCACGCGCAACAGGGTAACTGGGTCCGGGTCGATCGAGGTCTATACCGGCTCTTCGCGTGGCCGGTGGGCGCACACGACGAGCTGGTTCGCTGGACGCTGTGGGCTGGAGGCCGAGCGGTCGTTTCCCACGAGTCCGCACTCGACGTCCACGGGATCGGCGAGTTCAACCCGGCTCGGGTCCACCTGACCGCACCGAGGGCCTTCTCCAAGCGCGCGGTTGGCGCGGTGATTCATACAGCCGACCTGGATCGAGCGGACATCGAGAACCGAGAAGGGTTTCGAGTGACAAGACCGGTCAGGTCACTGGTCGACGTCGCTGCCGCCGGCGCGGACAGCGACCAACTCGGGCGTGCGATCGAGGAGGCTCAGGACATCGGTCTGCTTACACCCCGACGGCTCCGCGAGCGAGCCGAGGCCGTGGACCTCAAAGCCGCCCTGCGCATCGAGCAGGCTCTCGGGAGGCTCGGCCTCTGATGCCCTACAGTACCCCGGCAGCACTGCGTGCGGCACTCGACCAGCGCCTTCGTAACCAGTCCCAGGAGTCCGGCATCAGCGTTGAGCGGCTTCGACGGCGGGTGATGCATGAGCGAATCGTTGTCCGTCTGGACTTGGCCGAGCCAGGTACGTGGGTAGTGAAAGGGGGCCTTGCCCTCGACGTTAGGCTGGGTAGTCGGGCACGGGCATCGATGGACCTCGATCTTGGTCTGCGAGAAGACGGCATCGAAGGTGATCGTCTCTGACCCGCTCCTACGGCGACCGACGTAGCACTCGGGTACGAGATCTCGTCGACCTGGTTCTACTTCTCGAGAACGATTACCTGGACGATGATCGCTGTCGTTCGGCAGTACGGACCACCTTCCTGCAACGCGCAACGCACGAACTTCCAGGTGACCTGAGTGATCCGCCGCGTGGATGGACCAGTGACTACGCGTCGCTCGTCGAAGACCTCGATGTCCAGGCCGACTCCCTACCCAGCGCCTTCAGCCTCATCCGATCCTGGTGGATCAAACTCGACGTACGGGGAAACTGACATGGCCCAGAAGAAGACAATCGCCAAGACCACACCTCATGCGAAACTCGTAACTGCCGTCGGGGCCGCGCACGATGCCATGCGTAGGGACGTCGGACTGAACGGCGATCTCGACAGGATTTCGCAACTTGCGTGGCTGCTGTTCCTCAAGGCCTTCGATAGCCTGGAGCAGAACCGCGAGACCGCCGACGCCGAGTTCCGACCAGTCATCGACGCGCCGTATCGCTGGCGTGATTGGGCCGACGATCCGAACGGCCGGACCGGAGACTCGCTGATCTCCTTCATCGAGACAGAATTCACCGATGATCGGAGGGAACGCCGGCCGGGACTACTGCCGTACCTCCGAGGCTTGGCCGGGACGGGGAGCCACGATTCCCGCACCGCCGTGAGTTCGGTCTTCAAGGAGATCAACAACGGGATGTTCTCCGGCCATCTGCTTCGCGTCGTCATCGACAACATCAACGAGATCGACTTTGCGTCGTCCGACGACGTCAACACGATGGCCCATCTCTACGAAACGATGCTTCTGGACGCGCACTATGCCGCCCGTGGATCAGGGGTTTTCTACACTCCCCGGCCGGTCATTCGCTTCATGGTGGAGCAGGTCGCCCCCCAACCCGGTGAGGTGATACTCGATCCGGCTTGCGGCACCGGAGGGTTTCTGGTCGAAGCCCTGGAATACCTCCGCCCCTGGGTCGGAACGCCAGAGGAGCTTCAGAGGCTCCAGGAGAACCTGCGCGGCGTCGAGAAGAGTGCCCTCGCGTATCTCTTCGGGATGATGAACATGTTCCTCCACGAGGTCGGCGAACCGAATCTGATCCGAGGCGATGCGTTGGCCAAGCCGATCACAGAGATCCGCCGCACTGATCAAGCCGACGTCATCATCACGAATCCCCCATTCGGTGGCATCGTGGAGGGGCGGATTCAGGACAACTTCCCAACCGACATGCGGACAGCGGAGACAGAATGGCTCTTCATCCAACTCGTGGTCCGGCTGCTGACGCATCGTGGCCGGTGCGCGATTGTCGTACCGGATAGGGTGATCTTCGGGAATCGTGTCGGTGCCCGCATCAAGCAGCAGCTTCTGCAGGAGTGCAATCTGCACACCGTGGTCAGGTTGCCGAAGGGCGTGCTCGAGCCCTCCACCGCGATCCCACTCAACCTGCTCTTCTTCGAGAAGACCGGGCGCACGAGAGAGACCTGGTTCTACGAGATTCGCCCACCCGAGGGACGGAAGAAGTACACGAAGACCATGCCGGTCAGCTTCGAGGAGTTCGACAGGTGCCGTGCTTGGTGGAAGAACAGGGTCGAGGATGAGTTTGCGTGGCGAGTGCTGATCGAGTCGATCAAGTCCGCGGACTTCAATCTGGACTTCCGGAACCCGAACCAGCCGCATGATCTCGCTCATCGGCCGCCGGCGGAACTGCTCGGCGAGCTCATAGAAGTAGAAGCGGAGATACTTCGGCTCCTGAAGAGCCTCGAACAGGGGCTCCAGGCGTGAGCGTCGGAGACCGCCGGCTCCGCGAGGTTCTCACTCTCGACGTCGATCCGGTCCAGGTGGATGCGACCGCTCGGTATCCGCTGGCGGGTGTGTACAACTCTGGACGCGGGCTGTTCAAGAAGAACGACCTCGCGGGGTTCGGCACAAGCTACAAGAAGCTGCATCGCCTCCGAGCAGGCCGTCTGGTAGTGAGCAGGCCACAGGCCTTCAAGGGAGCGATCGCTGTTGTACCTCCCGAGTTCGATGGGTTCCACCTTTCTCCCGAGTTCCTGACGTTCTCACCGCTAGAGGGGGAGCTCGACGCGCGGTTCCTCTCGTACCTGTGTGCGTGGCCCGAGTTCTGGCAGCGGGTCGCGTCCGGACATGGGAATCCCGGAACTTTTCGCGAGCGGGTCCACGCCGGCCGGTTTCTAGAGATCCGGCTTCCGATTCCGGATATCGATAGCCAACGGGAAGCAGGCCAAACACTGACCTTCTACAGACAGAAGGTCGAGGCTCTGGATGCGAGCGCAAAGCGGGCGAAGGAACTGAGCGAGGCTGCTGCCGTCGCTCTTGCGTCGAGACCCGATCTCTCCGAGCCGGAGAAGAAAGCACGAGGCTGGACGAAGGCCCCGCTACGCCGTCTGATGGAGCAAGTTGCTCACCCGGTGCCGGTCGATCCGACGAAGACGTATCCAAACCTCGGGCTCCGCCGCTCTGGCCGAGGCGTCTTTCGGAAGGGATCGATCGACGGTTCCCGGACCTCGGCCACGACGCTGAACCGCGTCAGTGCCGGCCAGTTCATCTACTCCAAGAACCTTGCCTTCGATGGTGCCTACGCTCACGTTCCGACGGAGTTCGACGGCTTCTTCGTTTCCGGCGAACTTCCGACGTTCCAGACTCACGCTGCTGACTTGGACGCGCGCTGGCTGGCGACCTACATGCAGTCGGAGTCGGACCGGACGGAACTTGGCACCAGTAGCAAAGGCCTCAGCCGTCGCCGCCAACGACTGAGTGTCGGCTCCCTCCTGGACTTCGAGATCTGGAAACCTCCACTCGCTGAGCAGCTCCGGGCTCGGCGGAAGATTCAGGTTCTCACCCGTCATCGGAACCTGCGAACCGAGTCAGAACCCGTTGTAGCGGTGCTCTGGCTGTCGACACTCGATGAGCTTATGGCCACTCTGACCGGGTAGCCCGCTCACGACCGGAAGCAGAGCACGAGAGGGGATCGCCGTAGGCCCGCCGGGCGCAGGGTTTGGTGCCTGGTGTTTCTCCTATATTCGTGGGGTGCTACCGGCTTCGCCGGCCTCCGTCTCCCGTATACCCTGGCCATAGGGCCACGGATTCTGGAGGGCTTGGATGAGCATTACCCAACAGCTGGCGGCGGAGGTTGCCGGGGCTGACTTCGAGGGCCTTCCATCAGGCGCGGTATCGATCGTCAAGCGGGCCCTGATGGATGACATCGGTGTGGCGCTCCTGGCGCACAGGTTCCTGGACCGGCCGCTGATCGGTTTCGCCACGCAGGTAGGGGGCCTGCCTGAGGCAACCCTGGTAGGCAGCGGCGCCAGGGTGTCGGCCGGCTTGGCGGCCGGCGTGAACGCGGAGATGGCATCACATTCCGACTTCGAAGAATCCGGTCCCGGGGTCCACGCCTTTTCCCCGATTGGCCAGACCGCCGTGGCGATGGCCGAGCGTGGGGGAGGGTCGGGCCGGGACGTGATCACCGCTATCGCAGTGAGCTACGAGTTGAACGGGCGCTTTGCCCGCAACCTCGCCGACACCAGACCGCTCATACATCTGTTCCCAGCCCATTTCCGTCGCCATCTCATCGTCAACCCCGCCTTGGTAGCCGCCCGGATGCTGGGACTCGACGCCGCCGCCACCAACCTGGTGATCGGACTCTCCTGGACGATGGTCCCTGCCGACATGAACCACATCTACCTGACGCCCCGTCTCGGTTGGACCAACAGCCAGCACAACCTTTGGAGCTGCCAGATCGGGGTCCAGTCGGCCCTGCTGGTCGCCGCGGGTTCGGGAGGCCCAGCGGACATACTCGACCACGGCGCATCCGACATCTACGACCTGGGTTCCCTACGAGCCTCGCCGTCGCCCTACTACTACCTGACCAGCGAACTCAACTTCAAACCCTGGATCGGTAGCTACGGCTTCATGGGCGGTATGCAACTGGCCGAGCGTTTGGTCTCTGAGCACAGTATCGATCCCGGCTCGATCGACACGGTGGTCTTTCGCGGCAGCGCCGTCTACAACGACCCCGACAGTGTCTTCATCGACCCGGAACCCGACACAGCCTGGGAAGCGCTCGGATGCGTGCCGTGGGCCATTGCCAACGTGATCCTCGGCCATCCGGCCGGTCCCGGCTGGCTTGACCCGGAGAGCCTGGCCGATCCCGTCCGCCGCCACCTGGCCCGCCGGGTCCGCCTGGAGACCTCCGAGAGCCCTTACGTGAACGAGGTGGCGATTTCTGCGAGAGGAAGGACGTACACGGGCAGGATCAGGCGCGAGGACTACCTCGGCAGCCCTCGAAACCCGATGAGCGGGGAGCAACTGGAGGCCAAGTTCCTTCGCAATGCCTCGGCTGTGGTCGGGGGATCGCAGGCCCGGGACATGCTTGCCCTCCTGCGTTCTCTCGAAGAACTGGACGACATCCGGCAACTCACCCGGCTCTTCTCTCTACGGTCGTGACCGCTCACCGTTGCTGGTAGGTGTGACCCACCCGATCCGAGCGGGTGGCGCTCTCCGGGTTTGCGGCTTGGAGCAACACCGGCGACAATTGTGTTTTCCGGCCGAACAAGGATGTGCATGGGCTCGCTGATAAAGAAGCGCCGCAAAAAGATGAGCAAGCACAAGTACCGCAAACGGATCAAGGCGAACCGTCACAAGAAGAAGCGCTGAGATCCTCAGCGTGAAGGTGCCCTAGGAGGGTGCTGAACAATGACGATTGCTCGGGCCTGCCACCCGCCGACCCAGGCATTTTGTCGGCGATTGGCAGGCCGCTGGAGGATTGCTCAGTACCCTCCTAGTTAGCGGGCGCCGACAGCATCGGGCCGCAGGATCATCACTCTTCCGCCGGGTCCCACCGCGTCCCGGAGGGATTCAACGAGCGACGCTGCGTCACCCTTGTCTGTAAGGCACAGAACGGAAGGTCCAGCACCCGATAGGCAGGCGTGCAGGGCTCCGGCTTCGAGAGCTGCGGTAATCAACGTCCCCGTGTGAGGACTGTGAGCGGTGCGGGGTGCCTCGTGGATCTCGTCGCCTCCGGCTAGGTCCAGCAAGTCAGGGGACCCGGTGCGCAATCCTTCCAGCAGTGCTGCCACCCGGCCTATGGTGCGCACGGTTGCCTCCACAGGAACCGACCTGGGGATTACCTTACGGGAGTCCTTCGTCCTCAGCTCGAAGCCCGGCGCCGCCACCACCGGAACGAGCTTGGACGACAGTGGGGGGTGGATCACCGAGCCATCCACGACGGCCACCAGTCCGCCGTAGACCGCGGCTGCCGCGTTGTCCGGATGTCCCTCGAGTTCCCTCACGCATTGGAACAGGTCGTCATGGCCGGGGTCGTTGCCGTTGGCCCGCAGAGCTGCCAGCGCGCCGGCGGCGTAGGCGGCTGCGCTCGAACCAAGCCCCCTGCATAGGGGTATGCGGTTCGACACCTCCACCCGCAACGGCTGCCTGCTGACCTTGCGGGCCGCCGCCAGGATCGCGTCATCCTCCTGCCTTCCCAGATAGGGCTCGGGACCCTGGTGGCGGATCGACCATGAGGATGCGGGTTCGGCTCGCACCTCGCACCTGAGGTCGAGGGCCAGAGCGAGCGTATCGAAGCCGGGACCGAGGTTGGCTGAGGATGCCGGGGCGGATGCGCTCGTCACTGACCGGGTCACGCTTCCACGAAGATGTTCCTGGCGGTGGGAACGGCGGTGCGGATAGCGCCTTCGAGGTCTTCGATGGTCTGGCTGACCTCATCGCCCGATAGACCGTCGACCAACTCCACGTCCAGGTTCACGAGAATCTCCTCCGGGCCCATCTGCATGGTAAGCAGCCGGTCTACCTGCTCGACGTTGCGATGGGCGAGAACCCGGGCTCGGATGGCGGCCCGGTCCCGGCGTCCGGCCGCCTCGCCTATCAACAAGCCCTTCGTCTCGAAGGCCAGGAAGAATGCCACTATGGCCAGCAGCACCCCGATGAAGATGGATGCCACGGCATCCCAGATGGGATCGCCGGTCAGGTGGGAGGCGATCACCCCGGCGAGGGCGCCCACCAGGCCGGCCACAGCCGCGCTGTCCTCGAAGAGGATCACTAGCAGGGCGGCGTCTTTCGTCTCGCGGACCGATCGCCACAGCGAGCGCGACCCGCGTGCCCGGTTGAACTCCTTGATAGCCACCACGTACGAGAAGGACTCGAAGACGAGGGCGCCTCCGAGGACCGCGACCGAGATTCCGAAGTTCGCGACCTCATGAGGGTGACGGAGCGCGCTGATACCGTGCTGGATTGAGAACACAGAGCCGCCGACGAACAGCATCACCGCCACCATGAAGCTCCAGAAGTAGACCTCCTTGCCCCGGCCGAATGGATGGGTGGTGCCTCCCTGCCGCTTCGAGACCGCCATACCCCACAGCAACATCCCCTGATTGCTGGAGTCTGCTACGGAGTGGATCGCCTCGGCCAGCATCGCCGCCGATCCTGTCATTGCGGCGGCGATGAACTTCGCCACCGCTATAAGCGAGTTGGCGACCAGCGCGGCTAGAACCGCGAAGCGTGATCCTTGAGCTGCCATGACCGCAGTGTACGAGGCTCGAGCCCACTTCGCCGCAGACATGACGGACCGCGTGTCCCCGAAGCTGGTTTGATAGCGGTTGGTCTGCGTTGCGGGCGGCGCGCTCTGGACCGTCTTCGATGCCTCTGGCTGCGTCCTGCCTCCTCGACATACCCTGGTGGGTACGCCTTCGTCGGCGAGTCCTTGCCATAGACGCCGCTTGCGGCGCCATATCCCACCGCCGACCCATAGACCAACCCGCGACCCGCGGTACCGTAACGACTGCGCGTCGGGTGACAGCGCTTAGAATCTCTAGGGCCTGTTCACACTACAAGAGGCACAAGATAGTATGCATTGGTTAAGAAACGACTACGATCCTCGTTTGGAAGGATCGCCTCAAGACTCGTATCGTGTTTGCCCCTTACTATCTGTTAACCAACAATCTGTATGTGGTGGAGACTTGTGTTAACAGGCCCTAG